>CAZKCK010000219.1:0-6391 GCA_964550695.1 uncultured Bacteroidales bacterium | reverse complement strand
TGCCGGTCTTTTCTTTCCAGTAAAGACGGGGAGTTGTCCTGTACTACCTCCGCAAATTGCTTTACTTCAACGGGCATACCCATTGGGTTGACGATGGTCAGTCTGTTCACATCTTCAAAATTTTCACGGTTAAAGTCATCCAGCCAGATACGAACAGGATATTCCGTCCCATTTTCGGTTAACGTCGCATCGTCGTTCCCCGTAAAAGCGCTTCGGATATTCAGACCTACATAGGCTGTGGTTAATCCAAACCGCTGAAGCCGATCCTTGTCAGGAATGATTTTATATTCCGGGCTTCCCTCCTCGACAGATAACCGTACATTGTCGGCTCCGGGAATTTTTTCAATGACGGATCTTAACGCAGTACCTGTTTTCATAACCAAATCGGGATTACTTCCACTCACGGTCAACTCAATAGGCGCTGTGCGCGGAATTAACCCCAATGCGGCCATGGAGTAGTTGATCCCGGGAAATTGCTTTTGTAGCGCTTCCCGCGACTGCTTCATAAATTCTTCTGTCGGCCGGTTGTTCCGTTCGTTGGCAGGTTTTAACTGGATGGTAAATTCTGTTTTGTTGGATGCACCCACACCCAGGCTTCCAATACCGGTGCCAGGACCTCCGATGTTACTGAATACGGTTGCCACCTCAGGTTGCTGCAACATATAGTTTTCAATTTGCCTCGACCGGATGTTGTTCTGCTGAACGGATGTTGATTTATCAAATTCCAGGTTCAGCCTGAATTTCCCCTGGTCGCCGGTAGCAATGAGCTCCTTGCCGATGATGCCTTGTTTGAACATAATCCCCGTAAATGCAAACAGCAAAAGCACAATTCCGGCGAAGATGAGTTTATGCGCGAGTACCCATTCCAGTTGTGCACCATACCATGTGATGAATTTCTGCAGGTTGTGTTCAAACCAGAGCAAAAAACGGTTAAAAAAGTTGGTTGGTTTTAAATCCTCCGATTTCCCTATCCGTGAAGCAAGCCAGGGAGTCAGGGTAAAGCCAACCAACAAACTGGTGAGTGTTGAAGTGACGACCACAATCGAAAATTGCTTGAGCATATCGGCCACAAAAACCTGCAAAAACAGAATTGGAAGGAACACGACCACATCCACCAGGGTGATGGATAATGCGGAAAATCCGATTTCCATTCTGCCATCCAGTGCAGCGGCACGTTTTTCCTTTTTCATATCCAGGTGACGCTGGATGTTTTCCAACACCACCGTGGCATCATCGACCAGGATGCCTATAATCAGCGACATGGCCAGCAGCGTCATCAGGTTGAGGGTGTAACCCAAAATCCACATGACTGCAAAAGCGGTTACCAAAGATGTTGGAATTGCAATCATCACAATCAGCGAATTCCTGAAGCTTCTCAGAAACAACAACATGACCAATGAAACCAGGATCACAGCCAAAAACAAATCAAAAACAACAGAGTCAACCGCTGCGATCGTTTTATCGGTGCTGTCATCGGCAATCACAAATTGCACCCCGACAGAAGCGTATTGCTGTTCAATGGATTTGAATTTTTCCCGAACCAGCCTTGAAACGTCAACTGCATTGGCATCGCCTTGCTTTTTAATTAATAACCCGATCCCGTTCTTTCCATTATAACGGCTGATGGATGTGATTTCCTTTATTCCATCAGTCACGGTTGCCACATCTTTCACATACACCGGACTACCCGGAACAGGCATCGCCACCTGAACATTCTTAATGTCATCGATGGTCGAAAATTTGCCGGTCAACCGAACGGAATTATTATCCGTGCTCGTTTGAACTTTCCCTGCCGGCAAATCCAACCCTGAACGGTTAATGGCTTCGGTGACCTGGGAAAGTGAAATTTTATATAACTTTAATTTTTCCTGGTTTACCTTTACCTCAATTTCCCGCTCTTCACCTCCCAGCAGCGTAATTTCTGCCACACCCTTTAATTGCTGAATCTGCGGAAGGAATTCATCTTTCATTTTCTGATAAAATTCAGTTCCCTGCAAATTACTGGCAGCGCTGACCGACATGATCGGTAAATCATTGGGGGAAACTTTGCTCATTACGGGACTGTGAATATCCGAAGGCAGATCTTTGCGGATATTGTCGATATAGCGCTGGGCGTCCTGCATCGTTTTACCCAGGTCGGTACCGTATTTCAGGTTAACGATGATGATGGATGCATTGGGCAATGACTTTGTTACCAGATAGTCCACTCCTTCAAGGTTAGAGAGTGCATCTTCAATCTTACGCGACACAGATGTCTCTACTTCAGGGGGTTCAGCTCCGGGGTACAAGGTTTTAATTACGACGACCGGCTGATTGAAATCGGGCATCAGTTCGTAACTCAGATTTTTATATCCGATAAATCCGGCTAAGGTCAGTACACTGAAAAGTACGATGATCAGCGAAGGACGATTGATTGATATTTGTGTGATATTCATGGCTCACTGATTTATTTAACGTTTACATTGGCCCCATCAAAAAGGTTGATGAACCCGCCGGTTATCATTACATCGCCTTCTTTTAATCCAGCGTTCACCACAGCTTTATTTTTAGTTCGTGCAGAGACGGTGATATTTTTTAGTACCGCTTTCCCGTTTTCAACCAGGTAAAGTTGCGGGTGAACAGATGACCCGACAATGGCAGAAGCCGGAATGACCATGTGTTTTCCTCCTTTTCTTTCTGCTAACATAACTTTACCAAACATTCCGGCTTTGATGGTTAAGTCTGGCGTATTTTTTATGGTGAACTGCACAGGGAAACTGCTGGCAGCATTTGCCCTGCTTCCTGTCAGAGTCACTTTCCCCGAAAAAATGATCTCAGGAAAAACATCTGCAACCACATCATATGAAGTATTGATATTGAACAAATTCAAATCCGCTTCGGGAACGGTTACGGTAAATTTCAATTGGGATATATCTGTAATTTGGAGTAACGGGACACCCGGGGCTGCAAATGCGCCCACCTCTGTTAGTTTTGCAGTAACTACACCTTCAAATGGCGCTGTGATGGTCGTTTTACTGATCTGTTCCAGCAAGGTGTTTCTTTGAACTCTGGCAGATTTCAAACCAAGTTCGGCTTTCTCCAGGAGCACGCCCTGTACGGCATCGGCATTTGTGAGGATGGTATATCGCTTCACATCAGCCTCCAGGCCTTCAATTTGCACTTCAGCCGATTGAAGTTGCAGCTTTAGCAAAGAGTTATCCAATTGCAATAAGGGCTGCCCTTTTTTAATGTTGCTGCCTGCATCCACAAAAACCGCATTAATCCTACCCTGGATTTCAGCACTGAGTTTCGTTTCCTTGTTCGGTTCAAAAGTGCCGGAAAAAGAATAATCTGCGTCAACATCCTCCAATTGCAGGGTATCAGCCTGTACATTTACGGCTTCTTCCTTATTGTACTGATAAACTTGCTGCCGGGCCGTTTCTTTATTGGTCATTAGACGAATGACCACGATGGCGAACAATAAGAGTGGTATGGTGATATAAAGGACTTTTTTCATCGCTTATTTATTTAAAATGTTTCCTGTTAATTTTTTTAATTCCAGATCTGCTTTCAGATATTCAACCACGGCTGTGAGGTAGTTTTGCTGGGCTTCGCGCAAGGCATTGTCAGCAAGCAGAACATCTGCCAGAGCTGCCGTGCCTTGTGCCTGCTGTAAGATTGTTTGCCCATAAACGGATTGACCCAATGCAATTTGTGAGAGGGTGGTTTCCAATGAATGTTGTGCTACGATCTTTTGTTGTCGTGCATTATCAACCTGCATATTGGTTTGATCGGCTATTAAGCTCTGCTGCAGTTCGCTGTTCCTGACTTCCAGTTTCTTCTGGTTGATTTTTCGTTGGGTGATTGTCCCGTTAAACAAGGGATAGGTCAACTGAAGGCCTGCATATCCGATAGGATAAAATTTCAAAAACTCATTGGGTTGTTTGTCATATCCATAACCGGCTGTTCCATAAGTTCCATATATTGACAGAGAGGGTAACCGTGAATTTTTCAACGTCCTGAGTTCACTGGCCAACAACCTCGATTGTGTTTCTGAAATACGGATGTCAATGGTAGAAGCGTTTTTATATTCTTTGTTTTCAGGATGGGATAATGAAAGAGGTTCTATCCCGATGGATTGATCCCCGGAGATACCCACGGTGAATTTCAAGGCATTAAGCACCTGGTCGTATTTGTTTGCTATTATTTCACGCTGATTGGTCAACTGGTCAATCTGCAACTGTACCTTACTTACGTCAGTGCCTTTTGCAAGTAATTGCTCCTTCAGCAATTGCAGGTTCTTAAGTAATTTTTTATTGTTGGTGAGGTTGCTGTCAATAAATGTTCGCTGACTATTCAGTATTTGTCCGTTATAATACAAATTGGATATTTCAAAAAAGACCTGTTCCGTAGTTTTCTGAACCTGCAGCCCACTGATTTCCGATCCGATCTTCGTTGATTGGATGGCACCATAGACAAGTGGATTATATACCGACAACGTCAGTTGCAAATTGGCATTGATGTTATGTGGCACACCAAATTGCACCTCCTTAAATTGCCCATCCGGCCCCCCGAAAGCCGATAAGGGCATAAACTGGTAAGGAAGGTTGGCGTAGTAGCGATAGTCGGCATTGACATTTACTTTGGGAATCAGGTTTGCCAGGGCCTCCTGGTGCTTCTGTTCACCAACCTCCATTGAATTCCGGCTTATTTGCAAATTCTTATTGTTTACCAGGGCGGTATCAATGCATTGTTGCAAGGTCCATACCTGGCTTTGTGCAGGCCTGACGGTTACTACTATAAGTAACACCAGTAGAATTATTTTTTGTTTGTGAATATTTACCAACATAATAGATTAAATTTTTTTAAATTACTGTTATCGTACTACTAATCTTGTGTGTTCTTTAATATCTCAATATCCCGAACCATTTTGTCAATAACCCGCTGTTCGTTCATGAACAGCCGAAAGCTGTCTATAATATTAGTTGCCAATGACATGGTTGTTTGTTTTGTTTTATGCACCTTTTCGTTCTTCCCGTGATTGATGACTTGGATAAGGTGCATTTTCGCGATTGATTTTATTCTCAGCATAATTTCCTGAATGGCGGGAATCCTTTCCGTTAACTCTGTGGAAAAAATAATGGATAAGTAAAATGGTTTCTGACCGAATAAGTTATTCAGTGTTCCAAACAGGTGTTCAAGTTCCTTTTCAGATGCGCCATTCAATGACATGGAATCTGAAACCAACTGTTTGATATCCTTTTCCAGGCTTTGTAAAACCATAATGAGGATGTCGTCATTATTCTTGAAATAAGGAGAAAGTTGATATTGGTCTACCCCCATCTCGAGAGACAATTCTTCAATTGATAAAGCATCTGTTCCGGATCGGTTAATGATCCTGCCTGCTGCTTCAACCATATCTGTGTTTTTCAAGCCCATCTTATATTATGATTAGTAAATATTCACTAACATTAATTGGAAAAAAAATCAGTTCGCCAATTGATTTTACTTCGTATTATTTACTTTTTATGAGTGTAAGAATCGATTGAATCATGTTTTCTCCATTCCGTATGATATCGAATTGAAAATTTGCGATTCTCCATTTAAACATTTGAAGTTTGAAGGCGCCCATAATAATATGTGTCAGTTCTTCAGCAGTCAGTGCATTTGTATAAACACCTTTTTGCTGGCCTTCGATGATGACTGGCATCAAATGTTTCATTTTAACATTTATAAGGTTTAGGATGGCATCATTGATCCGTTGAGTTTCTTCCATCAGGCCATCAGAGAATACTGCCACTACAAAGTGAGGATGTAAACTAAAAAACCTGAATTGTTCCCGGAACATGGCTATAAATTTATCTTTCGGATCTGATGAACCGATAATATTGGACAACCGTTGGTCAATGCTTTCAGCCAAAAAGGTAAGCATTGCAATGATAATTTCCTCTTTGCTCGTAAAATGACGGTAAATAGCACTTTCTGAAAATTTCATTTCGTTCGCCAAATTTTTTATAGTCAGCCCACTCACACCGGATGAAGTAAGTATTCTACCGGCTGCTTCTACTATTTCTAATTGTCTTTCTGATAATTCCGTTGTCATTCTGATTTAAGTTTACTTTTTATATTCGTCTCACTAAAAATAAGTGTGTGAATGTTCACTCTGCAAATATAATGGTAATTAATTCAATAATGCAAGTATTTTATTAAATATCTTCTATGTTATTGGATATCAATAAAATATTAAGCAGTAAATTGAATAGAAAAATTGATACATACAGGGAATCACAGACCTAATTCAGCACCCTGACCTGGAGACTGGAGGTCCGCAACCTGTCATGGTATATTCGGTGCGTGGCCTTCTGAAAATCATCTTCGCTGCAGTGATAGATGTCAACGAACTTTTGCGGAT
>CAZKCK010000218.1:0-6442 GCA_964550695.1 uncultured Bacteroidales bacterium | reverse complement strand
GCCATTAAGTTCAGATTTATAGTAAAAATCTGTCAAGTTATTTCAGGAAGCGACACCTGCTGTGGTGCCATGGACACTTGATGTGGAATTATTGGCTATTGAATCGGTGTCATGGACACTTGCTGTGGTGTTATGGACATTTGAATCGGCGTTATGGACAATTGCAGTGGTGTCATGGACATTTGATCCGGCGTTATGGACACTTGAAGTGGTGTCCTATACACTTGAAGCGACATTATATACACTTGCAGCGGTATTATATTCACTTGCAGCGGTATTATATTCACTTGCTGCGGCATTATTTTCATTTGCTGCGGCATTATATTCATTTGCTGTGGCATTATTTTCATTTGCAGCGGCATTATTTTCATTTGCTGCGACATTATTTTCACTTGCTGCGGCATTATTTTCATTTGCTGCAGCATTATATACATTTGCTGCGGCATTATTTTCATTTGAATCGGAATTATTGGCAGTTGAAGTGGAATTATTGGCAGTCGCAGCGGTGTTCCAGACACCAACAGTGGTGTTCCGGATACCAACAGCGGCGTCCCGGGTACCTACAGCGGCGTCCCGGGTACCTACAGCGGCGTCCCGGATACCAACAGCGGCGTCCCGGGTACCAACAGCGACGTCCCGGGTACCAACAGCGGCGTCCTTGACACCAACAGCGGTGTCCCGGGCACTTACAATGGCGTTTTAGAAACCTGCAGTGCAATTATTGAGCGTTAACTTGCTGTAATACACTGTTGACATAGTGTTTTGGAGCACTTCAGTACCGCCTTAGTTTGTTGAAACACCAATAGTTAAATCCGGTCCGGATTTATTTGTAACTGTCACACTTATTCGTGCATTCGTGGTAACAATTTTCACCCTCCATGCTTCCCGATGAAAAAATCTATGAAATGATTACACATTACCAAAGGCAATATTCATTGAACCCCTTCAGGGCTCTATAGATTTCCCTTCTTGTTTTACCACCTGTTGCACAGGTGGTTATTAAAATTAAGCCCTCCGGGCTTTACCAGTGCGACTGTTTCTCCTGCCCTAATTCATAAATTGAAAATTTCTCTGTGTTCCTCTGTGTAACCTCAGTGGATCTCTGTGTTCCTAATTCTTCAAAATATCATTTAGCCACAAAATCTCCAAACATCTCCAATAAACAAATAGCAAATAACAAAAAGCAAATAACAAAAAACAATATCCGGGTAACCAGGAAAAATTAACAATGGAGGGCAATTAAAAATTAAAAATTATTAATTAAAAATTCTCATTTCTTCCGTGTTGTTGCTGCAGCCCAGTCATTGATAATACGCGTTGCTTCAAGCACATAATTATCAGTTCTCAGCGATTTAAGCCACTTGGTATAAATGTCCTTCTTGGTGGTATCAGACGCTACTTTTGTGAGGTCTTCCTGTATTGGCAGCACATTCACATTCAGCGTATCCTTCCCTATTCCCGCGTACTTCTTTGCCATGGCATCCAGTTCTTTCTTCTGGGCTGTAAATTCAGTCAGGCTCAGCGGCAGCCGGGTATTGTCGCGCTGTTCTTTCAGTCTGTGGGCATTTTCATCCAGAAGCTTAAACGCCGGATCATTCTTCATCCTGGCCAGGCTTTTAAATTTCAACTCCGCAAACAGCTTTTCATTGTTAAAAGGCTTGTACTGGGCAGCAGGAACCTTATCAAACTCAAGCGGGAACTTCAGCTCGCGTTCGCCAATCTCAAAATAGGTATACGGGTCTGACATCACAATATCGGGCTTCACACCATTCAACTGTGTTGAACCGCCATTAATCCTGTAGAATTTCTGAATGGTCATTTTGAGCGAACCCAGAGGTTTTACATCATCGTATCCGCGGGCCACATCATCAAGGTTAAAGAAACGCTGAACAGTTCCTTTTCCGAATGACTGCGAAGTACCCACGATGATGGCACGGCCAAAGTCCTGCATGGCTGCCGCAAGAATCTCTGAAGCCGAAGCACTCAGTGAGTTCACCATAATCAATAGCGGGCCATCATAAACCATGGCCGGATCAGGATCACCATATACCCTGGCACTGCCAATCCTGGCTTTCACCTGCACAATGGGTCCTTCCGGAATAAAAAGTCCGCCGATTTCAATGGCATCCTGTAACGATCCGCCTCCATCACCACGTAAATCGATGATAATGCCCTGCACACCTTCCTTCTTCATTTTCTCAACTTCTGCACGCATATCCACCGAAGAACTGCGGCCATTGGGGTCATCAAAATTGGCGTAGAATGAAGGGAGATAAATATATCCGACCTTACCCGGATTTGCCTTGTCCTGCATGATAGCCGATTTGGCATAGGTTTCTTCTATAATCACCACGTCGCGCGATATCCTGATTTCCTTTTCGGTACCGTCCATTTTAATCACCGAAAGGCGAACTTCGGTTCCTTTCTTCCCACGAATCAGTGTGACGGCCTTGTCGGTACGCCAATCGGTAATATCTACAAAATCACCGTCGCCCTGCGCCACTTTGGCTATTTTGTCGTTTACTTCAAGGTGGCCTTCTTTCCAGGCCGGTCCGCCCGGAACAATATTCACAATGGTTACATATCCGTCCTTCGACTGCAATGTGGCACCAATACCTTCGAGCTGGCCTGAGAACTGAATGTCAAAATCCTGCTTGTCTTTTGGCGGGAAAAAACTGGTATGCGGATCATTCACACTCACCAGTGCATTCACATAATCGCCCATGCGGTCGTTGTTATCAAGTTTCTTCAGTTCATGAAAATAGTCGTTGTAACGCTTCAGCACCTTTTCACGGGCATCGGCTTCCATTTCGGCAGTCGTCTTTACTTTTACAACAGAATCCTTTTTGGCAACGGCCTTTTCCTGACGTTCAATCAATTCTGAAACACGCGTAAGCACCTCATATTTTAGTGATTGCTCCCAGACAGTCTTCAGCTCTGCATCATTTTTGGGCCATTCGCGTTTATCGGGATCCAGTTCAAAGTAATCATTCACGCTCAAATCAAAGGGCGTCTTCATGATGTCAGCATAAATGCTTCCGGCATCTTCAATTCTTTTCTTCAGCAGGCTCACCGATTCATCAAAAAACTGAAAATCCAGATTTTTAAACTCATCATCCAGTTGATCCTCATATTTTTTCAGCTTGCCAAGATCTTCCTGTGTGAAAAACCTTTTAAACGGGTCAAGCTGATCAATATAGAGGGCGTATGCTTTGCGTGAAAAATTATCATCAACAGGCACCGGGTTAAAATGGCCTTGCTCTATCGATTCCTTCACAAGACTGACCAAAACAAGATTTTTCTTTTGTTCGTCAACCTGGGCTTTGCATCCCGAAAGGATGAACAGGTACATTAAACTAAAGAAAATGAAGCGTATTCTCATCATATATGCTTTATTAAAATTGAAAAAAGTAACAGTACAGGTATTAATATGTTTACAGGTTGTCAAAAGTAATCGAAAAACGCAATTCATATGCTATGTAGTATGCTAAAAAAGGTTAATGTAAAGTTAATGTTTCCAAAAAAAACGCCCCTGACAAAGGGGCGCAGTATAATTGGTTGTTACAATAATTACTCAACAACTTCAACCCAGCCAAATTTATCGGGTTCCTCACCAAACTGAATGGCCTGCAGGCGTTTGTACAGCATGGTTGACACGGGTCCTGCCTGACCGTCCTTGCAATATGAATAAACAGTTTTGGTATCACGGTCTTCGATGGCACATATCGGAGAGATTACAGCGGCGGTACCGCATGCACCTACTTCATCAAATTCAGCAAGTTCTTCAATCGGAACAGGCCTTACTTCTACTTTCATACCCATATCCAGTGCAAGTTGCTGTAAGGTTTTGTTGGTAATTGAAGGAAGTATGGAGGAGGATCGTGGTGTAATATAGGTGTTGTCCTTTATCCCAAAGAAATTGGCCGGTCCGGCTTCATCAATGTATTTCTTTTCTCTGGCATCAAGGAACAAACTTGCTGCAAAACCTTCAGCATGTGCACGTTCGCCGGCACGCAGACTTGCTGCATAATTGCCGCCAACCTTAAATGTGCCCGTTCCGAGTGGGGCAGCACGGTCAAAATCGCGGCTTATCTGTATCTTAACGGGTTTAAAACCTTCTTTAAAATAGGGGCCAACCGGGCCAACAAACACCATAAACAAATACTCACTTGCAGGTTTAACGCCTACCTGAGGACCAGTACCAGCCAACAATGGCCTGATATACAATGATGCACCCGTTCCAAAAGGCGGAACATACTTTTCGTTCAGTCTTACAACTTCCCAAACAGCTTCCCTGAACAATTCAAGCGGAACTTCGGCCATCAGGATACCACGGGCTGAATGCTGCATGCGCAATGCATTCTCTTCCCATCTGAAAATCCTTATTTTTCCATCAACGCCCCTGAAAGCCTTCAGGCCTTCAAAAGCTTCCTGCCCGTAATGAAGAGCCGTAGCAGCCATGTGAATATTGATGTATTCTGACGACGACAATTCCAGCTTTCCCCATTCGCCATTACGGAAATAACAGCGCACGTTGTAATCTGTTTTAAAATAACCGAAGGGTAATTTGCCCCACTCTACGTTAATCATATCTTAATAATTAGAGGGTTAGTACATGTTAAAAGTGCTTGCAATTTATAAATAAAAAATTTATGAATCTGCTGTTGTCAAAAATTTTCTTCGTCGTGTGATTTCACAGCCCGTAAGGGTTTTTCAATCAGCACTTAAAATACCGGTATTTACATCTTCCGGATAAATATATAACTGAATATCAGCGCATTTTATTTTAATTTGAATTGGTTATTTTTGCACCCCAATTTTTTCAAATGGACAATTTTAAACCTACCTGGGTCGACACTTATACCATTCACTGGAGTGATACCACACCCACCGGAAAAGCCGGTATTGTGGCTATGATGAACTTCTTTCAGGAATCGGCCTGGCATCATGCTGATCATCTTGGCTTTGGCCTCGAAAAATCAACTGAGAAGGAGCAAGCCTGGGTTATCACACGCCTGAAGTTTAAAATGAAAAAGTATCCGGGTTGGCCGGATATTATCAGAGTAGAAACATGGCCGTCAGGCAGGGAAGGATTGCAGGCTTTCCGCGATTTCAGAATATTCAACGATTCCGGAGAAGTTATCGGTTGTGGCACTTCAACATGGATGGTTATCAGCATTTTGACACGCCGTCCTAAAAAGCTTGATTTCCTGGATAAACTTCAGACTTACGAATTCCCGAATCCGGTGTTTGAATCACAGCCCGGTAAAATTGTTTTGCCACCTCGCATGGAACAACAATACATCTATAAGGTTCGCTTTGGCGATCTTGATGCTCACGGACATGTAAACAATGTAAAATATGCGGCCATGGTGATGGAAGCATTTTCGCTGTCATGGCACACAACGCATATACTGAAAGAATTTGAAATCAACTATTTGCACGAAGCAATGGAGAGTGATGAACTTTCGGTTAAGTTATCCGATTCAGGCAATGGCGATTACTTTGCATGCGTACACAGGTTAAGCGATAACCAACAAATTTTTATTGCCCACCTGGAATGGGAAAAACTTGCGTAGAAACTGGTTTTTGTGTACTTTTCACGCACCAAAACCGCATCATATGAGCCTGAAAAACCTGTTTTTTATCATCCTCGCCGGACTACCGGCCATTTTACTATTCGCATGTAACCGGCAGAAACCGCTCACCATCGTGGTTTCTAAACTCTCACCCAATTACCTGAACTGGATTAAATCAGCCGATTCAACAGTTAATGTAATTGATTTATACGAACTCAGCACCGATTCTGCTTTAAAGATTCTGCAAACGGCTCACGGAGTTCTGATTACTGGCGGAGAAGATGTTTATCCGGCCTTTTATGGCAAAGAAACCGATACTGCACGTTGTGATAAACCCGACCGCAGACGCGATACCCTGGAAATGGCATTAATTAAAAAAGCTTTTGATTTAAAGATGCCGGTATTTGGAATTTGCCGCGGACAACAAATTATTAATGTTGTTTTGGGTGGAACATTAATTGTTGACATCCCTGCTGATCTGGGTACTTCAATCCAACACCGGTGCATCGACTATCTGAATTGTCTGCATCGTATTACCGTAGCAGATAGCAGCAAACTGAAACACATTTCGGGTGTAAAGGAAGGGCTTGTAAACTCAAACCACCATCAGGCCATCGATCAGATTGCAGCCGGATTAAAGCCGGTAGCCTTTTCTGATGACAACGTGATAGAAGCGGTGGAATGGAAAAAACCGGAAGGCAAATCATTCCTGCTGGCCGTACAATGGCACCCTGAACGACTTACACAAAACAGAGGAATGTCAGAACCCCTTTCAAAACAATTTCTTGCCGAAGCTGGAAAATTCCGGAACAAATAATTACCGGAACAGGCCGTGAGTATAAACTTGTATCCAAAATACAATT
>CAZKCK010000217.1:0-6518 GCA_964550695.1 uncultured Bacteroidales bacterium | reverse complement strand
TATTTTGCTGTAAGCATTTTACGCTTCATTTTGAGTGAAGGGGTGAGTTCACCGGTATCAATCAGCCATTCATCGGGTAACACAGCAAACTTCTGTATGGTTTCATTTTCTTTGATACCCAATCCATTGATTTTTTTGACTTCAGTATCAAAAAGCTTAATAACCTTTTCGTTTTCAACCATTTGTTGGTTGGTCTGTGCATGAATGTTGTGCAGTTTACACCAATCGCGGAGATACTCGAAGTTAGGCTGAATAAGTGCCGTCAGGAAATTGCGGTTTTCGCCGGTAACAAGTGCCTGTGTTATAAAAAATGATTGTTTCAGTTTGCTCTCAAGAACTTCCGGATATACGTAAATGCCTGAATTTATTTTAAATATATCTTTTTTGCGACCTGTAATCTTTAAAAACTCTTCATTGTCAATAGTTCCAAGATCCCCGGTATGCAGCCATCCTTCTTCATCTATGGCTTCTGCAGTCCATTCAGGATGTTTATAATATCCGGGCATGACGTTTGGCCCCTTCACCAGAATTTCACCATCACCCGAAATTTTTACAATTACATCATGAATAACCCTTCCGATCGTACCTGCTTTAATTCCATCCTCGGTATTATATGATACAAGCGGAGCAGCCTCGGTAAGCCCGTAACCTTCGTAAACCGGTATGCGGGCAGCCCAGAAAATATGCAGCAAATGAACCTGAACGCTGGCTCCGCCGCAGATTATCTTGATCATGTTTCCGCCCAATGCTTCGCGCCATTTGCTGAACACCAGCTTATTGGCCAGATTGAGCTGCCACATGTACCACCACCCGAATTCCCTGTGCAACTCATATCGTTTGGCCAGTGCAAGCGCCCAATTAAAAATCAGGCGTTTAATGCCTTTTAATGCCATGCCTTTTTTGAGAATTCCTTCATACACTTTTTCGAGTAACAAGGGAACAGTCACCAGCACATGTGGTTTAATTTCCTTAAAATTCGCAAGTATGTTATTCACACTTTCAGAGTAGTAGACTGAAATACCCAGATACTGAGCGATGTAATTCACCATACGCTCATACGAGTGTGACAATGGCAAATAACTAAGAATCTGGTAACTGTGATGCAGCCTGATTGTAAATGCAGCCACCATCACATTCGAAACATGATTCTCATGCGAAAGCATAACTCCTTTTGGTGCGCTGGTGGTGCCTGATGTATATATAATTGAAGCCAGATCAGAAGGGTCAACTGCATTTCTTCTTAAATCAAGGGCTTTTTCATCCAAATTTGATTGCCCCAATTGTAACAACTCCTGAAAATTTGGTGCATCGGCCACTTCATCAAAAGCATACACATATTCAAGGAATTTAAGGTTTTCTTTGATTGAATTGATTTTGCCAAGCAGGTATTTACTTGAAACAAATGCCACTTTTACTTCAGCTTCATTCAGTACATAAGCCAACTCCTCTTCATTGATGGTTGGATAAATGGGTACATGCACAGCACCAATCTGCAGCAGGCCAATGTCAACAAAATTCCACTCGGGCCGGTTATTGCTGAAGGTGGCAATTTTATCACCTTTGGCTAACCCAAGAGCCATCAGGCCATAACTTACAAGATTACTGTAGTTTATGTATTCCTCGGTTGAATATGTAACCCATTTGCCACCCTTTTTGCCGGCAAAAGCAACCTGCTTGTTGTAACGTTCAAGACTGTAAGGGGGTATATCGAAAATACGTTTAATCTGCATGGTATAGTTATCGTTAAAAAAATCCGGCAAAACCCGAAAAAGCATTTTTTAGAAGTCGCCTTATGTTAGATTTTCGCTGGCAAAACTATAAACAATTAACCAAATGGTAAAAATATGCAAAAAATAGAATAAATGTTTTGTGCAATCATCTAATTTTAAGTAGCTTTGTACTAATAAACGAATACAATGGAAAACCCTCCCGAAAACAAAGTTAATGATCCGCTGTCATCCTATAGCCAGCCGCTTAGCTTTGAAAAAGTCTGGCTGATGTTTGAAGAGACCAATAAACAGTTTCAGGAAACTGATAGAAAATTTCAGGAAACTGATAGAAAATTTCAGGAAACGAATAAAGAAATCAAAGCACTGGCCGGATTATTCACTACGCAATGGGGAAAACTGGTTGAATCGCTTGTAGAACCAGCATGTTTAAAATTATTTAAAGACAGGGGAATAAAAATTGAACAAAGCATGCGCAATGTTAAGGTTCAGCATGGCGATGAAGGTATGGAATGTGATGTTCTGCTGGTAAACAGTGAAGAACTGGTGGTAGTTGAAGTTAAAACAACTGGCAGGGTTGATGACATCAGAGAATTTATCGAGAAACTGAAAGAATTTAAAAGGTTTTTTAAACAATATAAATCTTACAAGGTTTATGGCGCTATCGCCGCTTTAAAATATGACAGTGAGGCAGATAAATTAGCCTATCGTCAGGGATTATTTGTGCTTAGCAGTTCGGGTGAAGGCTTGATAAAAATTGCCAACGACCATAAATTCAACCCCTTGTTTTTTTAGTAATAAATCCGTTCAGCAAAAAATTTCAGGGCCTTCAATGTCTGATCTTTAGCTTCAATATACCCCATGTGGCCACAGTTGCCGAGCAGAAGCAATTCTGAGTGAAAGGGCAACATAGCCTGTGCAACTATTTTGTCAGCAGGTATTCTTTTATCATGTTTTCCGGCAATAAACAATACAGGATACCGGATTTCAGTTAACAATCCGATGAAGCTTTCACGGATTTTCATGCCCGCCAATGCGGCTGTAATTCCTTCGGGTTTCATCGTGAGCGTGCGGGCTATTAAAGCACTGATTTGATTCTTATATTTTTCAATATTAAAATCAGCAAACAAATCGGGAATGAACTGTGCAATAAATCCATGCTTGTTTTGCTTCACCAAAGCAATGGTGCGATCGCGGTTCAAACGGGTCTCTTCATTGTCAGCCATACTGGTTGAATGAAACAACACAAGGCCTTGCATCATTTTGGGGTATTTATGTGCAAAAGCAAGTGAAACATAGCCACCCATTGAATGCCCTGCCATGATGCAATGGTCAACACTTTCATTCTCAAGCACTTTTTTTACAGAATCGGCCATAAGTTCCATTGTATGAATTTCTGAAATCATACCACTTGCACCATGACCCGGTAAATCAACGGTAATACATTTAAAATCACGTGCCAGTTCCAACGAAAACTCATCCCAGATTTCGAGCGATTCCATAAATCCATGAAGCAAAACTATTGCATATCCTTCACCCTGAACCTTGTAGTTGATCGGCGTATTGTTAAAATCAAGTTGCATCACACAGTTTTTTTTGAAAAGGCTAAATTACCCCAATTCTTTATACCCTGCTGCAAATTCATCATTACATATATTATAAACCGGGCGCTGTAGGTTTATAAACACATGTTAGCAAACCGTTAAAATTTAACAAAACTTTAACAGCCAAGGCGGTATAAGCCTTATGAACAGAAGCATTTTTAGCAAAATTCATTATCTTTACACCCCAATAAATGGCTGGCAACTCAAATTCATCACATGATAATGAATGCCTGCCATATGATGTTTAAAACGAACCAAAATATGAAAACAATATACATTGTCAGGCATGCCAAATCATCATGGGATTTTACCGAACTACCTGATGATCAAAGACCTTTACTTGAAGTTGGAAAAAAACGGACCAGAAAGGTCATCAATGCGCTTGTTGAAAAAAAAACACCCACCCCACAAATCATTATTTCAAGTCATGCTGTAAGGGCTTTTGAGACGGCCAAATTATTTGCGAGGGCGTTAGACTATCCCCCTGAACAGATTCAGGTAAGCCGGCAGGTATATTATGGTGATGCCGAACAGTTATTTGATCAGTTTTATGGCATCGACGACAGCATAAGCGCAGTAATGCTTGTTGGTCATAACCCTACCCTCACGCAGTTTGTAAACATGTTTTCAGGCAATCCGCTTGATTCATTGCCCACTTCGGGCATTGTGTGTATCAGTTTTCAGACTGATAAATGGACTGAAATCAGTTTTGCGGCAGCAAAGAAAAACTTTACCATTTTCCCGAAAACAATCTGAAACGCTCCTTTCCGTTTCATTATTTAAACTTCTCAGGCATGGATCATACAATTGATAATCAGAATACTTCTCCTAAAGAATTATTTAATAACCGTGAAATAAGCTGGCTTTTTTTTAACGGACGCGTTTTACAGGAGGCTTCCGACCCAGCCAATCCTTTATTGGAACGATTAAAATTTCTCGGAATATTTTCAAATAACCGTGATGAATTTTTCAGGGTGAGGGTGGCAACCATCAACAGGCTCCTGAACCTTAAAACCAGGCATCAGTTTAAACCTGATTATGATCCGCGTGCATTGCTTTCAGAAATTATTGAAATTGTTATCCGTCAGGAGAAGGTCTTTTCGCAAACCTATCTTGATATTGTTCAGGAACTGAAAGAACATAACATCTGGATCATAAATGAATCGCAACTTACTGAGGAACAGGGATTAAGTGTGCAGAATTATTTTAATCAGCATGTTCGTTCCTTTGTTTTTCCAATCATGCTCAACAATGTAAAAAATCTTGGCTTTTTAAAGGACCAGTCACTTTATATGGCCGTACAACTTTCTGATAGTAAAAGAGTTCTACCAAAAAAATACGCTATTGTAAAAGTTCCTACACAAAAAGCCGAACGCTTTTTCATCCTTCCAAAAGAAAACAATCAGACTTATATTATTCTGCTCGACGATGTGATCAGATATTGCCTGAGCGATATCTTCGCCGTGCTGGGTTACGACACTTTCAGCGCTTATACCATAAAGTTTTCACGTGATGCCGAACTTGATCTCGACAATGATGTATCGAAGAGTTTCCTGGAACTCATGAGCGAAAGTGTAAAAAAACGCAAGATCGGTGTTGCAGTCAGATTTGTTTATGACGCTGATATTCCTCAAGCTTTGCTTGAAAAAGTCATGAAAAAGATGAAAATAAGTGAAGGTGATACAAAACGGGCAGGAGGCCGTTACCATAATTTCAAAGACTTCATGGATTTCCCGAAGCTTGGCATCCCCAAAATGCGCTATGAGAGTTTTCCACCGCTTGCCCATCCACTCCTGCCACAGAAAAAAAGTATCCTTGGAGCCATACGCAAACAGGATATCATGCTACACTACCCATATCAATCCTTCCAGTATATTATTGATTTACTGCGCGAAGCATCGATTGACCCCCTGGTGCGCGAAATAAAAATGACCTTTTACAGGGCAGCACGCGATTCGAGTGTAATCAACTCATTGATAAATGCAGCACGTAACGGGAAACAGGTGACGGTATTCCTTGAACTTCAGGCCCGATTTGATGAAGAAGCCAATATATACTGGACAAACAGATTGCAGGAAGAAGGGGTAAAAATAACCCAGACAATCCCGGGATTTAAGGTGCATTGTAAGCTATTGCTGATCAGAAGAGTGGAGGACCGTGATCAGGATGTGCTGTATGCCAATGTAAGTACCGGAAATTTTAATGAAAGTACTGCCACCGTTTATGCGGATGATAGCCTGCTGACAGCCAACCCTGAAATAACCACGGATGTAAGCAATGTTTTCAAACTATTTGAAACCAGATACATGCCGCCGGTTTTTAAACACCTGATAGTAGCACCGTTTGAAGTCAGGAACTTCTTTATCAGGATGCTTAACAATGAGATTAAAAATGCAAAGGCCGGCAAGGATGCATGGGCAATTCTGAAATTCAACAGCATTGTTGATGACAAAATAGCCAATAAACTTTATGAAGCAAGTCAGGCAGGGGTAAAAATCAAAATGATTGTCAGGGGCATCAGCATCATGAAAGCAGGCGTGCCGGGCTTAAGCGAGAACATTGAAGCCATCAGTATTGTTGACCGGTTTCTTGAGCATTCCAGGGTATATGTATTTTGTAACAACAACAAGAATAAAGTATATACCGGTTCAGCCGACCTGATGCAGCGCAACCTCGACCACCGCATCGAAGTTCTCTGCCCGATACTGGATAAGGGAATCCAGAAAGAACTGATGCAGATGCTTAAAATTGACCTTTCTGATAATCTGAAGGCCAGAAGTATGAAAGAAGGTTCTGTTAATGAACACCTATACAATGATTCTGAAAAGAAAATAAGGGCGCAATATGAAAAATACAGGTATTTGAAAGGAATGCTGAAAAAGAACCATCCTGAACAATAATTATCGGATGCTTTGTGAAATCTGCTTCTTTTTAAATAGTAATTTCTGCATTCTTCTCCGAAACATATAGCCCTGATAAATAAACCACTGACCAAAAGTTGGGAGAGTATATAGTTTGCCATAAGAATTTAGCAAAGACGGCTGAAATGATTCGGTCATCAGCCTTTTGATTGCCATTGCCATCATTGACGGGGTCTGAATCTCAACTTTTTTATCCAGATCACACATCAGGTCATCAGGTTGAATTGGAATTGAAATTTCAAAAACCGGTATTCCGCAGTCAATTC
>CAZKCK010000216.1:0-6562 GCA_964550695.1 uncultured Bacteroidales bacterium | reverse complement strand
GTTCAATCAAAAGGGGCTACCGTTTGCTCATTGGGATGATTTTTTTATTTTGATTGGCTTAATATTGTCTTTACATTCTTGAAATCTGTTGATTAATAAACGGCAGATCCTATTTATGACATGCAAAGTCTTTTCCACTGAAGACCATGATATTTTATTGGATATAAAATATTCATAATTACAAATCAGCATATTATGAAAACAATGTATACCTTCTTATCAAGAAAAAAATCCAAATTATGGATTGCAGTCATATTGCTGGCACTGGGTTTTTCATACACTGTCAGATCACAATATGCGTCACCCAACCCGGTTTGTTATGGCATTCCTATCAACTTATTTTGCAATTTACCGGAATGTGGGATTCCAGGCGCAACTATTACCTGGCATAATACCAGCGGTTCCTGGACTTCAAGTCAGACAAATCCTATTATTTTGCCTGGCACTCCAGGTTATGCGACCGACAGATTTTATCTTGAGATACAATACAGTCCGCCACCGGGCGGATTTTCAGGAGGTTCGGTTCTGGTAACTGTAAACCCTCTGCCTGTACCAGCTATTACAGGCCCTGCCACGGCATGTATACACTCAACAGGAAATGCTTATTCCACTCAAACAGGCATGACAGGATATAGCTGGACTATTTCAGGCGGCACAATCACTGCCGGAGCCGGCACCAGTGCAATTTCCGTAACCTGGGATACAGCTGGCGTTCGAAATGTCAAAGTGAATTACATCAATGCCTATGGTTGCAGTGCATCTGCCCCAACCACTTACACTGTAACGGTTTACCCAATATTAACAGTAGGCAGCATCAGTGCGAACCAAACTATCTGCAGCGGCACTGCTCCGGCGCAGTTAAATGGCACTGCACCCTCAAACGGCTCATCCCCCACATATCAGTGGCAGAATTCACTGGATAATCTGACTTTTACAACCATTACCGGAGCTACAAACCGAAATTACCAACCTGGAATATTATCTCAAAAAACCTATTTCAGGGAGATGCAAAATGCCACAGGCACTTGTGGGGGTCCTTTACCGACCAATACTTTAACTGTTAATGTGAACCCGGCCCTCCCGGTAAGCATATCCATTGTTCCCTCGGCAAATCCAGTTTGTTCAGGTACTTCGGTAACCTTTACTGCAACCCCGACAAATGGAGGATCAACACCGGCATACCAGTGGAAAGTAAATGGGATGAATGCGGGGACAAACAGCCCAAATTATACATTTACCCCGGCCAACAACGATGCGATCATGTGTGTTCTAACATCAAATGCAACCTGTGCGACCGGCAATCCGGCCACTTCAAACACAATAACTATAACCGAACCTCCTGAACTAAGCCTTACTGCAACAGTTACTCACGTGAATTGTGACCACGGGAATAATGGATGTATATATACGCAGATTTCGGGAGGAGTTATGCCATATCAGTATAATTGGAGTACAGGTGCGACAACTTCTGGTATTTGTGATCTGACTGCGGGAACTTATTGCGTAACGGTAACTGATTTTATCTCGTGTACAAAAACCGGTTGCTGGACTGTGACCGAACCGTCTGAATTGACCCTTACAGCAACAATGACCACAGAGAGTTGTGTTCCATTTCATGGGTGTATATATTCGCAAGTTACAGGAGGAACAGCACCATATCAATACATCTGGAGTAATGATGCGACAACATCTGGTATCTGTGGGCTGGTTCCTGGAACTTACTGCGTTACGGTGGTTGATTCTCACTTGTGTGCCAAATCCAAATGCTGGACAATCGGGGGATGCGAGGCGAAATCTGTTTGTTATGGAGACCCCGTTCAACTTTTTTGCTCACATCCTGAAGGTTGTGATAATCAATATGCTACATTTCACTGGAAAAATTCAAGTAACACCTGGAATTCAAGTTTGAAAGATCCTGTAATAAATCCAGGTGAAACGGGTTACGGGAGCGACCTGTTCACCCTCACTTTACAATACGAACCGCCACCGGGTGGTTTTTATTCCATGTCATATCTTGTAACCGTTAACCCATTTTTGCCAGTCAGCGTTTCCATTTCAGCATCAGCAAACCCGGTTTGTTCAGGAATCCCGGTAACTTTTACGGCATCTCCGGTCAATGGCGGCACAACCCCTGCTTACCAATGGAGTGTGAACGGGACGACTGCAGGGATCAATAGTGCAAACTACACTTACTTACCGGCAAATAACGATCAGGTAAAGTGCATTCTGAATTCAAATGCACCATGTAAAACCGGCAATCCTGCCACTTCGAATACGATAAACATGAATGTTGGTTCATTACCGACGGTTTCAGCCGGTGCATACAGGGCAATCTGTTTTGGTTCAGAAACCACCATCGGATCAACAGCCTTAGCAGGCAGCACCTATAGCTGGACCTCAGTACCTCCCGGATTTACTTCGACTTTGGCAAACCCTACGGTAAGCCCGGTGGAAACGACCCTCTATACATTAACTGAGAGCGTAATGGCCACAGGATGTACCAATTCGCAACGTGTTGTAGTAACCGTGAATCCATTGCCTGCAGCATCAGCCGGACCTTACAGGTCAATCAGTTTTGGTTCTGGCACCACCATTGGCGCAGCAGCCATTGCCGGCAGTACCTATAGTTGGACCTCCGCGCCTGCAGGTTTTGCTTCAACTTTAGCCAATCCAACGGTGAGCCCAATGGTAACCACAAATTATAAACTTACTGAAACCATTACAGTAACAGGTTGCACCAATAAACACAATGTTCTGGTAACCGTTAATCCCTACATAACGGTGACAAGTCCCAATGGAGGTGAAAACTGGGAACAGGGATCTGTTCACAACATCACCTGGAATGACAATATCGGCAGCAACATTAAGATATTCCTTTATAAAACCGGTCTCTTTCTGCAGCAGATTACCGCTTCCACTCCTTCGAATGGCATATTTTCATGGGCAATACCTTCTTGTCTGCAGCCCGGCAACGATTATCGCATCAAGATTATTAATCTGGCTGATAATAACATAAATGATATAAGCGATGCTGCTTTTTCAATATCGTGTAACATTCCAAACTCTACAACCATACAGAATGTCACGATCAACAATGGACAAACAGCATTTTACGATAATACCCAGACAATCACCGTAGCCGGGAGCGGAACATCTTTCACTGTGTATACCGGGGGAAGCGCCACCATGATCGCGGGAGAACGTATTGTTTATTACCCTGGAACCGTGGTTGAGGCTGGCGGTTACATGCACGGATATATCAATGCGGACACCCGGTATTGTTGCTGTCAGGCTCCTTTATCCTTCGAGTTCGATTCTGTTTATTGTAACGGTTTGGACCCAATGGGACAGCAGCTCTATCACTATTCTTTAAAAGTGAATAACGGGACGAGCAACATAGCACACATTGCATCTGTCAGCTCACCGGATGGTATGATTACAGGGATTTCTCCGACCAATATTTCGCCGGGGTCGGGCATCATAAGCGGCAACCTGTTTGTCGGGCAATCAGCGCTGACCCGGTATGGTTTTTTCAGTTTTAAAATTGGTGTCACATGGCCATCTTCTGCTGATACTTGTCGTAAGGTGGTTTATCTGACGATACCAAACTGTTCGGGAAATGTTTGTGACAGTAACCTTATACAAAATGGAACCCTGATGGCAGGGATTATTCCTGGTCCTTTGTCAGGAAACGGACATGTTAACAATTGGAATAAAGCCAATGGAGATCCGGTTGTCCTGGCCGGAGAAGGTTGCAATGATCCCGGTTACTTCAGGATGCAGGGAAATAAAACAACCGGAGATGCTGTTTCGCAGGCACTCTTTTCAAACAATAAGATCAAAAAGGGCAATTGGTATAAAGTAAGCATGTGTTTAAGATTGGACAGTACTTATAACTTTAAAGGCACATCGTCTTTTTGTCCTCCTTTAAAAATACGGGCAATGGCTTTCAATAGTACATTGCCCGAGGGTCCTCATGCTCCTCCGTCGGACAATGCCTCTATAATCGGGTATACAGGATTAATAAATTCTACAGAGTGGACCACCGTTGAATTGGATAACTGGTACGCATATAAAGATTTTGACAATATAGCAATCAACATTTATAATAACAGCACTTCTTTAAATTCAATAGGTTATGTCGATGATGTTTGTTTGCATGCAGTAACAGACACATGTGATTGTGACGGGTTTGAACGGGATTCCCTCGGCAATGTCATTATCCCGGCGGAATTGCTGGCTTTGATGGATACTGAGGCAAACAGTGAGACAGAAGACAGCGTGGAGATGTTTATGGGGAGACTGAAAGACATCTATGGTGAATTGTACAATGGGAATGATACCTTTTACAGCCAAACACCTGATTTGTGTTGCCTGTCAATCGGAGGGAAGTTACCACATGAGGTTGATGATTATAATCCTGTGGACAGTCTGGCCGCGTTGGGTATTGATATTTCTGTTGATTCTATCAGGCATATTGTGGGACGTTTAGGAGATTCTATCGCGAGAGCAGACAGCATCAATTTTCCACTTTTTGAAGATAAATTTATTGAACTGACCAATTACCCCAACATACAATTGGATTCCCTTTGCTTTTGCGATACAACAACTTATCTCCCTGACCCACAAAGCCCCTTTAATGGCATGGATATAGTGTTTGTGCATGGGTTTTCATTTTCAGCGATTCCCAAAAAAATATTACATCCGGATGATTCGTATCAGGGGCTGAAAATATGGCCTCGCGATAAGGAAAGTTTTTTCATAGATACGCATGATAACAAAGGTGCAACGAGTTGGAAAGGATGGGCGGATGATTACTGGGCCGAACATATTCAGGAATATTTGAAAAATCACAATTACACCAACAGATATATTATTGTGGCCTACGCAACAACTCAACGCCTTCCCTTTGCTGTGCATGCAATGCTCACTCAAATACATGATGCAATGATGAATGGACAAGGGGTAGTACGATTAAACCCAAACGATCCGAGAGGGACCAGTGATTTCGGGAAAAACGGATATGTGATTATATCCCATTCAACAGGGGCATTGGTCACAAATGTCGCAATGGCTGCTGCAAATAGCTCCAACCCCGGTTCCCCTGTGTACAATTTTGCAATGCAAACAATTCTTGGGCATGCTTATCAAACCATTAAAGATGCAAAATTGCATGTTTCCATACAAGGTGCAATATCCGGAAGTAACTGGGCAACTCTTGCATTGGCAATAGCTGGTCCGGCAACAAGTGGAACAGTTGCACATTTATATAACTTTTTTAATCCGGATTACGGGTTAAAGGAATTGGCGCAATCAATGACAGCGGCGTATACAAGCATTCTTGTTGATTTAGTTCCTCAGGTGTCGCAGGTGCGATGGATGAACCCAATTTCTCTTGGACATATGAATCCAATTTCAACATTAACGATAGCAGGAGGAAGCCCCGGGGGTTGGCATTATCAAAACACCCTTCTTTCAAAATCAACCCTGTTTCCCGGATTTGATGACGGGGTACTGACCATGGAAAGCCAGGCAGGCAATCCATTACCCGCCAGTCTTATGGGTATAACTTTTCCCTATTCAGCGCCGGCGGGATATCATCCAACAAACAAAATTAAAACTTTTGATATGGGGATTGGTCTGAAACGTGCACTTTCAATTTTTACAGCTCAATTTTTAGAAGGATCTCAGATCGGGGCCGAATTAAATGCAAGCGCAGGATGCACTCCATTTCTTTCACCAACAGGAATGGTACAGCCGTATGAAACTAATTCAATCCGCAACTCGCTGTACAGATACTACAAGCACTATTCATTTATACAATCAACTTCAGATCACTATGCCGGTCCAACAGGTGATACAACCTGGACTTTTTGGGGGAAACATATTCCGAGTAATATAGAAAACATTCCTTACTCAAGTAATAATTATGAGCCTTCATTCGGGGAACAGAATTATGAAGAGGAAAGCGTGATAACAGATCAAACGGTCTTTGACGAACATTATGTAAATCCTTCGTTTCAACTCTTGATGGAAAGAGTCGAAAAAGGCCAACCCCTTCCACCATTTCCGATTACTTTTCCTCCAAAATGGTTTTGCAAAAAATGCAAGAAACAGACAATAATGGTTTGGTTGTGGAGGCGCAACTACGACCGGTTGCATGGTTTTGGTGAAAAGATGGAATGTGATTATCTGTATGATTACGTTCTTAAGCCATAACAACAGTTGTTTAAAAACAGGATAGTATAAACATGAAAAACAGTTACATCATGAAAAATATGTTTTATTCACTAAGTGCCATTTTGTTATTTGTTTTTGTTGTTGAAAGAGCAAATGCGGAGGCAATTGTGACCATAGAAGCCAGCAGGTCCCTGACTTTCTGCGAAGGGGACTCTGTTACCCTGTGCGCAAATATTTGTCCGGGCTGCGCTGCACCATATACTTTTCTGTGGATGCTGAATGATTCGATCATCATCGATTCCGTTCAGTGCATCACGGTAAAAAATTCCGGGGCCTATTGTGTCAAGGTTACCTGTGGGTCCGGATGTAAAGTTACACAATG
>CAZKCK010000215.1:2659-6569 GCA_964550695.1 uncultured Bacteroidales bacterium | reverse complement strand
ACACCTGGAAGGATTTTATCAGCTGTGCCGAGTACCTGGTTGAAAAAGGTTTCACCTCAAAGTCCAGGCTGGCCGGCACCGGGACCAGCGCCGGCGGGATACTCATCAGCCGGGCCATTACGGAGCGGCCCGACCTGTTTTCCGCCGCCATCTGCAACGTGGGGTGTGCCAACGCCATGAGATTGGAGTTTGGAGCCAACGGGCCGGTGAACATACCGGAGTTCGGCACGGTAAAGGACAGTGTTGAATGCAGGGCGCTTTTCGAAATGGACGGCATGCAGCACGTTGTTCCCGGAACCAAATATCCCGCGGTTATTTGTGTGGCCGGTTGGAATGATCCGCGCGTGGTGCCCTGGCAACCGGGTAAGCTGGCTGCCGCACTGCAGAATGAATCCACCTCCGGCAAACCTGTATTGATGAAGGTCAACTACGACAACGGCCACTTTACGGAAGACAAGAAGGTCACCTGGGCCAATTTTGCCGATCAGTTTGCGTTCGTTCTCTGGCAGTGCGGCCATCCGGATTTCCAAATGAAGAAATAGTTGTCAATAAAGGAGAATAATGGGTTTGGGAAACAAGTAAAGACAATCTGCCAGGAAGATATGGTGGTCAACAAAAATCGGCAGAGGGCGGTCAGGAACCCCGGTTTTTCCAACATATTGCCGGACTTTAAGGAATATTATTGAAATTTTATTCATTTACGCTCACAAAGAACCGAAAATCTCATATTATTAACCATCAAAAAATGCAGCATGAAAAAACTATTCATTTTTAGCGCAATGCTTCTGTTTTTCAGCAATGCATTGTTTGCCCAGGTAGCGATCAGCAATGACAACTCTGCACCTGAAGGATCGGCGATGCTGGATGTGAAATCAACCTCAAAAGGTGCTTTACTGCCCAGGATGACACAGGCACAAATATTGGCGATTCAAAATCCATCCAATGGGTTAATTGCTTTCTGCACAACAGATAGCAAGTTATATGTTTATGTTTCAACATCATCGAAATGGAAGGAAATTCCATATGGCGCAGGAATCCTGGGACAGTCTTTTCCTTGTAATATTACATTCATGATCAATCATATCGCCGGTGTTGTTGCACCAGTTAATAAAACAGTTGCATATAGCACAATGAACGGAATCCCAGGTGAACTTACAAAATGCTGGATTACAAGTAACCTTGGCGCCGACCATCAGGCAACAGCCGTGAGCGATGCCACCGAGGCTTCTGCCGGCTGGTACTGGCAATTTAACCGCAAGCAGGGTTATAAAAATGACGGCACAACCCTTACGCCCAATACGACCTGGATAAGCAGTATAAGTGAAACTTCAGACTGGATAGCCTCCAACGACCCATGCAACATCGAGTTAGGCAATTCCTGGCGTATTCCAACCTCTACGGAGTGGTATAATGTTGACAATTCCGGTGGTTGGACCAACTGGAATGGCCCATGGGGCTCCGGTTTAAAACTCCATGCTGCCGGGTACCTGTTCATCAGCGACGGTTCGCTGATCTTTCGCGGCTCAAGCGCCCTCTACTGGAGTAGTACGCAGGACAATGCCACCAACGGCCGGGACCTGTTCTTCGACAGTACCCTCAGCAGCATGTTCTTCACCGACAAGGCCTATGCCTTCACCGTCCGCTGCGTCCGAGACTTTTAATTCATTTGATTTAGTTGACGATTTAACCATCTTTATTTTGAAGGAAGCGCTCTGCTAATTAAAAGAAAATTCAGCCTAAATGAACTGCATAATCATAGATGATGAAAAGCACTGTATCAAGACATTGACGAACTTACTGGAAATAAATTTCCCGAAAGTAAAGGTTCTTGCCACTTGCAGTGATTCCACAAAAGCATACGATTTGATTCAGCAACACCATCCCGATTTCATTTTCCTTGATATTGAAATGCCACATCTGAATGGCTTTGACTTGCTTTCAAAATTTGAGCCCCTGTATTTTGATGTGATATTCACCACTGCTTACGATAGCTATGCCATAAAAGCGATAAAGTACAGCGCTCTTGATTATCTGCTTAAACCCATTGGAAAAGAAGAACTAGCTTTTACAATTCAGAAGTTAAAAAGCAAACATACAGCGATCAGTCCTGCTCAGGTGCAGATGGCATCCGCTGTTCGCAACAAACAGTTGCCTGATACGATTGCCTTGCCAACCATGGATGGATTGAGTTTTGCATATGTACATGATATTGTGCATTGCACGGCTGACGGCAGCTACACACGGGTATTCATGAATGATAAAAGTGAAATCCTCATTTCAAAAACACTGGGTGATGTGGAGGAGCTGCTCAGCGAAAATGATTTTTTCCGAATCCACCATTCAACACTGATCAACCTGAAACAGGCAAAAAAATACATCCGGGGCGATGGCGGTGATGTGGTGATGAGCAATGGATATACACTGCAATTAGCACGCACACGAAAATCAGATTTTCTGAATGTCTTTATGCGATTTTGAGGAATCATTAACCAGAAGATACTCACTTCTCCAACTATTGCTAAATCACTGCCGGTTACCAAATAATTACTACCAGTTACCAATTCCTGCTTTCCTTTCCGTTTCCACAGGACTTACTTTTACTGAAATGATAATCGCCATTCGCACTACCTGGTTAATAGTCATCCTGATCATTTTGTTCAGCGGTAAAGTCATTTCTCAATCATACCACCCGGATACACTCCGCTCTCATATTGCAAAAGAAACCAATGATACCGTAAAGGTTAATTTGATGATCCGCTTTTTAATGCATTATTCACCTGCCTGGGAAATGGATATGTGGTTAAATGAAATAGTGGAATTATCCCGAAAAAACAACTACCGTCAGGGGTTGATTTATATAAATTATGCTAAAGGCCTGACTCTTTCAGACATGGGTAAATACGATGAAGCCATAAATATGTCAAAACGCGTGATCGACGGACTGGATTCATTAGGAATTATACAACCTGCTGAATATCCGCTCAGCAAAATCAGAACAAGTTACGATTTTGCAAGCAAACAAGAGGATAAATTCCGCTATTATTCTGATAAATTGGTTTATTATAAAAAATATGGTCCTATTGAAAACACCTCCAACTGTTTATATGGTATAGCAGGATATTATCTATACATTGCCAACTACGATAAGGCAATCGAATATTACCTGCGTGCTATGGAAGTTTATCAAACTTTCGATTCGCTTGGTTGTGCCATAGTACTGGCAGAAATCGGAAATGCTTATCTGCATTGGGGAAATCTAGAAAAAGCAGAAGTTTACATAAAAGCAGGATGGAATAAATCGATCAGGTTGTATAACCGGGCTTACATCTTCTATTCTTATGAAAATTTAAGTGATCTCTATTTTATAAAGCATGATTACAAGATGGCACTGAAATGTTGCTTCGATTTAAAAAATCTAATCCCGGATATGTCAGCACAGTACAGGGCCATTAACCTGGTAAAAATTTCAGCCATTTACTTACAACAGAATGTACATGACAGCGCTGAATTTTACCTCAATTCAGCAGAGAAGATAGGGCAGAGTGACTCCGTGGGATTAGTATCTCCTTATGGAAATCTTGAAATTGATTATACTTTCTACAAATATTATATAGCCAAAGGAAACATAAAGGAAGCGCAGAAACGACTTGAAGCAGCGCTGGAGAAGGCCCAGTCATGCAAGTATCTCCCCCTTGTTTTAAAGTACACAAATGAACTTCATATTTACCTTCTGAAACAAGGCGATTCCCTTCAATCACTTCGATACATGGTACAATACCAATCCCTCCGGGATTCTGTGAACAGCATGAATACGAGAGCCAGGATTGCTTCCTATGAAATTGAACAACAGCAGCTACAACAGGAAAATGAAATTGATGAGCTTCAAACCCAAAAAGACACCCAGCGAAAT
>CAZKCK010000215.1:0-2649 GCA_964550695.1 uncultured Bacteroidales bacterium | reverse complement strand
GCTCAACTTCAAAGTCAGAAAACTACGCAGCGTAACTATTACATGATTGGCGGGGCTTTTCTGGTGTTGGTAGTTCTCGCTGCATTCAGCCGTTTGCGATATAAACGAAAAAGGGACGAACAGCAACTCCAGACCGAATTCAAAAAGCAAGTGGCACAGGCAGAAACCAAGGCCCTGAGGGCACAGATGAATCCCCATTTTATTTTCAACTCGCTTAATTCCATCAACAGTTTTGTGATGGATCAGAAACATGAAATCGCTTCCGACTACCTGATCAAGTTTTCAAAACTTATACGTCTGATCCTGGACAATTCACGCAGTGAAACCATAACCATCGAAAAAGAGCTGGAGGCATTAAAGCTTTACGTGATTCTTGAAAGTGCCCGGTTTGACAATAAATTCAAATGTATTTATGCCATTGCGGATGACGTAAATACAAATTCCATTATGATTCCGCCAATGCTGTTGCAGCCATTCTTAGAAAATGCCATCTGGCATGGATTGATGCAGAAAGACGGGGAAGGAACCATCACCATCGAAATTAAAAAAGAGGACGATGAATTCCTGAACATTTCAATTACCGATGATGGAATCGGACGCGAAAAAGCAGCTGAATTAAAAAGCAAATCAGCCACCCATAAATCGCATGGACTAAAGGTTACCTCCCAGCGGATTGAAATGATGAACAAGCTGAATTCCACCGGAGCACAGGTGCATATTTTTGACCTGAAGAATGAAAAAGGCGATGCGGCAGGAACGAAGGTGGAATTGACTATTCCGTATTAAGATAAAAAAAGTGGCTATTAAAATAACTCATTTAGCGCATTTTTCAATGACATTACAAACACTCCCTTTTTAAGTGGATATTGGTCTGTCACTGGTGCAACAATGATAGCCTTATCAATTCGAAGGTCTTCAAGTGCAGTATAAAATCCTCGACCGACATTGGGAGTTGAGGAAGCTTTACACTCTATACCAAATAATTTTCCATTTTTTTCCAGTACAAGGTCAATCTCAGCACCTGCAGGTGTCCGGTAAAACCCAAAATCACCTTCCCACCTGGCCAAAATTTGTTCAATTACCATTGTTTCCCATGAGGCTCCAAAAACCGGGTGTCCCATAAGATCTTCAAGGTTTCGGATATTCAACAATGCATGGAGTATCCCTGAATCCCGAAGATAGACCTTGGGGGTTTTAACAACTCGTTTACCTGTATTTGAATTGAATGGTTGAAGGATACGCAACATATAAGTGTCTTTCAACAAATCAAGATAGCTGCGCACAGAGGTATGGCTTACACCCAGCGATTGCCCCAGTTGTGATAAGTTACTGAGCTGACCCTGCTGATGGGCGCACATTGTCCATAGTTTCCTCATTGTTTCGGGAGGATAGCCAAATCCTAGCATAGATAAATCCCGCTCAAGAAATGTGCTGATAAAACTGCGTCTCCATTGAAAACTTATTTCGTCATCAACTGCAAGCATACTTCTCGGGAAACCTCCACGCAATAGAAAACCAAACAGTGATTGATTTTCCAATTCAATAAGCTGGAAGGGTGTGAGTTCTTGATAAACCAGCCTTCCAGCCAATGATTCGGAACTCTGGTGGAGCAATTCCCTGGAGGCAGAACCCAGGATCAGGAACTGTCCATTTCGGTTATTCTTATCCATCACTGAACGTAAAATTGGAAATAGTTCAGGAACTCGCTGAATTTCATCAAGGAGAATCAAATTACCATCATGAAGTTGAAAAAACAGCCCGGGATCAGTCAGTTTTATCCGATCCTCAGGATTCTCCATATCTAGAAATATTGCTCCAGGATAATCTTTTAAAAGATGGTTGGCCAGTGTTGACTTACCGCATTGGCGGGGACCAAGCAGGGCAACTGCAGGAAAATTTTCAAGATATTTTTTTATCCTGTCCGATTCAATTCGATCTATATATTTCATTGAATTTTTTCTACAAAGTTATTTATTAACACAGCAAATTGCAAGTTTATCTTTCAGATTGTGTTTTTATATTTTAGTTTTACAGTTTTTATACTTACCTTATTTCAGCCACGATCAATAGATCTCCAACTATTGGTAAATCACTACCGGTTACCAAAATAACACCACCAGTTACCAATTCTGGCTTGATTTAGCTTTTCTCCGGACCTACTTTTGAAGGGTCAAATTTCAAACAGATTTTCTTTACAATAACAAAATAAATCATGAAAAAACTTACGCTAATGTTTTTTGCTTTTGGTGTGATTTGTTCCGCCATGGGTCAACTCAAGCCCCATTCAACAAAAATGATGAAGGATTACAAAGTCCTTGCAACCGAACTTTTAACCGGTGATGAATCCATTGGTGCCAAACCATCAGGCACTACTTCATTTACCAAGTCTGTGCTGGATGACCCGTCAACCATGGTTTCCCGTTATGACCTTCAGACCAACCACTCCTGCCAGAACAGGATGTATTACTACCCCGATGGAACGATGGGTGTAACCATGACGATGGCGCACAACGATAATTTTACCGACCGTGGCACCGGTTATAATTATTTTGACGGAACCGCGTGGGGTGCTGCCCCGGAAGCCCGCATCGAAACTGTCAAAACAGGCTGGCCATCTTATGCACCATGCGGTGTTAACGGTGAGATTGT
>CAZKCK010000214.1:0-6602 GCA_964550695.1 uncultured Bacteroidales bacterium | reverse complement strand
TAACTTCAATTTTCAAAAATAATAAATTAAAAAAAAATCTTTTATGAAAACAAAAATAGCAATAACAATCATGGTTTTAACAGCATCGCTGTTTTCAGGCAGGATTTATTCGCAAGGCATTTACGCGAAAATTAATGCCGGTTACGGACTTCAAATGAGTTCGCGGAATATTGATTATTTCAGTTTTACTAATTTTTCAATTGATACAACTTCATCCACCCAGGAGCAGGTAAAAACATCATTGGGAAAAGGACTGGTTTTTGAAGGCGCAGTTGGTTATCTGTTCAATAAAAATATAGGTGTCGAATTGGGTGTTTCATACCTGCTGGGTACAAAAACACAGACAAATCAAACATTATATGGTAGCCGGCGCAACAATAGTTTGTCGGCAAATATGTTAAGAATTAATCCATCCTTTGTTGTTTCCTGTGGTTTCGAAAAAATTAATCCTTATGCAAAACTTGGTTTGATCATTGGTTTCGGTAAAATTTTCTACGAAGATGATTATACATCAGCCGGTGGAAGTGTTGTGTCTGAAATAATGGAATTAAGCGGAGGAATAGCCCTGGGGTTAAATGCCGGGGCAGGCATAATGTATCATCTGAATGAAAAGCTTTCATTGTTTGGCGAAATCAATATGGTAAACTTATCTTATTCACCAAGCCGGGGAGAATTAACCAAATCAACAATTAACGGTACTGATCGCCTACCTGATTTAACAATAGCTGAAAAGGAAGTGGATTTTGTTGATAGTTATACAACCGATACCAACACGCCATACACGCATACTGAACCAAGAGAAGAACTGAAAGAAAGCTTTCCCTTTGGCAGTGCCGGCTTAAATGTTGGAATTAAAATAAATTTATAAAATCATCTGGTAATGAATCTTCAGGTTTTTGAAACTGTTTTTGCTTTCATTATTGTCATTTTGCTATGTCTGTTGCTACGCAAACTTTCAATAATCAAGGAAGAAGACGGGAAAGTCTTTTCAAATCTGTTAACCAAGGCTGTTCTGCCTGCTGTTATTTTTCTTCAATTATCAGCCACCCCCATAAAGAGTAATCAGTTTTTATTGGTGTTTGCGGTATTTGTTGCCGGCGTATTATCCATGATTCTGGCATGGGGACTGGGTAGTTTGCTGAAACTTTCCAGAGCCAAAACAGGAGCTTTGATGCTTACTTCATCTTTTGGGTCATCAGCGCTGATTGGTTATCCATTCATCGCATTTTCATTTCAAAATAATCCGGAAGCAATGGCTGATGCAGTTCTTTTGAGTGAATTGGGCGTTGGATTGCCCATGTTTATTCTCGGTCCGGCCATTGCAACATTTTTTGGCGAAAATGACGAAAAATCAAGTGTTAAAAAAGCACTATCATGGTCATACTTTCAGTCTCCGATTTTTGTTTCAGTTGTTTTGGGGATGGTTTTTTCATTTTTCCCTTTCGACAGAGGGCATAGTTATATAGAACCATTTTTTGAAGCATTAAAAATGATAAACGGCGCATTGTCAGTGTTGGCATGTCTGGTGTTATCCCTGCAATTGAAAATCATTTCATTGAAGGGAATTATTCCTCTGTTTGTTATTTCAGCGCTTATACAAATGTGGTTTCAACCAATGATAGCGCATGCACAGGCCATCTTATATAATTTATCATCATTACAGACACAGGTATTGGTACTTGTCTGTTCGTTGCCTTCGGCAGTGCTCGGGCCGGTATTTGCCAAACAACACAATTGTGCTCCTGAAACTGCTTCAGCATTGGTTATGGCGCATATTGTATTAAGTATCGTTATGGTACCTGCGGTTTTTTATTTTATCGGATAAAATGATATGATGAAAAAATCAATTTACATATTGGCAATTTTTCTCATTACAAACTCCACGCTGCTTATTGATTGTTGCATTGGTCAAATCAAAACTCCAATAATATCAAATCTTATATATGACAGCATTACACAAACCGGAGTAAGCCTTTTCTGGTCAACGGATATACCTGCTGATTCAAAAGTTAAATGGATGGCTCCTGATTCAAATTATCAGGCAATCATTTATACGGATTCTTCGTATTATGCTGAACAGCTTACGAATCATATTGTACACATACGCAATCTTCGGCCGGCGACAATTTATAAATACAATGTTATTTCCCAAAATCAGGTTGGATCAAGTCTTGATTCAGGATATTTTGTAACCAAATCATTATCTTCCGGCAGCGTTCAGGCCTATTTCAACCACAGTGTGGAGATTTCAGTCAATACAGGCGAACATGCCAACGGCAACCAAAACTTCGAACACCTTTTTGTTAAACAAATCGACAGTGCCAAATACAGCATTGATATTACGCTATGGGGATTTTCGTATTATACATCTATCAGCGATGCATTGATTAAAGCAAAAAACCGTGGGGTGAAAATAAGGTTCATTTATAACCACACTGCCTACACGCCGCTGCTTGATACACTGCTTGCGCACGGCATCCCGGTCCTGAGACGAAGCTATGATACCACCTATTCAATGCATAATAAATTCTGGATTTTTGATTACAGGTTCAACAGCAATCCGAACATTAAATACCTGTGGACAGGATCCACCAATGTTTCACATCCGCAGTTTCATTCTGATAAAAATAATATAATTCTTATTCAGGATGAGTCGCTTTGTGCTGTTTATACAAGAGAATTTGAAGAAATGTGGGGTTCACATACCGATAGTTATAATACGCAAAGGACAAGATTCGGAGCCCAAAAAACAGATAATACGCCACATATTCTGAATGTGGCAGGTAAAAGAATGGAAGTATATTTTGCTCCTTCTGACAAGGTCTCTGTTTTTCTTAAAAATCTTATTCTCACTAAACCCATACAGAGTTTATTCTTCTGTATGTTGAAATTTGAATTGCCGACTGTTGAAGATGCATTGAAAACATCTTTTATTAATGGCAGGCAGGTCAAAGGTGTTTTCGATTTAGCCAACTCCACTTTACCAAACAGTGCTTATCCACGAATGAAAGGACAGGCGGTTCCAAACACATGGAATCCGCATGCTGATGTATTTCTCGATACGCTTTCAGGATTAATTCACCACAAGTATTTATTGATTGATGCAAACACGAAGGAAGGAAATAAAATTCTTTCAACAGGTTCCTATAATTGGGAAGTCCCTGCTGATATAGGAAATGACGAAAATTCACTTACCCTCTTTGATGCAAGAATCAATAACCTGTATTTTCAGGAATTTCATCAGCGATATATTGAATCGGGCGGCGAAACAATTGGGATAAATGGTACAAGCGATGAAGTGATTCCGAAATCATTGCTTATTGAAAATTATCCAAACCCATTCAATCAAATTACAACTATTGAATTTAAAATAGCAGAAACAAACAGTGTAATTCTTGAAGTGTATGACATGACAGGATACAAAGTTGAAACATTCGTAAATCAGGTACTGAACCCGGCAACATATCAGCTACAATTTGATGGAAGGTATTTAACCAGCGGCTTATATTACTGTAAAATTACGGTAGGTGGTTATTCTGAAACGGTTAAAATGATGTTGGTGAAATAATACAATTCACAATAATGGCTGTTTGGTTTGTTCAAAAAGCATGGATGTTAACTAGTACTGCAGCAATAATATAAATCAAAGAAATAAAATTGACTTATGAAAAAGTTTTATTTTTTCCTGATGATTTTTGGAGTCATCACATTCACATTTTACAGCCTGTACAATCACAATTTAGGTGGAAAGGCCGAAACAAAAAATGTCTCAAAACCTTCCAACGAAGAGGACAGAATCCCAAAAGCCAGTTTACTGGCAATGCAGGCCAAATACCAGTATATGAAACTCAGGAAACCTCAGGAAGGAATCATACCAGTTGGTATTCGTTCACGTGAGCTTTCTTATGTGTCTGAATTACAAAAGCAAACAGAAGAAGCAGAACAGTCATGGACATGGAGAGGGCCTGCCAATATTGGTGGCCGGATGTTATGCATCGCCATTGACATTGATGATACCAGTCATTTTCTTGCCGGCAGTGCCTCAGGTGGTATGTGGGAATCGAATGACAGCGGACAAAACTGGCACAAAGCCACTTCTCCCGATGCTGAACAAAGTGCCACCTGCCTGGTTCAGGACAAAAGACCCGGAAAACATCATATCTGGTATTATGGCACGGGTGAACTTCTCAGTACAACCGACCGGAATATCAGTACCAATGCCAGAACTATTGGAATAGGCAATGGTATTTATAAATCCATCGACAACGGGACAACTTGGCAAGCTTTGGCATCCACTCAAGGTGGCTCTCCGGCTGATTTTGAAGAAATATTTCAGGGAATATGGCGTATTGTCACAGATCCTGTGGTGACAAATCAGGACATTGTATATGCTGCCTGCTACGGAGCTATTATGCGCTCCGTCAATGGAGGTGCCACCTGGGATGTGACGCTGGGCGACCTTGAAAACAAATCCTATGTGACTGATTTGACCATAACATCTGATGGTGTGCTTTATGCAGCCATGAGCAGCTTCTGCCTTTCCATTGAACCTCCAGGTAAGGCAGGTATCTGGAGGTCTGTCGACGGTATAAACTGGGAAAAGATAACCCCAATTGGTCTTCCGACTGATAACCGGGTAACCCGCCTCGCGATTGCACCTTCGAATGAAAAGGTGTTATATTTATTTACAGAATCACAATCTCCCGATCTTACTCCTTTTGACGGTTATCCCAACTCAGTAAACACATTTTGGAAGTTGACATGGGACGCAACTGCCGATTCAGCCATCTGGGAAAACCGAACAACGGGCATCCCCGGAAAAGGGGAGGGAAGTATGAATAAATTCCCCTTTTCTTTGGTTGTTTACGGTGGTTATTGTGTAACATTGGGTGTAAAACCCGATAACGAAAATGTAGTATTCCTTGGAGGGATGAACCTTTTTCGATCAAACAATGGTTTTGCCGATAGCCTGATGACTAATTTTATTGGTGGATATCCTTATGATATGGACTCACTCCATACGCTTCATCCTGACCAGCACGCAAATACATTTCTAGCAACAGACCCTTCTACCTTATTTGTTGCAAATGACGGTGGAATATATCGTACTGATAACTGTATGGCCGATAGCAGTCAGATGTTTTGGCAAAGACTCAATAACAAACTTACAACGACACAATTTTACAGCGTTGCCATAGATCACGGATCTTCGGGCGATGACTGGATAATAGGAGGACTGCAGGATAACAACTGGTATTATACTGTTACCGACGATCCTTCAGAATTATGGTTTAATGTTGACTTATGTTACGATGGTTTTGCCACCAGTTTAGCATCAGACTGGGAATATTGTGCTCTATCGGCATACAGTGGGAATATATGGACCACACGGTTCGATGATGAAATGCATACAATCGATATTTTTCCGCAACTACCTGATACGCTACTTAAATATTATGACCCTGTGATGGGCAGTAATACGCTTTTCCCCTTTTACCAGAATTTTGCACTTGATCCAAATAACGATGAAGTATTTTATTTGCCAACAATCAACAGTATCTGGCGAAAAGACAACCTTAAACTCGCTGCGTATGACACAAGTCAGAGGAATGTCGGCTGGAACCACCTAAGTAATGTGAATGTTGGTAATGCCTCAGAAATAAGCTTTCTGGCTGTTTCAAAAGTGCCTGCCAACCGAATTTATTACGGCACAAATCTCGGAAAAGTATATAGGCTTGATCATGCAAATATAGGGAATCCAGTCCCTGTTAATATTACAGGCAGTAACTTTCCTGCAAATTCATTTGTTGCCTACATAGATATTAATCCTGATAATGCTGACCATTTGATGGTGACTTTTTCGAATTATGGCGTTCAGAGCCTCTTTCATTCTGCCGATGGAGGCCTAAGTTGGACGGCAGTAGGGGGTAATCTTGAGGAAAATGCGAATGGTTCAGGAAACGGACCATCAATACGTTGCACAAAATTATTGACTTATCAGGGTAATAAAATCATTTTTGCAGGAACCTCCTGCGGATTGTTCTCTACAACTGAATTAAAAGGTGACTCAACGGTTTGGTTAAAAGAGGGGTCAGCAAGCATTGGAAATGTGATCATTGATATGATAGATGTAAGGCAAACAGATGGTTTTATTGCTATTGGTACACATGGAAATGGTGTTTATAGTGCCTTCTATAATCCCACAGCAGATATATACGATCAATCTTATAATCATTTACTTTTCGTCGGTAACATCTTTCCAAACCCGGTTCAGAATATAGCCAGAATTGAAATTGTAGCGGAAAATACTGTAAATCTGAAAAAAACTGTCTATACAAGTACAGGAAAACTTGTCAAAATATTACTGGATGAAACCCTTTATCCCGGAAAACAATATGTAAGTCTTCAAGTCGATGAACTTTCTCCTGGTACATATTTCCTGACTTTAGAAGCCGGTAAAAAAGTGGTTTCAAGAAAATTTGTTAAAATGTAGTTGCATTGTATTCATACATAGTCAATAGTATTTTGTATTAGAAGAAGGCAATCTACGGGGCTGATTTATCCCGCTATGCGGGTTGAGAACGCTTTGCTAAGTTGTAATC
>CAZKCK010000213.1:0-6605 GCA_964550695.1 uncultured Bacteroidales bacterium | reverse complement strand
TGAATTACTCGGAATGCGGTAATTCGGTTCCCCTGACAATCCTTTAGCCAATATTGTTGATCTGGTTCCCCAACACGATATAAATGAAGGTGTGATGCTAACGGATAACTTTCGCCTCTTCCACAATCACTTCGTAGGAATATCCTGCTCCGAAGTCCCTGTTTATCCCAACAATTCCCTCAAATACAACAATCTCACCAAGACCAACGAACTCATTGCTGGTAATTGTCAGATCAAAATTGCTCCCGTCTGCGGTTCCGTCCTGCAGGTGTACCCAGTTTTTTCCCATAATCTGACCTGAAAACTTCATAACCTCTCCTTTTATCTTCACCTTTTTACCACTGTATTTGTCACGGTTGGCAAACAATTCAGCAATGGTAATTCCTCCATCGGCTACCGAAAGTTTCATTTCTTTTTTCGTGATTGGTGGTTGTTGCTCACCCTGATGCGGATCAGGCGCAGTTGCTTCGGTAGTTATCGGCTGATCTGTAAAATCAGAAATAAACAGAATATTGTCGAACACACGGTTGAGTTCTTTGCTGCTGAAATTTTTCATCAGGGTTCCCTGCGACCAGTAATAGGTCTGACCGGTCTTTATTTCGGCTTTGCTGATGGCCGTCCAGTAGTCGCGGCCCTCGGCCGAAACCCTAACATAGGTATAATTTGAAGCCTGTATGACTTCTTCAGCTGTTACAGCATGCGCTTCGGGTGATAAATTTGCAGGAACTTTTTTATTTTCTGACTGGCAAGCGACCAGAAAAAGCAAGCAACCAAAACAAAATGACCTGAATATGAAGAATGTTTTCATAAATATCGATATTTTAAACGGCAAATCTATACAATTCCTGAAAACCAGCAGCAAAAGCCCGAAAGACATTTTTAAAATATTCCTATTTTTATTTAGATTGTATATAAACTATTGTAATTCAATATGATTATTAAACAAAAAACTCCTGAATGCGTATTTTTGTAGGTACTAATACTGGTTTATGACTCTTCAACGCAAATTATACTTCGCAATTCTTGTACTGATTGTGGCAGTTACGCTGGCCGGCCTAATATACAAAGGCGGATCCTTTTACAATGTTGGAATTGAAGACAGGTTTTACCATCAGGATTATAAAATATTAAAGCCAAGTGGTTCACTCGGTCATGGTTACGGCATCGTTGGATCGGTTTTGATGGTTTCGGGGGTATTGCTGTATTTTATCCGTAAACGATACAGGATCTTTTATCGCATGGGATTGTTAAAACACTGGCTTGAGTTTCACATCTTTCTTTGCACACTGGGTCCGTTGCTGATCCTTTTTCATACATCGTTCAAGTTCGGCGGTCTGGTAGCCATCAGTTTCTGGAGTATGGTGGCGGTTTTCCTGAGCGGCATTATCGGAAGGTTTATTTACCTGCAAATTCCCAGATCAATTGAGGGGAGAGAACTTAGCCTGAATGAAGTGCGACAGATGAAGACTGATGTTACCTCTGTTCTGGGGAATATCAGGCAAATGGATGCCGAAACAGTAGCCCTGATCGAAAGTTCTACCCGTAAAAAAGTGGAAGTACTTAAAGGTAACTTTATGAGCAACTACATTTCAGGAATACTGAAGGACAGAAATACAATAACAAATATTAAGGCACAGCTTCGTAAGAAAGGCCTGAATAAACCGGATGCCCAGAAGATCATAAATTTGGTAAAGAACGACCTTTCACTCAACCGGAAAATTGACCGCCTGAACACCATGCAGAATCTGTTCAAATACTGGCATGTGGCCCATCTTCCTTTTGCTATTGTAATGATTATCATTATGATTATACATGTAGCCGTGACTATCATTTTTGGATACCGCTGGATATTTTAACAATGGAACAATTAATAGAACAATATTTTATTTACGCACTGGCGCTTGGTTTATGCCTCATCGTAGTATTTGTGTACCTGCGCAAACAGAAAAGACAATCGGAGGAAGTTGAAGAAAAAATAAGTAAAGCAAAGCTGGAAGGATTGTTTGAACCCGTTTCGCTACATCCGGTAGTTGATGAAAAAAATTGCATACAAACCGGTGCTTGTATATCAGCCTGCCCCGAAAAAGACATTCTTGGGATCAGAAGGGGAAAGGCCACCACCATCAATGCATCACATTGTATCGGGCATGGAGCTTGTTTTCATGCATGCCCTACTCAGGCTATAACCTTATGTATAGGAACTGAAAAGCGTGGCGTAGAACTGCCTCATGTGAATCAGAATTTTGAGACCAATGTAACCGGGCTTTTCATTGCCGGCGAACTTGGCGGAATGGGTCTGATTAAAAATGCTGTGGAACAGGGCCAGCAGGCCGTTGAGAATATTGTGAAGAGTTCAAAAAAACATCACCACGCCCAATATGACCTTGTAATTGTGGGAGCCGGCCCTGCCGGGATTGCAGCATCACTGACAGCCCGTAAAATGGGTCTGAATTTTCTTACACTTGAACAGGATACCCTTGGCGGAACGGTGTTTACATTCCCCCGTTCAAAAATTGTAATGACTTCGGCCATGAACCTGCCACTGCATGGTAAGGTTAAATTGTTTGAGACAAGCAAAACTCAATTGCTTGATTTATGGCACGAAGTTCTTGAAAAGAACAAAATTACCATCCGCGAAAACTGCAAAGTGGAGTCAATCAGTCAGTCTGATGAATTTTTTAGCCTTGAAACCAATACTGCCGGAACCATAACTTCACACAAAATATTGCTGGCTATTGGCCGCAGGGGCACGCCGCGAAAGCTTGGGGTAAATGGTGAAACCAAAGAAAAGGTTGCATACCGGCTCCTTGAACCCGAAAATATTGAAGGTAAAAATATTGTGGTTGTAGGAGGGGGGGATTCGGCCATTGAATCAGCGTTGCTTCTGGCAGAACAAAACAATGTAATACTGTCATACCGCAGCGAAACCTTTAGCCGCATCAAACCCAAGAACGGAAAAAAAATAAATGAGGCCATCGAAGAGAAACTGATAGATGTACGGTTCAGTTCAAATATCTTAACAATTGATGATGAAACTGTTACAATAGCTGATGCTGCCGGGAAAACCGATATCCTCAGAAATGACCTGGTTTACATATTTGCAGGAGGTGAACTCCCAACCCAATTTCTGGCTAAAACCGGTATTCAGATTACAAAAAAGTTTGGAGAGGCTATCCTTAAACATGAATAATTGTATGAATGAATTCATAATGAAAATATTAAAATACGGCGCTTTTATCTGTATCTGCGTTCTGCTTAGTTTAACAGTTTCGGCACAGTTGTCACCGGGCAAACTGGCATCGGCACATGCGCATCTTGAAGGATTGTCGAATTGTACACAATGCCATGTGCTGGGCGACAAAGTATCACACGATAAATGCCTTGCATGCCATAAAGAACTTAAAACCAGAATTATCCTGGGAAAAGGTTATCATTCGTCAGCAGAAGTAAAAAATAAGGAATGCAGTTCCTGCCACAGCGACCATCATGGTCTGGACTTTAAACTGGTAAAATTTGAAAAGGAAAAGTTCAACCATGCCCTGACCGGGTACAAGTTACAGGGAGCCCATGCAAAGAAAACCTGTGTGGATTGCCATAAGCCGGCGAATATTGCTGATAAATCAATACGTTCCAAAAAATTTACCTACCTGGGATTGGGTACAAACTGTACCTCATGCCATGAAGATTATCACCAGAAAACCCTGGCTGGCCAATGTTCTGATTGCCATAATGGTGACGCGTTTAAACCGGCAACTTTATTTAATCACAGCAAGGCCGCCTATAAGCTTGAGGGAAGCCACGCCAATGTAGATTGTATAAAATGCCATAAACTGGGTACGCGCGATGGAAAAAAATTCCAGGAGTTCAAAGGTATTCAGTTCAAGTCTTGCTCAAATTGCCATACCGACCCGCATGAAAATAAATTCGGGCAGAATTGCACCCAGTGTCACACAGTTGAATCATTTAAAGCCGTTAAGACCATCACCAATTTCGACCATTCAAAAACGAATTTTAAACTTGTTGACAAACATCTGAATTTAAAATGCAAGGACTGCCATAAAACAACAGTTACAGCAGCACTGAAGTATCAGAAATGCAGTGATTGCCATACCGATTACCATGAACAGCAATTCAGGAAAAAGGGAATATCGCCTGACTGTGCTGATTGCCATACCACAAAAGGGTTTGTTGGATCGAATTATACCATTGAAAAGCATCAGGCAAGCAGCTTTCCACTCAAAGGCGCCCACGAGGCCACCCCTTGTTTTGCATGCCATAAAAAGCAGGAAAAATGGAGTTTTAGAAATATCGGAATACATTGTATTGATTGCCATAAAGATGCACATGAAACGGTTCTGGATAAAAAATACTATGAAGGTTCCTCCTGCGAAAACTGCCATAGCAGCAATAGCTGGACCGGAGTTACGTTTGACCATAAAGCCACCGGTTTCGACCTGACCGGAGCACATCTGAAGCAGAACTGCAGAAGTTGTCATTTCAAAGCTGATTCCTTCGGAACCATTGTTCAGCAGTTTTCTTCCTTATCCGGCAATTGTTCTGATTGCCATACCGATAATCACAATTTGCAGTTTCAGGTATCCGGTGTTACCGATTGCAAACGATGCCATTCGACTACCAAATGGATGATTGACAATTTTGATCACAACACAACCGCATACAAACTTGACGGACGGCATTCGAAAGTTGCATGTGGCAAGTGTCACAACACAGTTACAAATAGTACGAAGCCCTATGTTTTATATAAATTAAAGAAATCAAAATGCGAAGACTGCCATTAATGATTATAGTTATCGTGCTGGCCGTGGTACTGATGTCACTTTCAAGGGTTACCAGATCGCCTCACGGGGATAATTTTAAGATAAGCTGCGATGTGTGCCATAGTTCGGATGGCTGGTCGCTTGATAAAGAAAACTATTCTTTTGATCACAATACCACTAACCTACCACTGGTTGGAGAGCATAAAGAGGTGAATTGCAGGTCGTGCCATCCGACACTTATTTTTTCGGAGGCAAAATCTGAATGCATTGATTGCCATACAGATATGCACAACCAAACTGTTGGTTTAGACTGCGGGAGATGCCATACCCCGAAATCATGGATTGTTGAGAACACTTCACAATTGCACCAGCGGAGCAGATTCCCGCTGTTGGGTGCCCATGCAACAGCCGATTGCGAAAGATGCCATCCATCGGCATCACTGCTGAAATTTGAACCTGTAGCAGTAGATTGTTTCAGTTGTCATCGTGAAAACTATTATTCAACGGCCGCCGACCCAAAAGTTCCAAACCATGTTGCCGGCAATTACTCAACCAATTGTACTGAATGCCACCTGATGACATCCTTTTCATGGACTGGTGCCGGGATAAACCACAATTTTTTCCCGTTGACACTTGGTCATTCCGGTGTGGATTGCCAGCAATGCCACAAGGTTCCCGGAAATTATACCAATATTTCGAAGGAGTGCTATTCATGTCACGAGGCAAATTATAACACCGCGAATAATCCTGTACATAAAAACAACGGTTTTTCTACAAATTGCACACAATGCCATACTACAAATCCGGGATGGAAACCTGCTGACTTCAGTATACATGATGGCTATTTCCCGATCTATTCAGGTAAACACAATGGTGAATGGAACAGTTGTGCGGATTGCCATACCAATGCCGGCAATTACAATTCATTTTCATGCATCGACTGCCATGAACACAATAATCAGGCAAATGTGAATGAAGAACATAATGGTGTAGGAGGATATGAATACAATAGCAATGCCTGCTTTCAGTGCCATCCTCAGGGCAACGGTGAAGGTGGTTTTGATCACAATATTTCAGGATTTCCGCTCACGGGTGCACACACCAATGCTCAGTGCAGCGGCTGTCATGCAAACGGATACTCCGGAACCTCCACCCTTTGTTCCGATTGTCATTTGCCCAGCTATAATCAATCAGTTAATCCAAACCATTCCACTTTAGGACTATCAACCGACTGCGCATCATGCCATACCACCGAACCTGACTGGAAGCCAGCCACTTTCGCTGTGCATGATACGTATTATCCGCTTACAGGTGCTCACACGAGTGTTTCAACTGACTGTGCAACCTGCCATCAGGGCAATTACAGCAGTTCACCCAATACCTGTGTTGGCTGCCATCAGACCAATTACAATCAGACTACCAACCCCAATCATGCAACTGCCCAGATTTCGACTGAATGCGGAACATGCCATACCACTGCACCCGGCTGGAAACCGGCAACCTTTGCAACACACAGCAATTATTATCCATTGATTGGTGAACATGCCACCGCTGATTGTGCAGCATGCCACACCACCGGTTACAGTAATACAATCAATACCTGTGTAGGTTGCCATCAGACAAACTATAACCAAACCACCAATCCAAACCATGCCTCGGCACAGATTTCAACGGATTGCGGCTCATGCCATACACCCAGTCCTGACTGGAAGCCGGCAACCTTTACCATCCATAATAATTATTTCCCGCTCACCGGTGCACATTCCACAACTGATTGTGCTTCATGCCACATAAGCGGTTACAGCAATACCCCCAACACCTGCGTGG
>CAZKCK010000212.1:0-6613 GCA_964550695.1 uncultured Bacteroidales bacterium | reverse complement strand
TTTGCAAACCGGGAGGATCCATCATAACGGAAGTTAAATTCTAAAAGATATTTATTTGACAAGTTATAACTTGCTCTTCCGAAATAGGACATAAGCTTTGATTCAGTTGATGTGCCACCTACATTTTTATTGATAGTTCCCGCATTTAATACGGGTAATTCATTTCCTAAAAATCCTTCAACGTAGGCATTGAAATTTGAATTGTTAAATGTCTCTCTGCTAAATCCAGCCAATAAGTTGACATCATGTTTTCCTGCAAATTTTTTGGTCCAGTTTAAAGTTTGGAAAAAACTGGTATTCAAATTGCTGTTATTCAGATCATTAACACTTCTCAGATCTTTACCATTTGGTCTGGTAACAGTAGGTTGTTTCGGATTATAAAGAAATGTTTCTGGTATGAAAGTATGCTCATTCGCATCATATTTGTTTATGGCAAAAGTTGCCTTGTATTTTATGTCAAGTGGAAAAACATATTCCGCATAAAGATTAACCATTGCCCGTTGAGATTTGCTTTTCTTTCCACCTTCTAAAGCTCTTGCAACCGGATGTCTGAAAACATTATGCCCGGGAGTAACCAACCAGGTATCACCATAGCGTCCATCAGCAAGAATGTTAGGATGAATCGGAAGGGCTCGCGTTATTGCTCCCATTGGTGAATCATCCCCACCACCACTTATATCATAATAAGGTCCTTTTTTATCCCAATATGACCCATTAATAATTGCACCAAACTCTAATTTGGGAGAAGGTTTGAAGATAACATTAGAATTCAAAGAATATTTTTTTGTACCTGTCCCCAATAAAATGCCATCCTGATCCATGTATCCTAGTGACAGTGAGAATGTTACCATATTACTTCCTCCTGATAAACGGAGAAAGTGTTCCTGCATAGGTGCAACGGAGAACATGATATCGTACCAATCTGTATTTGGATAAATATCGGGATCTTTACCATTTCTATATTCTTCAACCTGAGCATCAGTATAAGGTTTTGGTTGACCCTCATTTACTGAAACTTGATTCCTGGCGAGCATATAATCGACCGAGTTGGTAACCATATCAGGCAGGTAAGTTGCTTGTTGCCAGCCGTAATAACTGTTTAATTCTGTTTTAAGTTTTCCGCTTTTCCCTTTTTTTGTTGTAATGAGTATAACTCCGTTAGCTGCCCTATTCCCATAGATGGATGAAGATGCAGCATCTTTTAATACTGAAATACTCTCCACATCATTAGGATTTACATCCTTCATATTGTACTCAATGCCATCGACCAGTACTAGTGGGTCATTATTACTCAATGTACCTATACCTCTGATACGTATTGTAGCATTGTCTGCACCTGGTTCACTTCCAGCCTGATTTACATATATTCCATTAACTCCCTGCAATGCCTGTGTTGAATTTGTCAAAGGTCTGCTGGCAATAAAATCCGAATTTACACTAGAAACTGCTCCTGTCAGGTTCACTTTTTTCTGAGTTCCATAACCAATCGCAACGATTTCTTCAATTCCAACCGTTTCTTCTTCAAGCTTAACATTAATTGTTGTCTTTCCTTCAATAACAAACTCCTGCATTTTCATCCCCACAAACGAAAACTGAAGGGTGGCATTTTCAGGAACATTTGACAGGGCATATTTCCCTTCATTATCAGTGATTACACCAATTGTGGTTCCTTTAACAATTACTGAAACACCTGGAAGAGTTGCTCCGGATGAATCCGTTACTTTGCCCGAGATAGTCTTTTTTTGCTGCTGACTTTCCGGCAAAGAATTTTCCTTCGCTTTATCGGTCAGAACAATTTGCCGGTTAACAACCTCGTATGCTACTGTTGTTCCGCGGAATATCTGATCCAAAAGATTCTCTACCGATTTTTCCCTGATGTCTACAGAGACAATCCGGTTCACATCAATGTCAATGTTCTTATACAGAAAGAAAAATTCGCTTTGTTCTTCGATCTGTTTAAGTACCTCTTTCACAGTAACATCTCTCATCGAAATATTCAATTTCGTTTGTTGTGAGTAGACGCTTGCACTTACATGCATCAGTGTCGCGAGAAGAAAAAACAAGATTAGTTTCATAACACGAATCCATTTAAAAAGAGGGCGGTAAACGCGCTCATCATTAAACCATTTTTTTTTCATAAATTTGTAATTGTAAAGGTTAAACATATCCCATCGCAAGTGGGGGTTTTATCCATGATTCATGTTTCAGCATGAATTTGAGGGAAAGTGTTTCAGCACGTTCCCTTTTTTGCTCATGGTTTTTTTATCAGTACAGAGTTTTCTTTTATTTCATATTTTATTTTGGTTGTTTTTGATACAAGCAGAAGCATTTCGCGCAGGCTTTCGGTTTTAATGGTCATGGTAAACCGCTCTTTGGTATTGATACCAGGGGCTACTGCAATTCTAACGTCGTACCACCGTTCCATCTTTTTGATAACTTCCTCAAAGGCCGCATCATCGAACTTTAATAAATTCTCCTTCCAGGAGGTATAGAGATCGGTGTCGACGCGCAAGAGTTTAAATGAGTCTGTTTTGCGATCCAGAACGACTTGTTCACCCGGGTTCATTTTCATGAATTTCCCATTTCCGGTATCATATACCTTGACTGATCCCTCTTCCAAAGTAGTCGAAAACTCATTTTCATCCGAATAGGCGCACACATTAAAGTGGGTACCCAGAACCTCTACCTTCAGTTTTCCTGAACTCACCACAAAAGGATGCTTTGCATCTTTGGCCACATTGAAATAGGCTTCCCCCTCAATGGACACATCCCGGGTTTTGGCACTGAAAACAACAGGATACTTTAATTTGGTACCAGAATTCAACCAGACCCTGGTCCCATCGTACAAGGTGATTTGAGATCGCTGCCCATACGGGACATCAATCGTATTGTACTTAGCGGATAGGGCATTGCGTTCGCTTTGGTTGACTAAATAGAGACTAAGTGAGCCCAAGACAAACGCCAAAACAAATACAGCTGCATATTTTAAAAGCGAACCCCATAAGTGTTTCTGACGTGGCATTGGTTGGGTCTTGCCGAACGAAAAAGCAGGAATTGAAACCAGATCGGGGTGATCAAGTCCTGTTACTACCCATAAGTTCTTAAGTTGGGTATAATTTTTTTGGTTTTCGGGGGATGATTCGATCCAATCCAGTATTTCAACAATTTCAGCTTCTGAACTGATTTCTCCCTTGATGTAACCAAGTAACTTTTCTTCGTTCATTGATATTTGAGATTTGAATGTATAACCCAATCAATCCCGTTTACCCTTACCGACAAAAGTTATTTTTTATTTATGAAGGTGAAACAGGATGTAAAATAACGGAAGGTAATCCTTTAAGTCGGTCTTTAACGACCTGAGGGCTTTCGAGATGTGTGCTTCAACAGTTTTAATGCTCAGGTTCAACTCCTCGGCTATCTCTTTGTTTTTACGATCTTCAAATCGACTCAGTTCGAAAACCTTACGGCATGCCGGTGACAAATTCTCCAATGCAGCGTTGATCTGGGCCTGAAGTACATAAAAAAAAAAATTACTGGTATCGAAATCGGACAATGCATTGTAGTTGACATCCAATTGCCTTGCTTTGAAATAGCTGTCGTAATTTCTTTGAGATTTCAGGTGACTAATGATTTTTAGCGATTTGTTCTTGGTAACAGTAAATAACCAGGCATTTAGGTTGGTCTCTTCCTGCAAGGTATTCCGCCTATCCCACAATTCTGTAAAGACATCCTGAACAATATTCTTAGATGCTTCAAGATCATATACATACTGTTTTGCAAAATAAATTAACCGGGGATAAAAATAACGATACACTTTTTCAAATGACTGTTCATCACCTGAGATAAGTCTTCGTACTACTTCTTTGTTAGCAAGTTCCACAGTAAATGTTTACCTGTTAGTTTCTTGTCCGAGTGAATGAGTAGCAAAAGTAAAATTAAATAAAACAATTCAGTTAAGCTTTTTTGACATTTAACAGAGAGTAGAAGTGAATCTGTTTAAAAAAAACCACAAGGAAATTCGCCAGCATTTCCAACAACCAGTATCAACCAGTGGAAAATGGAAATGGGTTAGACCTCCCACAATAATCAGGGCGTCTCCCCCCTTACAATTTCTAACAAAGGGGCGATCTAACTAAACTTCCAATCAACTTGCGATTGGGTTTTTCACTGATGTTGTATGAGTATTGAAAATTTCTGGCGAAAAAGCGCAAGGAGCAAATTAGCAACAACTGTACGCAGTTTTGCAATTATAACCCGAGGAGCAAGGGTTAAATTAAATGTTTTTCAGGGATTTACCATCTAACTTCAAATCCAGTTGAGGTAATTTCATTTATAAAAGGGTCACCTTTTTTAAAATAATCTGAATTGAAATGATGGACTTCAATGAAAGGGAACCGAATATTTATTTTGGAGGTCAATTTGTTATTTAGAATGAAATTATTTGTAAACTGATTGGATACCAATGCAATATCTATATCTGAATATTCTCTCTGTTCGTTTTTTGCAACTGAACCAAACAAGATTGCTTTGTCGATGCTAATTCCATGTTTAAGGCAATCCAAAATAAAGTCAGTTGCCTGTTTTAATGCAATTTCCCTTGTAAGCATAATATCATCTTTTTTGTTTCGCCTAAATATTCTTCACAAATTTCTTTAGTTATCGTTTTTTCGAGGCTCTCTGCATAATCAGGATAACGACCTTTTAATTGAAAGGTATTCATCTCGTTTATAAATTGTAATTGCTCTTCAGAAAAATACTCATTAGTTTGTGTAATCAGACGGAGTAAATTATGAACAAAAGGAGGTGTATTGCCTTCATTGTTCTTTATCCAAAGTGCCTTTGTCTGCTTTTCGAGTGCTAAATGTGCCCAAAACAAAGATTGGGCAAAATGATCTGCCTGATACAAAACTTTTGCGCAGTCGAAATCTTCATCAACTTGTTTTGACCAATATACAATGTGTTCCTCTTTTGTCATGCTGATACAAAGTTACATTTATTTATTTATCGATAATTTGCAATTTGATAGTAAAATAAATAAATACATTATCTCAATTTCTATTTCTAATTCTATGTTTTTCATTTGTTTACAATTTGATTCGTAACGGCCAAAAGGAATCGAAGATCGGCGAAGCCAATACCCACATAATCATTTTCGGTTGGTGTGAATATTTGCTCATGGGTATTTCTTTTGAAGAAAAAGACTGAAATTATTGTTTGTACGGACAATGTCCGTATATTTGTGATAATAATTTGCACAAAGTATGACAACTAGAACAGAGACTGGAAAAGCGAGGTTTGATACACGGCTGCCAAAGGAACAAAAACTTTTGTTTGAGCGTGCTGCCTCTATTGGGGGATACAGAAACCTATCGGATTTTGTTATCCTTTCTGCTCAGGAAAAAGCGAAACAAATTATCATGGAGAGAGAAACCATCATTGCCTCCCATAGGGATGCAGAGATTTTCTTTGATGCTTTGATGGATAGTAGTAATCCTAACGATAGTTTGGTTGCCGCTTCGCTGGAATATAAGAAAGCTATCCATAAGTAATGTACCTAACCAAAAGCCTGGATTCGACCCATAACAGGTCTGAATTCTCTTGTGGCAAAGAATCCTTAGACCACTATTTTAAAAATCAGGCATCACAGGACATCAAGCGCAAACTCTCTGCCTGTTTTGTATTGCCCGACCTGGAATGTAATCTGGTAAAGGGATACTATACGCTTTCAAATGCCGGTATCCCGCTGGAATTGGTGCCAGGGCCCCTGCGGGAAAAACTGCCAAAATCATATAAAAGTATCCCGGCAACTTTATTGGGTCGACTGGCAATCAACGTACCATACCAAAATCAAGGAATTGGCAAATTATTGCTGTTGGACGCCTTTCATCGCAGTTACGATACTTCAAAAACAATAGGGTCATTTGCTGTGGTAGTGGATCCTTTGGATCAGCAGGCAGAAAGTTTTTATACCAAATATGGCTTCATCACACTGCCTGATAGTGGTAAAATGTTACTTTCTATGAAAAAAATTGAACTTTTGTTCATTTAATTGACTGTTGATGGTATAAAAGCATGTCTTGCCTATGTAGCTGATAAAGAACATAAATTGCAGCATGCCTCATGAGATTATTGTTTAATCAGAACATTTCGTATCGGATAATTAAAAAGCTTCAAAGGTCTTAAACCTTCGCCTAAGCCAAAGCAACAATAGCTTCCTCTTCACCCTTTCGGATTCGCCTTGTACGGCAGCTTTGCCATCTTCTCGACCTCCAGCGAGGGGAACCCAAACTCCTGTACAACCTTGCCCAGAATCAGGTAGACGCCAGGCCCTTTGAACGGGTAGTTCTTCAAAGAATCGGGGAAGTGCACCGTGTCGAAGAAATTGCCGGTGTGGTCGATGAAGGTGCCAAAATGCATGATCTCCCTTTTGCTGGTCCGTACGTATTTGATGGTGACCATCCGCCCCACCATCCTGATCTTTTTACCCAGATGCTGCAAAAGTTGCCCGGCCATCACCTCTCCCCTGAAGCTGGTCTGGAGCAGATCAAACATGCTTATGGTGACCGGAAAACCCAGCAGCTCAATCTCATCGTAGGCATCCTCGATGGGGGAA
>CAZKCK010000211.1:0-6667 GCA_964550695.1 uncultured Bacteroidales bacterium | reverse complement strand
CAGCCCCGCAGGGGCTGCATCTCAATAACCGTGGGCGTAAGCCCACGGTTACACAGTAAAGATAGTCTCACAGCCCCGCAGGGGCTGTATCTCTTTAACCATTGCTGTAACACAACCTATATAGGCTTGAAATAATTTATAACTTTGTGCACCATAGTGCCAGCCCGGTAGTTTTTAAATCAACAGTTTGACCATCATGAAAGCTAATCATAAGAAATCTGAGTTTCTAACCCTCCGTCAAAAAGCTGAAGAACGTATTAAAAACGTGCAATCTGCCAACAATGATTTAAAGTCAGGGCTATCAGAACATGAAGCATTGAAGCTTATTCATGAATTACAGGTGCATCAGATTGAACTTGAATTACAAAATGAAGAACTCCTGATAGCCAAAGAACTGGCCGAAGCATCCTCTAAAAAGTATATTGGGTTGTTCAATTGTGTACCTGCCGGGTTTTTTATACTCACCAGAAAAGGCGAAATAGTGGAGGTAAACCGCAAAGGGGCTGCCATGCTGAATAAAGAACCTGCCCAATGTATAAACAATTCGTTTGGATTTTTTATTTCCGAAAAACACCGATCAGATTTTTTTCGTTTTCTCGAAAACATATTTTCAAGCAATTCAGAAAGAAAATATGACGTGATTATTGAAACCACCGGGAATCTGCCAAAGTATTTGGATCTGTCGGGCCTCGTTTCCGAAAACAGAGAAAACTGTTATATAGCCGCTGTCGACATTTCTGAACGGGTTAATGCAGGCAATGCCAGTTTTGTAAATAATGAATTGCTGAACCTGTTCATGAAACACTCTCCGATTTACGCATATATCAAGGAGGTGTCCCCAACAAGAAACCACGTGCTTGCAGCCAGTGAAAATTTTAAAGATATGCTGGGCATAGCAGGTTCCGAAATGGTGGGCAAAACCATGCAGCAACTTTTTCCGGAGGAAATAGCGGCTAAAATGATAGCAGATGACTGGAGCGTTGTGTCAGGTAATCATCCGGTAACGGTGGAAGAGGAATTGAACGGACATTACTATAGTTCGATTAAGTATCCGATTGAACTCCATGGTCAAAAACTGCTTGCTGGTTATACCATCGATATTTCAGAACGTAAGCATGCCGAAGCTCAATTGGATGAAAGCTCAGCTAAATTCCGCAGTTTTGTGGAACAATCTTCAGAAGGGATGGGGCTTATAAACGCTGAAGGAATTATTGTTGAGTGGAACAATTCATTGGGTAAAATTACCGGGATCAGAAGCGATGACGCAATCGGTAAATATATATGGGATCTTCAGTTCCTTTTGCTGCCTGTACACGCCCGCGAAAAGAAAAAACTGGAGAAGCTTAAGTTCAATAGCTTGCAGGTATTTAAAGATCTGGATATTTCAGGTTCGATTAATAACCAGGAGTGTATATTTTGTACAAATAAAGGAGAGGTTAAAACTGTTTTGGAGAGTTTGTTTCCGGTTAAACTGCAAAATAAAAATCTAATAGGTATAAGCATGCGCGACATTTCCGATCGTAAACGAGCTGAAGTGTTGTTGCGTGAAAACGAGGAAAAGTACCGGATTGTGGCCGATAACACCTACGACTGGGAGGCCTGGCGTACACCCGATGGCAAATTCAGGTATATTTCACCATCCTGTGAACGAATTACCGGCCGCAAGATAGAAGATTTTTTGGCTAACCCCAACCTCATAACCATAATCACGCATATTGAAGACCATTCAATGGTAGTCAGTCTTTTACACTATGCATTTCATGAAGAGCCGGAGCGCAATGTCGAATATGATTTCCGGATAATTTTACCCGATCGTACAGTCCGTTGGATCAGTCATTCAAGTACACCCGTGTACGGTGACAGGGGTGAGTGGCTCGGACGCCGTGAAAGCAACAGAGATATTACTGAACGTAAGCTCGCAGAAGAAAAATTGAGTCAGGCTTATGCCCGGCAGCGTCATTTTATCAACGCCAATATTATAGGAGTTATTGTTGCATCTGCCGATGGAAAGGTTTTTGAAGCCAATGATTATTACCTCAACCTGATCGGTTACAGCCGTGAAGAGTTTGTAGCCGGGCTGGTCGACTGGCGTTCAATCACACCCCCTGAATGGTTATATACAGATGAAAAGGCAATACAGGAATTACATGAAACGGGCATATGCGCACCTTATGAAAAAGAATACCAGCGCAGGGATGGAACGCGTGTATCCGTAATGATTACGGATACTATGCTGCCAGGCCCTGGAAACCATATTGCCGGTTTTATTCTGGATATTACTGACCATAAAAAAAATGAGCTGGCACTCGCAAAAAGCGAAGAACGCTTAAGACTGGTCCTTAAAGCATCAAATGATGGCCCCTGGGATTGGGATCTTGAAACCAACTTGCTTTATTATTCACCTCGTTATTGGGAGATGCTTGGTTACATGGTTGATGAGTTGCCGCCTGACCCGATGTTATGGATAAACCTCATGCATCCCGCTGACAGGGAGCCTACAGAGCAATTGTTTGCTACTTTCATTGCGCAGGGCCCGGATATTTATGAAGTAGAATTTCGGCTGCTCCACAAAGCCGGTCATTATGTTCCTGTCCTCTCCCGTGGATTTATCCAGCGAAACGCAGTTGGAAAAGCTATACGTGTTTCTGGCTCAAACGTCGATTTAACGCATCGTAAAAAAGCCGGGGAAGAAATACGGCTTAAAAACGAACAGCTTACACGGGCAAATGATGAAAAAGACAAGTATTTTTCTATCATTGCCCACGAATTGCGTGGCCCATTTACCGCATTTCTTGGTTTTACACGCATACTGGCTGAAAAACTTCCTGCCCTAAGGCGCGAAAAGATTCAGAAAATTGCCCTGAGCATGCAAAAATCTGCCATCAACTTATACAGCCTGCTCGAAAATCTGCTTGAATGGTCGCGCATGCAGCGCGGTTTAATTGGCTTCAGGGCTGAATTATTCAATTTGTGGAACAAGATAGCTTCATGTATTGATTTGTATACCGATGCGGCAGAAAAGAAAAATATACGGATAATCAATGATGTACCCGATGATTTATTGATTTTTGCCGATGGAAACATGCTTGGCAGTATTATCCGTAACTTGCTGTCAAATGCAATAAAATATACCAATAAAGGAGGCTTGGTTACCATTTCTGCTTCAAGGTTGCCTGATCATTCGGTGAAGATTTGCGTTGCTGACACCGGTATCGGAATGGATCAGGCGTTAATCGGAAACCTTTTCAGGCTGAATGAACCTGTGTACCGCCGCGGAACCGACGAAGAACCCAGTACCGGGCTTGGATTGATCATCAGCAGGGAGTTTATTGAAAAACACGGTGGTGCATTAAGCATCGAAAGCCGTAAGGGTAAAGGAACCACCTTCTGTTTTACCATTCCCGGAAACCCTTCCCTATAGGGACATTAGCATTAAATTTAGAATCCGATATGGGATTATTAATATTGCCACACATCCCTGAAAGGGATGAATTTCAATAACCGGGGGGTGCAACCCCCGGTTAAAAATGCTCCCGACCTTCAGCCCCGGAGGGGTTGAACACTTTCAGTCTTAACTTATTGGTATTGCCATTCAGTGACGATATATAATTCAACCGTACAACAATGATTTTGATGAAAAAAATTGTAAGTTCCAAACTGAAAAATAATCGTTAAGTTTGACGGTTAATTCAGGATTAAATATATAAACAATGATACATCCAAGTATTCAGGAATATATGCCACAGGTATTGTCGCTGTTTGAAAAGCATAAAATAATGAAGGCCTATGTTTTTGGTTCAGTTCTTACTGATAGGTTCAACGAAGAAAGCGATGTGGATTTTTTGGTAAATATTCGGGAGAATTTAGATCCGGTTGAAGCAGGTGGACATTTATGGGATTTAACTTTTGAATTGGAAGATTTGTTACACCGTAAAGTTGATTTGCTCACTGAAAAATCACTGAAAAATCCGTATTTTATACAAAAATTAAACGAAACTAAGTTCTCGGTTTATGGATAATGATATAAAGAAGTTACTGAAAGACATATTAATGTGTATTGAGAATATCGAGAATTATATTGGCGATAAAAAGATATTTGCTGAGTACAATGAAAATTTTTTGTTGCAGGATGCCGTAGAGCGTAATTTAATCACAATTGGCGAAGCAATGAACTCATTGCTAAAACGAATGCCGGAAATACCAGTTACAAATGCACGCAAAATTGTTGATGCCCGTAACAGGCTTACGCACGGTTATGATGAAATTGACAATACACAGGTTTGGAATATTGTTATTAATTATCTGCCAATTCTTAAAGCTGAGGCTGAAACCCTTATAAATAGTTAAGCAGGTTATCTTATATAACTATATCAGACTTGCATGTGCGTTTTCGTTAGAGTTTTCTAACAATTATATGCCCCCAAAAAATCAAATTAGAAGCAACTTTAACTCATGCTATCGAATTTTGCAATTTGTTAAATCACAACTTCATAATTAAAAAATTAAAAATTCACAATTACTCCAATGGATTTCGCTCCCATAATTGCCAAAGAACTTTCAATCAACCCCGTATCGGTTGCCAATACCCTGAAGCTGTTGGCCGAAGGCGCCACCATCCCGTTTATTGCCCGTTACCGCAAAGAACTTACAGGCAGCCTCGATGAAGTGGTTATTCAGGCCATCCGCGACCGTTTTAAACAACTGACCGAACTTGAGAAACGCCGTGAAGCCATTCTGCTGTCGATCGAAGAACAGGGTAAACTCACCCCTGAACTGAAGTCATCAATACTGGCAGCAAACACACTCACCGAAGTCGAAGACCTTTACCTGCCCTATCGCCCCAAACGCAAAACCAGGGCAAGCATCGCCATCGAAAAAGGCCTTGAACCATTGGCCAAGCTCATCATCGCTCAGCGTGAAATGCATGTGGCACAAAAAGCCACTTCTTATATCAATCCCGCCAAAGGTGTCAATACCACCGACGAAGCCCTTGCCGGTGCCCGCGATATCATTGCCGAATGGGTGAACGAGAATGCCCGTGCCCGTGATATGCTCCGCAGGCTGTTTAAACGTAGCGCAACCATCACCTCAAAGGTGGCCAAAGGCAAAGAACAGGACGGCATCAAATACCAGTCGTGGTTTGAATGGGAAGAGCAGGCCCGGCGTGCACCTTCACACCGTGTGCTGGCCATGTTCAGGGGCGAGGAAGAAGGCTTCCTGAAAATAAATATCGCTCCTTCTGCAGTTGAAGCTTTTGAAATGCTTGAAAGGTTTTTTGTTACAGCATCAAATGAAGCCGCCGAACAGGTTCGCATAGCAGTATATGATAGTTATAAGAGGCTCTTGCAACCATCACTCGAAACCGAATACCGTCAGGAGTTAAAGGAAATCGCCGACAGGGAAGCCATCAGCGTATTTGCCGGCAACCTGCGTCAGTTACTCATGGCACCTCCCTTAAGGGGTAAAAATGTTCTGGCAGTCGATCCGGGTTTCCGCACCGGATGTAAGATTGTATGCCTCGATAAACACGGCAGCCTCCTGCACAATGAAACCATTTATCCGCATCCGCCTGCATCAGAGGTCAAACAAAGTGCTTCAAAGGTCAGGTCACTGGTAAATGCCTATAAAATTGATGCCATTGCCGTTGGCAACGGAACTGCCGGGCGTGAGACCGAAGCTTTTATACGCCATATACCATTCGAGAAGGAAATTATTGCCATCATGGTCAATGAGAATGGAGCATCGGTCTATTCGGCATCTGCGGTAGCCCGCGAAGAATTTCCGGAGTACGATGTTACTGTGCGCGGAGCCGTTTCAATTGGCCGCCGGCTTATCGACCCGCTTGCAGAACTGGTGAAGATTGATCCCAAGGCCATAGGAGTAGGGCAGTACCAGCACGATGTTGACCAGAAAGCACTTCAGCAGAGCCTCGAAGATGTTGTGGTAAGTTGTGTAAATCAGGTGGGTGTGGATGTAAATACGGCCAGCAAAGAGCTTCTGACGCATGTTTCGGGTCTGGGGCCGGTACTTGCTAAAAATATTGTGGCATACCGCCAGAGCAAAGGTCCGTTCGATTCACGCCAGGCATTGCTGAAAGTGCCCCGCTTTGGTGAAAAAGCTTATGAACAGGCAGCAGGATTCCTGCGTATATCCAATGCAACAAACCCACTCGATGCAAGTGCCGTGCACCCTGAAAGCTACCATGTGGTTGATGCCATGGCCCGGAAACTGAATGCCACGGTACTGGAACTCATGAAGGGGGATGAATTGCGAAAACTGATTAATCCCGCTGAATTTGTTACCGTTAGCATCGGATTGCCAACACTGAACGATATCATGAATGAGCTTGCAAAACCGGGTCGTGACCCGCGCAGCAAATTCGAAATGTTTGAATTTGACAAATCGGTTCATTCCATCGGCGATATACATCCCGGCATGGTACTGCCCGGCATAGTCACCAACATGACTAAATTTGGTGTGTTTGTGGATGTGGGCGTGCATCAGGACGGATTGGTGCATATCAGCCAGATTACCGGCCGTTTTATCTCCGATCCCGCTGAGGTACTTAAACTTAATCAAAAAGTTAAGGTGAAAGTACTTGAAGTAGATGTAGCCCGCAAACGCATTTCGTTTACCATGAAAGATGTTACTGAATAATTGAGATTGC
>CAZKCK010000210.1:5080-6675 GCA_964550695.1 uncultured Bacteroidales bacterium | reverse complement strand
TTCACCCTTAACCATTAAGAAATCGTTAACAAAAAGCGGAGCCCTGTGTGCGGTTTATTGTTATATTTTTGCCGGCACATGAAGCTATACCGGAACATATCAGTCAGAATCGTTTTCCTGTTAACAGTCCTCTGTTGCTACGGGACCGATTTGTATCCGGTGACGCAAACGGAGCATCTGTATCAGGCCGGAATGGCCTGCCCCGTAAGTGAAGCAAGCAGCCATATTGCTGATGCTGATCCCATGAGTGATGAAGATCAGATACATCAAATTCCAAATTGCATTTCATCTCCTGAAACCGCAAATTCTCTGCCTGCCAAACTGGATATTTTTGTGAATACACAGTTTCTGTACACCGTCTGGCAACCGCCCAAAACCATCTAAGTCATTTTAATCGCATTGTTTTAAGGGCATGGGCACGAAAGTTCATGCTGTGAAACAATATGTAATGAACGATTTATTGATTGGTTTTATTCATTATTTAAAATTTAATAAGTTATGGGCTTCGATGATTTATTTGAAAACAAGAACAGGTATCATGGAAATTATGGAAACAGCAACGTTCATGATTACAACAGACATAGCCATGGTTCACATTATTCAGGTCACCGCGATGGAGATCATGTAAAACTGCTGGCGATTATTGAGAAGATTAAACATAATCCAAAGCTGAAACGCCTGGCAATCATAGCTGTTATTGCCGTGCTTGTGCTGGTTGTTATTACGGTTATTGTTCTGCTTCCATTGCTTCTGCGGCTTTTTGATTACATCAGTCAGAACGGAATTCAGGGTGTGGTTGACGGCATTACAGCATTTATTGATAAATTGTGGAAAGGTTCGGCCAAATGAAATGGTTTAAAAATATGTATAATTGGGTGTTAAAATGGGGAGAAACTCCCTATGGCCCCATGGCATTGTTTTTACTGGCATTTACTGAATCCATATTTTTCCCCATTCCGCCTGATGTGTTGCTTATTGCGCTGGCGCTGGGGAGTGCGGCAAAATCATTCCGCTTTGCATTCATCTGCACCATCGGATCGGTTTCAGGAGCTTTTGTCGGTTACGGAATCGGCCATTTTGCATGGTTGACTGGCAGTGGTGATTTTACAGGATTTGCCAATTTCTTTTTCAATTCCATCCCCGGGTTTTCTGTAGGTTTGTTCAACAGCATCAAGGCGATGTTTATTGAATGGGATTTTTGGGTGATTTTCACGGCTGGCTTTACACCCATTCCTTACAAGGTGTTTACGGTAAGTGCCGGGGTATTTGATATCAACCTGATGATGTTTTTTATAGCATCGTTGGTCAGCCGGGGAGCAAGGTTCTTTTTGGTTGCTTTCCTGATCTGGAAATTTGGTCCGGATATCAAGCGGTTCATCGACCGGTATTTCAATGCACTGGCGCTGGGATTTACCACCTGCCTGATCGGGGGATTTGTACTGATAAAATATTTTGTGTGAAAGAAACTGACAATATTGTCTGATAGAAGGCTAAGTTCAGGATTGCAGAAGCGAGTTTCAGCTTTGCAGAGACGTGTTTCAACATTGCGGAGGCGAGTTTCAACTTTGCAGAAGCGAGTTTCAACTTTGCAGAAG
>CAZKCK010000210.1:0-4980 GCA_964550695.1 uncultured Bacteroidales bacterium | reverse complement strand
GTTTCAACTTTGCAGAAGCGAGTTTCAACTTTGCAGAAGTGAGGTTCAACTTTGCATAGACGTATTTTAACTTTGCAGAAGCGGGTTTCTACTTTGCAGAGACGTGTTTTAACTTTCAAAAGCAGCGTTTTCTGTACCTGTAAAATCGTACAATTGCACCCGAATCTTATTTATTAATCATTGCTTTGTACTCAATCGCCAGATTTAACAATTCGCCGGCAATTTTTTGTAGGTTGATCCCTTTCCAGGGCTTAATCTTGTTCCGGCCACCTTCAGCAAAAGTGCTGATCTTCGGATGGATGGTGAAATTGCGGAAACTGAACTGGATGTTATAAACTTCTATGTATGCATATTTGTCGTTCGGATTGATAAACAAATCAAGTTGGTACCTGTAAAAGTCGAGACTGATCAGGTATTGAATCAGTTCACTTGTTTGGGTATGCATATCTACTGGTAAAATAACGTGCTTGTATTCAGGCCTTTTTATTGCAGTATTTAAAAGGTTGATGGAAGTGAGAAGTACGAAAAAGTCACATGTTGAATATGCTCTGGCTTTAGCAAGTTCAATTGCTGTCGCAACATCAGTATCTGTAATTAAAGATCTGTAATCGTCAGACTGGGCCTTTTCAATCAGGTCATATATCTTATTATCAAGCCATTGAATGTGATTAACCATAGGGTTTTTAAATGAAATTGCTACAGGTGAGGGAAAAGTGATTCAGTATATAAATGTAAATGTACTGTTTTTTTTAAAATAACGACACAAAAGGTTTTTTGTTTAATTTTTTTTTGCCGGGTTATCTCAGAATCATAAATATTCTACATTTGCGGTGATGTTGAAGCAAAAAAGAAAATATACAAAATTGCTGATGATGATACTTTTAGTCGTCATATGCATGAGTAATGCTTTTGCTGAAAAACAGTATACAGCGCATGATCTTTCTGCAACGGAAGCAGAAAAAATGCAAATTAGTTCTGCTGATAATTTTCCTCCGGGGCGCATGCTCGAACCTGTTACCACAGCATACACAATCCCGGTCCAAATTCAACAAAAACAATGTAAGTGGCACCCACTGCCTATCGAATTTCTGGCCATCGATTTATTACCACAACACTGTTTCCTTACGGGTCAGAATGCATTGGGTGATAAATGTAAAAATTTATCCGTACTGTTATTTCCGTTTCATTATTTCTGGTAATCAGTAAATTATAATGTTTTGGCATCCTACAGATACAGTGGATGCTGCCCACCGTCAGAATTTCTGATTGGTTGGGGTATGTTTATGTATTTTCTAATTATATTTATTGATTAACTTTTTAAATTATTGAAAATGAGTACAGGTGTATTGATTATGGGGCTGATTTTTGCCGGAATATTTATCATTCCGATTTATTTTGCAGTTAAATTTGCACGAAAAGGGAGCTCAAAATTGCAACGTTTATTCACAGAAGAATCACAAAAAAAGGGCTTTAAGGTATCAAAACTTGAAATAATCGGCCAAAGGGGACTGGGGCTCGACACGGATAAAAATGCTTTGCTGTGGTTTGATTCAAAAGACAAGATGTTATCAGGCTGCGAAGTGGTTTTGCTGACCGAAACGATTGAAAGCAGGGTAATGATCAATGGGTCGCCCATGGCAAAAAAGCTGGATAACAACCTTCAGGTTAACTCAGTTAAATTAAGGCTAACATTAGGCCAGGGCGACAAAGGACAGGCGAATCTTGTGCTGTTTGATAATCAGACCGATGACCCGTTAGCTGCTGCTGACACCATTTCAATTGTGAGGAAATGGAATGATGTTTTGCAACCATACCTTCGTTCAAAGTAAGAGATTTTACTGCCGGAATTTGCTGATAATGTGACGTTTCGCATAATTTACCAATGCAGATTCCGGCAGTCAATCAGTCAATTAAGTTTTAAATTTATTATTGGAATTTGTTTAGTTTATTTTGGTCAAATCCGAAAATAACAATTAGAAAGCATACCGGGTATTCCCTCATTCAATTCTTTCATTATAACAATACCTGATACAATAAAACATGTGAATACACACCCGGATGAAACAACTTCCGGATGAATTTTTATTCGAAATTACCCAGCCATTTGATTGTATCATATGGCAGTTCAGATGAACAATTCAACACTTCATTCGTTATTGCATTCACAATAAAAATGATAGATATGCCTCAGGATTACATACCTATACTCATACAAACACTGGTTGTTCTGGGATTTGTGATAACTACCATGGTAGCAACACATTTCCTTGGACCTAAACGACCCTCAAAAGCAAAACTCGAAAATTTTGAATGCGGAATAGAAGGAATGGGCAATGCCCGGAGCCCGTTTTCAGTAAAATATTTTCTGATTGCCATACTTTTTGTCCTTTTTGATGTGGAAGTCATCTTTATGTATCCATGGGCAGTGAACTTCAAGCACCTGGGCAAAGATGGTTTTATCGACATGCTGCTGTTTATCGCACTTGTTCTTTCAGGTTTTATTTATATTCTTCTGAAAGGCGCCTTAAAGTGGGAAAAGCGTTAATCAGAAAACCACTTGAACTATGTCACAAAAACAAATAAACATAGCTGGCCCTTCTATAGTTGAAATACCTGAAGGTGTTACAGGTCAGGGATTCTTTGCCACGTCTTTTGAAAAGGCGGTAGGGCTTGCCCGGAAAAATTCACTCTGGCCTTTGCCTTTCGCCACATCATGCTGTGGTATTGAATTTATGGCTACCATGGCTTCACATTATGACCTTGCCCGTTTCGGTTCTGAACGCCTCAGCTTTTCGCCCCGGCAAAGCGATCTGCTGATGGTAATGGGTACAATAGCCAAAAAAATGGGACCGGTTCTGCGTGAAGTTTATATCCAGATGGCTGAACCCAAATGGGTTATTGCTGTAGGTGCCTGCGCATCCAGCGGTGGCATTTTTGATACTTACAGCGTTTTGCAGGGAATTGACCGCATCATTCCTGTGGATGTTTATGTTCCGGGTTGCCCCCCGCGACCTGAGCAGATCATCAGCGGAATCCTTAAAATACAGGAACTTGTTGGTAATGAGAAACTCAGACGAAGAAATTCGGCTGAATATGAAGCGCTCATGAAACGATATGAAATAGAATAGTTAACCTGCATTGTCCTATTCTGCCTTTTTATAAGTATTTACTTGTTCATAGTTTTTAAAACCGCATCGTGATCCAGATAAATTCAGATTTAAACCAGTTGGTAATCAGTAAGCTCACCATACGTTTCGGGCCGGCGATTTTAGGTTCTGAGATATATTCAGATATGCTCAGCATTTCTGTTCAAAGAGAAACTGTTCCTGAAATTATGTCGTTCCTGCGCAACGAAACAGAATTGGATTATAATTTTCTGACTACGTTATGTGGAATGCATTATCCTGAAAAAGAGCAACTTGGTGTTGTTTACCATATGCAAAGCATGGTGAATAATCACCGGATCAGGATTAAAACAGCAACACCGGTTGACAATCCCAACATACCGAGCATTACCGGCATTTGGCCGGCTGCCAATTGGATGGAACGTGAAACATTTGATTTTTATGGAATTCTGTTTACTGGGCATCCAAATCTGAAACGAATTCTGAATGTGGATGATATGATAGGTTACCCGCTACGGAAAGACTTCCCGCTCGAAGACCAGACACGTGAAGATAAAGACGATAGCATGTTTGGCAGATAAAAGAACTAAAATAAATATGGCCACAGAAATACATACGGATTACTGGGATAAGGATTTGGTAAAGTCCGAAGAACCAAAGGAATACAACACACTCAATGTGGGTCCCACACATCCTGCCACCCACGGGGTTTTTCAGAATATTATGCTGATGGACGGCGAATTTGTGGTTGATACCGAGCAGACAATTGGATATATCCATCGTGCATTTGAAAAAATTGCAGAACGCAGGCCTTTTTACCAGATTACGCCGCTAACTGACAGGCTGAATTATTGTTCAGCCCCGCTGAATAATATGGGCTGGCACATGACTGTTGAAAAACTTCTGGGTGTTGAAATTCCTAAACGTGTTGAATACCTGCGTGTTGTAATAATGGAGTTGGCTCGCATTGCCGATCACTTGATTTGTAACAGTGTAATAGCCGTTGATAGTGGTGCGCTCACAGGTTTTACCTACCTGTTTCAGGACCGTGAATTTATTTATGAGATTTATGAGGAAATCTGTGGTTCACGGCTGACGACCAATATGGGCAGAATAGGCGGATTTGAGCGCAATTTCAGTGCAAAAGCCTGGGAAAAGATTCGTTATTTTCTGAAATCATATCCTGCCAAGTTGCGGGAGTTTGAAAACTTGCTGGTTCGAAACCGGATTTTTATGGACCGCACAATTAATGTGGGATCATTTTCGGCCGATCGTGCGCTTGCTTACGGTTTTACGGGTCCAAATCTGCGCGCCTGTGGGGTTGATTACGATGTCAGGGTAATGAATCCATATAGTTCGTACGAAGAATTCAAATTTACAATTCCGGTTGGACAGAATGGCGATACATATGACCGTTTTATGGTCAGGCAGCAAGAGATGTGGCAGAGCCTCAGTATTATAGAACAGGCAATAGGCAAACTGGACAACATGGAAGACAAGGAAACTTATTTTGCCTCCGATTCAAGGTTTGTATTGCCTCCCAAAGAAAAAGTATACAACAATATGGAAGCACTCATCTGGCATTTTAAAATCGTGATGGGTGAAACCGATATTCCTGTTGGTGAAGTATACCATTGTATAGAAGCTGCCAATGGCGAACTGGGTTTTTACCTGGTGAGTGATGGTGGCAGAACCCCATCAAGGCTGCATTTCCGACGGCCTTGTTTTATCTATTATCAGGCTTATCCTGAAATGATTAAAGGCAATATGCTTTCTGATGCCGTGCTAACCATGAGCTCGATGAATGTAATTGCAGGAGAACTTGATGCTTAATATAAAAAGAACCCCGAATAAA
>CAZKCK010000209.1:4414-6707 GCA_964550695.1 uncultured Bacteroidales bacterium | reverse complement strand
AGTATTCCAAGAAATAGAAACGTTTCCCCCGACGGAAGTCAAACCCTCCAATCCTGTGAGGCTGGTCAAGAAAGTTTGAGAAATCTCAAGGTTTCCCCCAATAAAAGTCAATCCTTCCAACCCCATCAGGTTGGTCAGTGCAGGATTTCCATAATAATAACCAATAATCTCTAAGCTTCCCCCGATGAAAGTAAGGTTCTCCAATCCCGTGAGGCTTGTCAAGGCAGTATTCCAAGAAATAGAAACGTTTCCCCCGACGGAAGTCAAACCCTCCAATCCCGTGAGGCTTGTCAGGGCAGGGCTCCAGAAAATTCCAAGGTTTCCCCCGATTGAAGTCAAACCCTCCAGTCCGGTCAGGCTTGTAATTGCGTAGTTGTGAGAAATAGAAAGGCTTCCACCAATGGAAGTCAGCATACTCAATCCATTAAGATTTGTAATACTGCTGCTCCAACCATCATTAATTGCAACATCCCCCTCAATTTCAATGCACCCGGGATAATTGGTCTGGAAATTATCAATTTCTTCCTGGATTGTAAAGGTGATGCCTTCGGGCAGGCAACCCTGTGCGAAAATAATGCTGTGGCTAATAGCCACTGCTGCGATTAAAAAGATTAGTTTTTTCATTGTGTTTTGTTTTTTCGCCTCACCCCCTCGCTCCCCCTCTCCAATTTGGAGAGGGGGATGGGGGAGAGGTAGTTTAATTCATTTTAATAATTTTCTTTGATATCAACTGGTTTCCGGTTTTCAGGCGGCAATAATAAACTCCTGAAGGAAGGTTTTCGGCGTTCCATTCAATCTGGTATTTGCCTTTGGTTTGGGCTGCTTCAACCAGAGCTGCAACCTGCTGCCCGAGGTGGTTGAAAATGGTCAAGGTAACCAGGGTATTTTCATCAACCTGGTATCCGATGAGGGTTGTATGGCTGAATGGATTGGGATAAACACTGCAACTAAGTGTTGTTATTTTTCCAACATCCGGAACTACGCTGTAAATGTCGAAATAGTTGAGTATCCTTTGCAGTAACTCCTCGCGGGTGTTGGGCATTTCCCCGTCGTTGAGGTTGGATAAGGAATACGAAAAACAAAAAGTCCGGCTGCTGTTGGGAATACTATGTTGCACGGCTACAACGCCATAGTTACTTTCGGTAAATGCGGCGTCAGCATTCGCAAAGGGAACATAAATATCAATCGAGGAATTGAAAGTTTGGCTGTTACCCGTAAACTGCATTTCATGCGTTAAAGAGCCGGGTTGCCCTGCAAGGAAATCAATTGGATTTGCTGCTCCGTCAAAAGCTGCTGCCAGGCCAAAAAGCTGATGCAGTTGATCATCGCCGGCCTGATCGTAACCTAAAGCATTGCTGCCTTCGAGGTAAACATATCCACCGCCTTCGAGATAGGCTTTAATGACACCGGCCATCTGATTATTCAAAATGGTGTTTCCTGAAAGGTAATTGCCAAACGACAGGAATACTGCGGTAAATCCTTCAAGGTCGTCGGGTAAAATGTTCCGGTACGTTACGGGATATTCATTTTCCTGGAGATAATCCCTGATAAATGAGCCGGAGTAATCATTTCCGGAGGCAACCCCTTCGTAAACAAGATATCCTGAATTGATGGTTACACAGGCTTCCACAATGAGCGTATCTGAATTCAGGCCATTGGAAGTGATCAGTTTTACATCGAATGTTCCCGCTTCATCAAATATCCGGGCAGGATTCTGATCGTCCGAATCAATGGTGTCGTCATTTTCAAAATCCCATTGCCACGAAATGACGGGGTAAACAGGATCACTGATCGAAATATCGGTAAACTGAACCGCTAATGGTGGCCCGCCTATGGTTTTATCGGCGATAAAATTGGAAAGGATAAACCCTTGTGGCGGGCTGTAGCCAAAAAATTCCATCGTTTTCAGCAGCACGTTGTAGCCCGAACTGGTGGCATCCCTGTCGCGAAGTCCGGCAAGGGAATAGCCCATATAAAAGGTTTTATGGCCGTAGGTTGCCGAGCCGTCATTCATGACGGCAACGTTACCGTAGTTATTTTCATCGAAAGGTACGAGCGCTCCGGATGTCGGAAACAATTTATCAATGTACCAGTTGAATAGCTGATCGGAGCGGGTAAACATCATGCCTTCCATTGGCGTATTTTCAACGCCGAGAAGGGTATCAACCGGGTTTTCCAACATTGGGTTCGTATAGGCATTCACGCCAAACAATTGCTTCATCTGGGCTAAATTCTGGTAACCGGCCTGGCTCATTCTGTAAAACATGCCACCCATCTCCACATACACTTTACC
>CAZKCK010000209.1:0-4314 GCA_964550695.1 uncultured Bacteroidales bacterium | reverse complement strand
GGGCATTTAATCCCACCTGGACCTGGAATTGATTTTCGATACTGAAGAAATTATCCGGAGGAATGTTAACCGTGCCTGTGCCATCAATAATGGTAATATCAGGATCATCAGTCATCAGGGTTACATCCACATTTTCGGAACCATAGCATTGCATATAATTGCGAAGGGAGAAATTCAAAGTAACCGTTTCGCCTGGTTCATTGATGAAATTTCCATTGGCATCTTTGCCGGTGAACGAAATAAGTCCCAGCTTCAGATAAGGAACAACAATTTCGCTGGTAAGCATCCGGTAGGCATTTACCCTGCCGGTTCCCAGCATGTTGATATAATCCGGATTAAGAGAATCAATATTATCGGCGGTTCCGAGCAGCTTTGTCATTAATTCAACATTGGACCAATCGGGGTGATAGGATTTCAGCAATCCAAAACAACCGGCTATCAGTGGAGTTGCCATTGAAGTTCCTGACAACAGTCCATAGCCATTTCCAGGCATGGCGCTTAATATTCCGCCTTCGCTCCCACCTCCGGGAGCAGAAATATCAACAGAAAGGGTGTGATTGGAATAAGATGCTTTTTTATCGTCTGAACTGACAGATGCCACTGAAATGACTCCAATATAGGACGACGGATAATGTAATTCGTTCGAATTTTTATTGCCGGCAGAAGCTGACATAAAACTTCCAAGCCCTGTTACATAATTCACTACTTCCTGGTCGGCGATGGAATATATACTGCCTCCCCAACTGTTTGAAATGATATCAGCGCCGTTTTCGGCAGCATAGATTAATGCATTATAAGCGAAGGGTATGGTGTTATTTGCATCAGCACATATTGGCATCATTTTCAGGTTCCAGCTAATGCTCGCTATGCCAGTCCCGTTATTGGTAGCGCTGTTGGAAATTCCGGCACAATGTGTCCCATGAAAACCAACAGGATTGCCGGTTATTGGATTAGGGTCACCATTGTTGGTGATAAAATTCCATCCAATCAAATCATCAGTAAAACCATTGGCATCATCATCAATCCCGTTTAAATCACCGGGATCAAGCACCCATTGTTGCCCGGTAAATTCAAGGGTATGGCCATCGTTGTCGGCATCTTCAGCCAGGTTTTGCCATATATTGCTCAACAAATCCTCATGATCCCAATCCACACCGGTATCATCAATGGCAATCACGATTTCCGTTGTCCCGTTTTCACCTTTGTGAATGTCCCATGCCTGAGGAGCATGAATCTGAGGCAGATGCTGCAACTGACTGTACAGAACATCATTGGGTACATCGTCTGTATGATATACCGGAATAGGTTCAGCGTATTCTACATTCGGATCAGAAGAAAATTCACTTGCCACCTCGTTTACAGCAAAATCATCAGGAAACGAAATTTTATAGATCCGCGACAAATCAGGCAGATCAGCCCGCAACTTAGCCGGATTGTATCTGAACCGTTTTTCCAACTGAAAGACCTTAAATTTTGTGACCTTGTTATCCAAAGATGAAATCCCGAAACGCACTGTTCCGGTTTGTTTGCCAAATTCACCAACACCCTTTTTGAGTTTGATGGTGATCACTCCCCGTAAACATTCGTCGGATGACCAATCAGGATTCCCGGCTTCGCCAGCAAAAGACTGCGCCGGATTTACCACGGTTGACCTGTTCTGGCTTTGCACGGCCAGGTTCATGGTCGTGAGCGCCAGAACTATAATCGAAAATTGAGTAAATTTTTTCATGGTGTTTGTTTTTTACCTCACCCCCGGCCCCCTCTCCAATTTGGAGAGGGGGAGGCCGTCCTGCCGGTTTTTCTACCCTCTTTGCCAGCGTTCGACTGAGTTCACGCCGAAGTCTGGCGGAGATGGTGAGACCGTCCTTACGGAGGGTTTCTCCCCCCTCTCCCCTGGGAGAGGGGCCGGGGGGTGAGGGCATTATTTCATCAAAATCATTTTTCCGGTGGCTTGTTGTGTGTTTGTGGCAATCCTGTAAAAGTAAATGCCGGAAGGAAGGGTTCCTGCCTCAAATTCCAGGATGTGGCTGCCTGCTTCCTGCGTTTCGGCAAACAAGGTTTGTATCAGGAGACCGGCGCTGGTGAACAGGTTGATCTCCACAAAAGTTTTGTCGTTAAGTTCGTAACTGAAATAGGTTTTCGCAGTAAAGGGGTTGGGGAAGTTGTTGTACCACCCGTTTTCATGATTAGCCGGTTTATTCGCCACACCTTCCATCAGAACTTCATAAGCGCCCATCTCGTTAAATCCGTTCATCGGGCGCGACATGCCAAGAATATCGTAAGCCGGGGCATCAAAGATCAACCCGCAATCACAGGCAAAGTCCAATGTTCCGGAGTTTATGCAGGGGCTGGCACCCGAAATTGTGAGTAACCCGGAATCTTCAAACATCGGGTCTTCATTGATGTTATCACCACCATCCAGGAATTCCCCGTAAATGAAATCCGGATTGATGTTGGAGTAGGCAATTTCGACGATATCCGTTGGTTCAGCATAAATTTCGCTGCCTGTAAAAGCGCTGTCGGCCCAAAAAATTGAATTAATGATCAATGGGTTTACATTTTGTGAATAAATGGCGCCACCCCAAACCGATGCTGTGTTGTTGTAAAAGCTATTATTGATCAGGGTTGCCATGTGGCCATCGGGCTGGATAAAACTATCAGTAAGATATACCGCTCCCCCGAAGCCCAATGCCTGGTTTCCGATGAAAACGTTGTTTTGCAATATCACCGGAGTAGCCCATGCATAGAAACCACCGCCTCTTTGCGCTGTGTTATTGATAAAATAATTGTTTTCGACAAGAATTGTATTTTCATTGATCTCATAAGTTTCGAATCCCAATCCACCAACCCAGACATTACTGGAATTCTCCCTGAAAACATTGTTATTGACCACACTTTCTTCTTTTGGGTTTTGGATTAACAATCCGCATGTTCCTCCGGCATTACTTCCTGAAATTACTGTATTATTTGCCACTTCATTTCCTGAAAACATTACCAGAACAGTTTGACACACAACCCCTGCCGACCTTGCGTAATTGTTCACAGTTTGTGCCAGGTTGTAAGTGATTGTGTTATGCTCTGCTATCAGCAAGAGTGGATCTATCCAGGAAACGTCGGTTCCACTGGCTATTCCCCCTCCAGCGGCAAAAGCATTCATCAGGCCTGAACAGGTGTTATGAGTAATGATATTATTTATCAGCCGGGTGTTGTAACTCGTGCTGACACCTCCTCCCCAAGCCCATTCATATTTCGAAATGCAGGTATTGCTATCAATGGTATTGTTTTCAATCACAATCCAATAATCCCCCTCAGCCCATTTGCCACCAATACCACCGCCGTCGGTACTTTCTCCATTGCCTGCCTGTGTGTCGTCACAAGTATTGTGGGTGATGCGGTTATGAACGATTTTGGCGCCGGCATCCGCAATCCATATTCCGCCGCCCTGCCGGTCATCCAGGTTGTCGGGGGTGTAGGTTCCCCGGCCATGCTGTACTGTGAATCCGCAGAGGATAGAGGTAGTATCCTCACCGGAAATAAAGTACACTACTGAAGAATTGTCTAAATTGGTAAGCAGGCTTCCGTCAATAATGGTGTTGGCAATATGGGTTGTATCGCCATCCATCAGGAATTCACTGGCTACCATCAATGGCTTTTTACCCAGGAAGTTGATCTGTTCGAAATAGGTGCCTTCGGCTACCATGATGGTATCGCCGGGATTTGCAGCAAATATCCCTTTTTGGATCGTGGAATAATCGGCGGGAACATGAATAATCTGTCCCTGCACCATTGTAGCCATTAAAAGGCTGCAAAAGAAAAGTGTAAAAATTTTCATGATTTTTTTTATTAGAGATTAGAGAAAAACTATTTTGAAAACTGAGAATTCATTATTTTTAAAACAGATCGTTTTATGGGTATAAAGTTACGCCATTCGAAAGGCATAAGTCAAATAGATAAGCGAACGCCGCGATATTTTAAGCGAACGCCGGAATATTTTAAGCGAACGTTTTAATTTGCCAAAATTTTTCTTTTCACCCGGTCGTGGCTTTGATATTTCTATAAATTGAATTCGGTGAATGAACCTCAAAGAATTCTAATCTTGAAAACCTCCGATGTGTTTTTAAGATAGGATTATCCCTCAAAACGAACATTTCAACCGAAATTCAGCTTCCCTGACAATAATCTTCCCTAAAAACTTAAAATTCCCGGTGACTGAATTATTCCGGAATCACCGACGTAACATTCAGTTTATCAATACTAAACATGGTATTACTCGTATGTTATTATCTGGAATATCTTTAAATTGCATGAAATTTA
>CAZKCK010000208.1:0-6797 GCA_964550695.1 uncultured Bacteroidales bacterium | reverse complement strand
ATACAACAACCCTGAAACATCCTGGTTTATAAAAAACGCACTTATTACCACAATCTACCATGGAATACCTCACCTGGTAAGGATATGCTTCTTAATCAATTAACTTATTTCTGAAACACTGGTAAAAAAAGATGTGTATGAAGAGCAGTTCTCCCTTCATTAAAAATGCCTCATCCCCCGGCCCCTTCTCCGCACGGAGAAGGGGAGGATAGATATCAAAAGGGTATTCAAAAATTCAAGCCGCTCATCTCCCCCCTTCTCCCCGGGGAGAAGGGGCCGGGGGTTGAGGCAAGAGACCTGCCCCGTTTCAACGGATACCTGCCCCGTTTTTTGGTCTTAGACAACAAAAGCATTGTATCATTGCCTGATTATGCTTATTGTTTCACTCCTGCTCCCCAGAACAACATGTAAAAGATAGATTCCCGGACTTTTATCCGACAGTGAAATCTTATCCGTGTTTTCACCCTCCAGTCTCTTTGAATAGATCATCTCACCAAAAACGTTGTACAGACTTATCATGACGGGATTTTTTTGATCCTGTTGATTTACCTTCAAATTAACTATGCCTGAAGTTGGGTTCGGATATACGCTGACCAGCCATCCATCTTTGTCCTGATCATTTCCTTCAGTAAAACCGTAGTATATCTCTGTTTCCTTGGTTTGTACCATCGCAGGCGGCAATGTTGCAAAAAAGCAGTATTCATTGTTGTTTGATATATACCCGTGAAGGTATCCACCCGAATCGACCTTAACTGTTGGAAATAAAAGGATATTCTGCCCGGCTATCATTGTGGCCGAGCCACTTTGATGAACCTTGAAAGTTGCTCCGTTTCCTCCCACCGTTATTGATTGGGTAGCTTCAAAGCAGCGTACCTGACCCGTTGTTACAGAATCGGTCGCAAGACTTATAACCGAAGGAACTTCCGGAGAAATTACAAATGTCTGCACAGGTGCAAAAGCGCCTCCTGCAAACGAGTTGTCGATGGCCTGTACACTCCAGTAATATCTTCCAAAAGGCAGGTTTTTAATAATCCAGGAGGTGTCATGGCATGCATTTCCCATCGCGGGCACATAGCGGAAACCATTGGTAATATTGGCCATCGGAGGATTTTTATTAACCGAAACGGAATCACTGCCAATATAAAAATTGTAGGTAAGGTTGTTTGTACCGGTATGATCATCATTGCCAGAACTCCATCTTAAAATTGCATCCTGGCTTGTGGAAGAAAAAGTTAAAGATGAAGGAGATGTTGGTGGTGAATTTTGTGTTATGGTTTGATTTACCAACAACTGACTGAACGGATTGTATGCATTTGGTCCGGAGCCGTTTCCAGCGATCAGCATATCCAGGTCCCCGTCATTGTCATAGTCGCCCAAATCAAATGAGCTCATGCTAACTTGTGGCAATTGAATATTTGATTTCTCAACAAAGCCAAGCCCATTTTGATTTTTGTAAATAGTTGTTATCGTATTAGTTCCACATAAACCAGTTATAAAAACATCACTCCACCCATCGTTATCGTAATCGCCCCATCCGGCTTTTCCACTAATTACTCCTGGAAAAGGCATTGATGTTTGTTCCGTAAAGGAGTTGTTGCCATTATTTTTATAAAGCTTCGTAACACAGGAAGTTCCTACGGTTCCAGAAATCAGCAGATCGGGAAATCTGTCGTTGTTAAAGTCACCCCAAGCAATTGAGCCTGACGAAACACCTGTAAAAGAGATGCCGGATTGCACGGTAAAGGTTCCGGTTCCATTATTCCGGAACAGAGAAGTTCCTCCCCCGCAAACGGCAAAATCCATATCCCCGTCATTGTCATAATCGGCCCAGGCATTGGCACCATTGGCATAACTTCCCAGGTAGGCAGTTTGTTCCGTGAAAGTGCCATTCCCGTTGTTTTTAAATATTTTAGTATTGATTCCATTAGCAGTACAATTGATCAATACATCTAAATAACCATCGTTGTTAAAATCAGCCCAGCTACCCGTACCTCTTCTGGGAAGGCTGAAATTGAAGCTGGTTTGTTCAATGAACTGAAAATTGCCATCATTTCTGAAAACCTTTGCAACATATTTACTCAAAATTAATGCATCGAGATCGTGGTCATTGTCAAAATCGCCCCAGGCGAGGGAACCATGAACATAGTTGGGCTGATCGTTGAATATGGCAGGCAGATTTGTGGGCTGAATCACAAAAACTGAATTTCCAAGATTCTTGTATACTTTAATATCAGCCGCATAGGAATAATCTGATTTTACATCTCCTGAAACCACAAAATCGAGTAATCCATCCTGATTGATATCTGCCCAAGAAACCACACCATTTTTAACTCCGGTAAGCGCTAAAGCAGGATGCATGGTATATTCCAGACTGATCACCCGCGGGTTGCCCTGGCCGGGATATGGGTTATATTCTACCTGGTCATCGTGATAATTGTATTCATACACCTGGAATTTGTACTCTAATCCGGGGGTAAGTCCGGTCACTGTGGTATAGTTGCCAACGCCATCGTACACACAAAACCATCCGGTAGTGTCAATTTGTGACCCGTTGCCAAAAGTTGAATTAGCCTGATAAAAGATATTATTCTGGGGAACAGCATCAATTCCATCATTCTCCCTGGCAAAAATTGCACACTTGTTGCCGCCTCCTTTGGTCCATGTCAAAGAGACCTGTGTTGCCAAAACGTTGGAGAATACGATGTTTGTGGCTTGCACGTATGGGGTAACAAGGTAGACTGTAAACATTTCATCCGGTGTAAAAGAAGAACCCGCAAAAGAATTATCAACCGATTGCACGCTCCAGAAATAGTTTCCCGGCAATAACCTTTCAATTGTATAGGCAGTGTCGCAGCCTACATTTCCATACGCAGGAATTAATCTGAAACCTGAAGGCAAAGATGAAGCAGCAAAAATATCACCTGACCCCGGCATGGTTCCTATCCGAAGATTATATGTCAGTCCGCTTTGAACTGTTTCGGCATCAAAGGCCCTGTGCCAGGATAGTCCTATCCAATCGTTCGAATACCAGGTGCTCAATAAGGTTGGCGCTGAAGGTGCTGTATTGATCGTACATTGCTGATTGTTCCGATATACATTATTCGCGCCCAGGATGTCCATATCCCCGTCATTGTCAAAATCGGCAGGAATGCCTGCGTAGCTGCTCCCCCATAATTTGTACGTCGTGTTTTGTTTCCTGTAAAGATTGCTTCCAAACAAAATATCTGTTTTTCCATCGCCGTCAAAGTCGGCATTTTTTATTGAAGTTTGACTATTCGGCAGCCCGGAGGTTGCTTCGGCAAAACTCCCGGCCTGATTGTTGAGATACAGTTTAGTGATATTTGATGAACAGGAAACAAGCACATCCAACCAGCCATCCTCATTCATGTCAACCCATTTCGCCATACCATAAATGAGTGAACTGGAATAAAAAGGTGCGATCAAAGGCGAAAAAACACATTCATTATTGGTGTAAACTTTAAAAATTCCCTGAGATGAATTCAACCCATAATAATATCCCAGTATCAATAAATCAAAATCTCCGTCGTTGTCATAATCGCCCCAATCTAATGAACCATAAGCGCAGGCAGGAAGGTTGGCATGGAGGTCGAGGAACACACCATTGTCATTCCTGTAAATGTAAGCGTAATAGGTTACAGTATACATTGAGCCACTTCCTCTTGCTCCGGCAATGGCAAAATCAAGGTCGCCGTCATTATCAAAATCGGCCCATTTCATCGAAATCCCCTGAGAATAACCAGCAAGCCCTGTATTGATTTTAGTAAACTGCAAATTATCATTCCGGAAAATCCGGATGGAATCAACAGAAACAACCACCATGTCCAGATCCCCATCCTGATCAAAATCAACCCAGTCGTTGAACCCGGCATAATTCACATTCGTCATTTGTGTGGTAAACCCGGTTCCGTTGTTTACATGGATCATCTTAATTCCCAGGATATCCAGATCACCGTCGAGATCATAATCTCCCCAAACCTGGGCGTCATTGTCGTGGGTATTATTGGCACCCAAAGGTCGTAGCTGCTGGAAATTGCTGTACCTCGGAGGGAGGAAAATCTTCAGACTGTCAGAAAACACGGTAAAATACTGATTCGAAAGACGGCATTTGTAGTAACCGTTGTTGGCGATATCATATTGAGAAAAAGTCAGAAGGCTGTCGATGGCACCTGAAACCGGTTGATTTTGATAAAACCATTGATAACTGACTGACCGGTTTTTTGAACTAACAAAAATGGCCAGGCTGTCATTTGCACATAGCATGGTGTCGCCTGACGCGGGATAAAAATACCTGGGTGCACTGATCGGGCAGCCGAGAGTCAGGTTTGCAGAAGCTGAAACCGTTGAATACTGATAATTGGCAACAATGCACCGATAGGCTCCAGCACTTACAGGTGAAACCAGATTTACAAGTAATACCGAATCTGTAGCCCCGGAAATATCCAGCCCGTTATACTGCCACTGGTAGCTCATCGGATATATACTGGAGGCAATTATGGAAAACACAACACTATCACCCGGACAGGCATTGATTGACAGGGGTTGCTGGTTAATGACCGGTGGCCTGACTATTACAAAGGAATGAGGTTGAGAAAATGACGACCCCTGAAAAGAATTATCAATCGACTGAACCTGCCAGTAATATGTACCCTCAGGCAAATTTCTCAGCAACCAGGCCGTATCTGTCCCCATATTTCCGATGGAAGAAATTAGCCTGGTGCCATTTTCCAGGGCATTTGATGTAAGGATTTGATTACCGGATAAAGTAGTTCCGACTTTCAGATTGTAAGTTAAACCCAGGGCAGGAGTCTCATTATCGGATCCCCGTGTCCAAAACAACTGAACCGTATCTCTGGAAGCAAAATGCGGCAGAGTGACCGGTGGCATCGGAGGGTTGTTTTTCAAAGATGAACATATCAGGGTTTTAAAAACCTCCTTGGAATTCATCACTTCAAGGGTGCTGTCATTGTCATAATCTGCAAGCTGAACGCAGGAAAATTCATTGATCCCTGTTATTGGGAAAATTCCGCCATAGGATGTGAATCTAGGCATAAAATTCCCATTGGTATTCAAAAAAAGCAACTTGCCATTGATAAGATCAAGGTCGCCGTCATTATCAAGGTCGCCGAATTTAGCGCTGGTCATACCGGTGCATCCGGCAATAAAATTTGAACAGTTGGACGGCAATGAACTTTGATAATAGTAATGCAGTGTGAAAACTCCGAGGTTGTTCCTGTAAAGACTGGTTCGATAGGTTGTGGTCGAGTTCTTTTCAGTCACTAAAATGTCAATCAGTCCGTCGTTATTGAAATCGGCACAATCAAATTCGCGGATGGTTGATGCGATCAGTTTGATCTTTTGAAAACCATCCGGATTGTTTTTCAGCAGGTACATCTCCGGGTTGCAAAAAACAATATCAAGGTCTTTGTCATTATCAATATCTATGACAACCGGGTTGATAACCCCGGAATTCAGCGTAAAAGTTTCCCCGTAAGTACTGGCAATAATCAAACTATAAACACCATTATTGTTGATATAAATTTTCAGGGAGTTGGCCCCGATCTGGAAACCATCCAAATCTCCGTCGCGGTCATAATCACCCCAGCATGACACGTTGCTCAATCCTGCATTTATGTTCGTCAAACCTGAACCCGTGTTACGATAAATGGCATTGACCGTGAGTAAATCAACATCCCCGTCCCGGTCGAAATCAAGCCAGCTTGGATAACTGTAATTAATCACATGATACCCCGTATCAATTTTAAATATTGAATCCTGATTCAGGTATATTTTCTGGTTACCCAGAATGTCCATTTTTCCGTCCGAATTAATGTCGCCCCAAAAGGTCGCTGTGTTCACCAAACTATCCTGAAAACTATCGAAAGCCGGATAATCCCTTACACTTAAATATGAAGCAGTGGTTAGCCAGGAAAAACAATGATTCGTTATCAGGCATGTGTAATATCCACTTTGGTTTAATGCAACATCATTAATTACCAGCATCCGCTGATTTGCCCCGGCAAGGTCAACATTTTCTCTTTTCCATTGGAATGAAAGTCCATAAACAGAGTCTGAAGGTAAACAAGCCTCAAAAACAACTTGATCACCAACGCAGGCCATCTGGTTTCCAGAGGTAAACGTGGCATTCGACTGAGCCATTTTCAGGATAAAGGCATCATACAAGACGGCAGTATTGTCAAAACATCCTGAAGTCGTAATTCCTGATGTTTGGGAAGAATTTCGTCCGGTGACAACAAATTCGACATCGTTTAACACGGCGATTCCCGAACATTCTGCCCCCCCGAACAATGAATTCGAGGGCAAACCTGCGGTTGGATAATAACCAACATAATTACTATTGCTCAGGATTCCATCGGAAAACAATGACACAACAAATCCCCGTGTCCGAAAATTCATCGTTTCGATCTGATTTGTTTGTATAAAAGGTGTATTCAGAGACGAAAAGAACGATGAACTGGTTAATGTTCTGCCAGTTGCAGCCACACCACCTTGCGCAGTTATTGACAAATCGGTCACATAGTCTTCATTCAGGCTTCCCATGTAGGTTCCCCATAGCCGGTTTCCCTGATTTGTAAATTTAGCTACAAACCCGTCATACAACTGGAAAGGGGAATTCTCCATTAAATATTCCCGCGCGCAATAAGCCTGCCCGTAAATAAGCGGAAATCCGCAAACATAATCGTAAACTCCCGGGGGACCATTGAGATGTATGTAAACCTTACAGAAATTTTGCATATTGGGTGATAATACGGGCTGAA
>CAZKCK010000207.1:0-6809 GCA_964550695.1 uncultured Bacteroidales bacterium | reverse complement strand
GTGGATGTTTATTTCATACAGGTTGATACAGACGGATATTTATCTGGTGACTGGAACCTTGATCAATATTGTGATGTAATCGACCTTGTGGACGTATATTTCACCAATGTTGATATCATGTCTCATGTGCCGTTGTACTAAAATGTTATTCGAATAATTAATATAAACTATAACATATGAAACGCACAATTTTATTCTCTTTGTTGCTTCTTCTAAGTGGTGGCCTTTTTTCTGCTAATGCAGTTCTGTCATACAGAATGGCCAACGCAACCTTGATCCCCGGTAGTCCAATGAAATTTCAGTATGATATTCAGGTGAAAGCTGATTTAGCAGGTACAAAAATGTACTCTATAACAGTTCGGTCGAATTTCAGCGATACTGCTTTTGTTGGAACGTCTGCCAGCATGTTGGTTGTTTTAAACCCAACCTTTAATGATGGTGGAACATTTTTAGGACTTGTTGCCAATCCTCCAATTGGAGGTACTGCACCTAACCAGTATTTTACATCTTCATGTGCCGTTGGAGGTACAGGTGGGCATATTATAAGCAATGTTGTGTGGGAAACCATGTTTACTGTTACAATGGAAATTAAAAGCCCTTGTGCAGTTGCAGGACTCACCTTTATACAGTCGTATATGCAAACCCGTAATAAATATAGGACAAATCTTAACTACACTGTAGATGTTGCGGGTTCCAGCTGGAATAATCAAAGTTTAGGCTATCTGGCACCTACAAATACTACATGGAATGGTTCAGTAAGTACGAACTGGCTGACTTCGGGTAACTGGAGTGTCGGTGTTCCTTGCGATGCTACAAATGTTACTATTGGTCCTGGCGCAAATGCTTGTGTTCTTGATCAGAATGTGACTGTTAACAACCTTACCGTTGCTGATGGTGGCCAATTAACTATACCTGTCGCCAAGACACTTACAGTGAATGGTACTTTACTGGTTCAGTCCGGTGGTTCAATGATACAGGATCTTGCAAGAACAGCAACTGTTGAACGCAATATTCCTGCTTATACCACACCTACAGATGGTTGGCACTTCTTGTCATCACCTGTTACTGCTCAGGCTATTCAAACTTCATTTGTTCCAAATCCTCCGGGCCTGGCTCAGGATTTTTACATGTGGGATGAAAGCTGCGAATGGATTAACTCAAGGTCGAATCCTGCTACCTGGAATCCTGCATTTGATGCAAACTTTATTCCCGGAAAAGGATATCTTGTTGCTTATCAGAACACTGTTACCAAATCATTTAGTGGTACATTGAATACTGGTAATGTTTCAAGACCTGTTACCTATAGCAGTCCTTACCTTACATGTAAAGGTTGGAATTTGTTAGGAAATCCTTTTACCAGTGCGATTTTCAACACTGGGTTAACTGGCCCGATTGCTGCTGCTGCTGTTCAGATTTGGGATGGCAGTGCTTATACTGTAATCAATAGTGGAGGAATCATTCCTGCATTAAATGGTTTTATGGTAGAGGTAAATGCTGCTGGTACAGTTACCATACCTGCAAGTTCCAGAACACATAATTCTGCACCCTGGTTAAAAGCCTCGAATGATCAGATTAAACTGGTTGCTCGTAATGCTGAGTCAGTTAATGGTCAGGAAAGTGTTGTTCGTTTCAATGCTGATGCTACTGAGGATTTCGACAGTCAGTTTGATGCGCATTATCTTCCGGGGTATGCTCCAATATTCTATTCTTATGCCGGTGATGTGAAATATGCAAGCAATACTTTACCAGCTCAGACCTGGGATCTTGCAATTCCTTTCGGCTTCGAAAAAAATAACGGAACCAATTTTGCAATCGAGTTAAAAGAAAACATAGCAGATGCCAATGTATTTCTGACTGACCTGAAAACAAATACCACGCAGGATATGACAACTTACCCTGTTTATAATTTTACTTCTGCATCAGGTGATGATGTAAATCGTTTTGTATTGAAATTCAGTACAGTTGGTATTGATAATCCTATGACAAACAATTCTGGCATTTATGTATACAACAATAGATTGTATATTGATAATCCTGGAAAAGCTACCATAGAGATTTTCAATATAACCGGGCAGAAAATCATGATGGAAGAAGTGAATAGTGGTAGCAACCAATACGTGACAAACATTCATGAAAGTGCTGGTTATTATGTTGTAAGAGTAATTTCTGACAGCGGAACCAGAACAGCTAAAGTGTTAGTCAGGTAATTTCTAAAGAAATCAATAAAAATACATAATATGAGAAAGAATATTTTGAAAGGATTTCTAACTGTGGCGATTGTGTTTGGAACCGCAGCTTTTACAGGTGTATTTGCTGATGGTTTTCCACCACCACCTCCCGGTGGTCACCAACAAAGCGGTGATGTACCCGGTGGTGCCTGCCCGATTGATGGGGGCGCCCTGATGCTTCTAACCATGGCCGTTGGCTATGGATCTAAAAAGGTTTACGAAGCCCGCAAACGTCTGGCTGAATAATACCTGATTATGCAAAAAAGGCCGTTTCATATCGAAACGGCCTTTTTTTTATTGTAAAGTTTTGCCGAATGAGTAAAAGTTTGTTTTTTTTTCTATATTTGTATTTCCGGAACTGTAATTTTTTCGGTAATTTTGAAACGGTAGTCATCTAATAATATTGGCGAAATGTGGAAGAAAGTCTCTAAATCAAAACTGTACCAGTACATGTTTATCATAATCATTACAGGATATATCGGTTTTACCGGTTTCTTTTATTCATTGTATCTGATTTTTTATGAACTGCTTGTTGAGCCATTGTTACCAAAACACTGGTACGGGCAGGGAGATGCAAAGCAGTTTGTTGTTTCGGTAATTCTGATTGGCAATTTCATCCTAATGCTCTATATAAAGCGCTATTTCGCTAACAAATATACACGTATCAACAGTAAAAACATGGGGAAAGCCAAAAAGGCTGAAGTAAAGGATCTGAATCTTGTAGCTGTTTTTGTTGCAATTGTTACGACGATTGTGTATATAGTTGTTTTTGATCAGTATTATATTTGGTATTCCTATCGGTAGTTTGTTGGTGGATGGTAAAGGGTGAAAGGTAAAGCTTGCCCAACCGAAGAATGAGGGTGGGGGTAAATGGTGAAGTTTTACTCAGTTCTATAATAGGTACTACAAGTAATTGTGTTTTATTCAATAGCTTGTTTTTCAAGCGGTTTTGATTGTCTGGCAAACTTGCTTCAGCTAATGAACCGGCTATAAATGCTGCAACATCTATCCTGTCGAATACGTCAAAAAGTATTATCACTGTTACAATAGGTATTTATTTGTTTATAAAAACCGGGAGGGTTTATTTTTAAACCAATTTGAGATGGAGTCCGTCAGACATCAATAAGTTCAATTTTCAGTGAGCTATTCACTCCCGAAGAAGTGTTCAGGCCATTGCTATTCATACATTTATTTATCAATACCAATTGATAGGAAGGCGCATTGCTTTCATTTTTTTATCTGATATACGTCTGGTATCGGTTACAATAAGTACATGACAAATCCGACTTTTTAACTTTTGGTATTTATTATACCTGAGCACATTCTGAAAAAGAATAACTTTGTACAAACTTTAAATCCACTCATATATGATAATTGGAATTCTTAAAGAAACGGCACCTGAAAACCGGGTTGCCATGTTACCTGAAAGTGTTTCCACACTTGTGAAAATGAATGTGGAAGTGCGGATTGAAGCAGGCGCCGGAGAACATGCATTTGCTTCGGATGGTGATTATTTAACTGCTGGCGCCAAGGTTCTGAAACGTCAGGATGTTATTGCTTCTGCTGATCTTGTACTTGGCGTGAATCCTCCTGGAGAGGCTGATTTATCGCTTATGAAAGAAGGAAAGGTTCTGCTTGCTGTGTTGAATCCGTACCTGAATCCTAAATTGATCAAGGATATTGCAGTGCGTAAAATTACTGGTTTTAGTCTGGATGTCATTCCCCGTACATCACGCGCCCAGGCAATGGATATCTTATCATCAATGGCTACTGTAGCTGGCTATAAGTCAGTTTTAACGGCTGCGCTGGAGTTGCCTAAATTTTTCCCGATGTTTATGACTGCAGCCGGAACCATTAAACCTGCTAATATGCTTATTCTTGGAGCCGGCGTTGCTGGTCTGCAGGCCATAGCTACTTCGCGCAAACTTGGAGCTGTTGTTTATGTTTTCGATGTCAGGGCTGCTGTAAAAGAAGAAGTTGTAGGACTGGGAGGTAAATTTGTGGATGTGGAAGGCGCTGTGGATGATAAGGCTGCAGGAGGATATGCTGTTGAACAAACTGAAGAATTTAAGCAGCGTCAGGCAAAAGCTATTCATGATCAGGCAGTTAAATCTGATGTGGTAATTTGTACTGCACAGATTCCCGGCAAACGTGCGCCCTTGTTGCTCAAAAAAGAAACCGTTGAAGCTATGAGGCCCGGCTCTGTTATTATTGATCTGGCTGCATCTACTGGTGGCAATTGTGAGCTAACAAAGGATTGTGAAACTGTTGTGTACAACGGAATTAAAATCATAGGAAATTCAGCATTTCCTTCCGAAATGCCTACTGATTCGAGCAGGATGTTTGGGAAGAACGTAATCAACTGGCTGAAGCTTATTATTACCAAAGAAGGCGCCCTGAACCTGAACTGGGACGATGATATCGTGAAAGGGACGGCCGTTACACATAATGGTGAAATTGTGAATGAAAGAGTTAAAGCCCTGATTCAGTAAAACTATTTCTGCTATTCTTACATAAAAACACAACGAATATTTATCAATTAACTAACTAATATTGAAGATTATGGAAGAAATTTTAAAATTTTTTCTGGAATACAAAGAGATGATTTTTATTATCGTTCTCTCGGTGTTTCTCGGGATTGAAGTAATTTCACACGTACCTGCTGTACTGCATACTCCGCTGATGTCGGGAAGCAATGCAATACACGGTGTTGTAATTATAGGCGCCATCATCGTCATGGGACATGCCGAAAGTACGCTGTCGCTCATATTCGGCTTTATTGCGGTTATTCTTGGAACCCTCAATGTTGTTGGAGGTTTTGTGGTGACCGACCGTATGCTTGAAATGTTTAAGAAAAAGAAAAATTAAGGAGGGCTGAACCATGGAACAAATTACAAAAATCATCGAGTTCACAAATGAGATCTCTATCCTTGAGATATCCTACCTGATAGCCTCTATCCTGTTTATCCTGGGACTGAAGAAGTTGAGCCACCCTGCCACAGCGCGTGCCGGTAATCTCTGGGCTGCGGCCGGTATGGGTGCAGCCATCCTGTTTACCATTCTTTTTCACAAGACCAATGTTCAGCTTCCTGATGGAACCATTGAATCAAGGGGAATCCATAACATACTCTGGATTGTTATAGCCCTGGCAATTGGTTCTTTCATTGGATGGTACGCTTCAATTAAAGTTAAAATGACCGCCATGCCGCAAATGGTTTCCATTTTTAATGGAATGGGAGGCGCATGTGCTGCCCTGATTTCACTGATGGAATTCCCGAAAATGCAGAACATGCTGGTGGGTGAAGGTGCTGCCCATATGCTGAATGGTGAAGGCATTGCTATACTTCTTGGATTAATGATCGGAGGTGTTTCATTTGCCGGAAGTATGATTGCATTCGGTAAGCTGGATGGCCGCATCGGCGATATCAAACATCCGGTCCTCCGCATTGTTAACCTCAGCTTTTTAGTGCTTCTGGTTGTTGCCCTGGTGGTAATTCTATACATGAAACCCCAAACCGATAACAATCTGCCTATTTATCTCTTTGCGTTAGCCGCCCTGATTTATGGAGTAACATTCGTAATGCCGATTGGTGGTGCTGATATGCCTGTTGTAATTTCGTTGCTCAACTCATTTACGGGTGTTGCAGCAGCCATGGGTGGTTTCTTATACGGCAATCAGGCAATGCTTACGGGTGGTATCCTTGTGGGTTCTTCAGGCACAATCCTCACCATTCTGATGTGTAAAGCCATGAACCGCTCTTTGCTGAATGTAATTATCGGAGCATTTGGAGTGGCTGGTGCCGCCGGAACCGAGTCAGGCGATAAAACGGTGAAGGAAATATCACTCAGCGATGCAGCAGTGCTTTTAAGCTATTCGCAAAAGGTGTTTATTGTACCGGGTTATGGACTGGCAGTTGCACAGGCCCAACATCTCTGCCATGAGCTTGATAATTTACTCAACAGTAAGGGCGTAGAGGTTAAATATGCCATTCATCCTGTTGCCGGACGTATGCCGGGCCACATGAATGTGCTGCTTGCCGAAGCTGATGTTCCATATGAAAAGCTGGTTGAAATGGAAGATGCCAACAATGAAATGAGCAATACAGATGTGGTGATTGTGATTGGAGCAAATGATGTGGTAAATCCTGCTGCTGAAGACGATCCATCAAGCCCGATATATGGAATGCCCATTATTAAAGCACTGGATGCAAAAAACGTGATCGTAATGAAGCGCAGTATGGCCGCTGGTTATGCCGCTATTCCGAACAATCTCTTTTATCATCCGAAAAACCGCATGCTTTTTGGTGATGCCAAGGCAACACTTCAAAAACTAGTTGCTGAAATTAAGAGCTTGTAATACAAATAAATATAGAGCACTGATGACGCGGGTGGAACGGATTTTTCGAATTCAGATTTGAAAATCCGGTTGCATTCGCGTCATTCGCGTTTTTACACTTGTGATTGGCTCGGGTTATATCTCAACCAGAAAATCGTTGAGGTATTTCTTCATTTTGTTACTCAGTTCATGAATTGTCCTGAGTTTTTCCATTTCTTCATCCTGATTGAAGGCTTCATTCCCCT
>CAZKCK010000206.1:0-6841 GCA_964550695.1 uncultured Bacteroidales bacterium | reverse complement strand
TGGCCGTAGCGGGCGGAGAAACTATGATCGAAGCAGTTGTCATTCCGTTGCTCCATAAGTAACCGGTGCCTCCGGAAGCTGTGATCGTGGCATTACTCCCACTGCAAATGGTGGGATTGGCTGAAACCACTGCATTCAGGGCACTTACATGCACCGTAAAGGTTGAATCAAGCACGGTGAAACAGCCAGTAGTAGTATTAGAGGCAAGCACTGTAAATGAAGTGGTTTGCATTAACCCATTTATGGGAAAGGTAAGTGTATTGCCATTCCCGGTAAGGTAATTGCCGTAAGATGCACCATTGGTGAGCATCTGGTATTTTACCCCAATTTCCGAGTTGAACAAACGAAACTCAGTTGGGTTTCCAATGCAGATGCTGTCATTGGTTAAATCTGCCATCAGCAATGGGCCACCGGTAAATAGACTCCAAACTTCTCCGGGAGACAGGTTCCTGTTGTACACCCTTATATCATCAATTTTTCCATGAAAATACTGATTCCAACCACTTTGCGGATTCCATACCCCATTATCAAAACCAACCTTAAAACTGTTGGAGGCAGTTAGCAGGTCCGAGGTTGGATCCAGGGAATCAGTCATTAACCCGTTGATAAACAAATATGCTTTCTGTCCGTTATAAACAAAGCCAACATGAATCCATTCATTGAGCGGTGCAGAATTCGGCGGAGATAAAAAATCATTTGTTTGCCCCCAGTTCTGGTGACCATGAAAACAGATTCTTGAATTAATTTTATAGAGGTGCAAAAGACACAATCCACCGTACGTATCGGTATTGCCCCATCCACAAATGGTCGCCATATCAACCTGATAGGAAACAGCATTTATCCATACAGACATTGACTTCGGAGAATTCCCGGTTATTGGAATATTATTGACAGATTCTATCATGTTGTCAATACCGTTAAAGTAATATGCCTTATTAGGTTCACCATGCCTGTCGCTGGTTAATGTTGCCCCTGAAATAATTCCGTTGTTTGCGTTACCGCTTTGGTCATTTGAATTGCCATTGAAAGGATACGACACCACCATTCCATTCTGAAGTGATGGCAGATACCCTGTCGATTGTCCTATATTCGCCGGCAACGGATGCACGATCATGGTGATGGCGTTGGAGGTATCCGGGTTGTTCGTCAAACAGGAACCGGATGCAGTAAGCACACAGGTAACAATATCGCCATTATTGGGAACGTAGGAGAAGGTCGTATCCATATTGTGATACAAGGCCAAAACCTCTGATGGAGGCAATGCCCGGTTATAGATCCGTACATCATCCATGAGCCCGTAATAATTCTGGGATGTCATAATTTGATGGTTTGCGCCCAGATAGAGTGGCTCCGTATTGTCAACATTTACAGGCGATACGGACATCACATTGTCCAATGCACCATTAATATAGATCTTTAATACGTTTGACTGCCTCACGCAAGTATAATGCCTCCATGTGTTTGTGCTCAGGTTTGAAGCTGTTGAATAGAGTTCCTGTAAGCCGCTTACCCGAAACTCGCACTTGCCGGTACCTGTGGGATAGTCAACAAACATCGACATTCCCTCCCAGGGATAATTCAGCACGGATTTGATCAGGATAGCTGCGTAATCATGGCTTCCTCCTGCTTGTGAGGGGTATTTAAGCCAAGTCGAGAATGAAAAATCACCGTTACCAAAACGCAAGCTGGTATTATCAGGAACCTTGATATAGTTCGTAACACCATTAAAACTGTAGGCACTGTTTGGATTGCCAAGTTTATCGGATACAAGGGTTGCTCCATTCACCATGCCATCGTGCCCGAAACCACTTTCGTCGTTGGCATTTCCTGTAAAAGGGTAATAAGCGACCAGGCCGGTGTTGTAGTTTCCGCCGTATACCGCAATGCCGTTAACAAACCATTGAAGGGTTTCATTGTTACCACCATTGACCACATGCGCAGTATAATGAACCGTATCGCCCTGGCATACCGGGTTTGCTGAAGCCGTTAAGATAACCGAAACGGATGCGGGTGGCACTACCGTCAAGGCGATTGAATTACTGGCAGCAGGATTACCGGTAGCGCCGGGGGCATTGGATATGAGGATGCAGCTTACAATATCATTATTCGCAGGAGTGTAAGTAAAAACCGCATTGTTTGTGCCTGCATTTACTGCGTTTACTTTCCATTGGTATTGGGGCGCGGTTCCGCCATTGACTGGGGTTGCCGTGAAGGTTACCGCTGTGCCGGAACAAACATTGTTTGCTGATGCAGCGATAGTAAGACTTACCGGAAGTGTACCTTCAAGGTATAATATATGTACCTCTTCCGGATTTAACGTTCGGTTGTAGATTCGAAGGTCATCAAGTTTCCCTCCAAAAAGGTCAAAAGCTGGACAAGTTTTCCTCCCTATATTTAATGAGTATGGGTAGCTGAGGCCGGAAACGTTCGTTGATAATGTTGTATCAAGAATTCCGTTTAGATAAATTTTCATATAAGTTAATGTGCCAACTGCAACTATGTGATGCCATACTCCGGCATTAATATCTATTTTTGATGAAATATATTTATTACCCCATAAAAAGCCCGCCTTTCTAAGACTATCTAATCCCCATGTCCATATTTCATAACCTCCTGAACTGAAATTCGCACATCCGTAACTAATAACTCTCGGATTTATCGTTCCTGTATTTTTAACAAAATTAACCCATGCTGAAATGCTGATCTCCGAATTAAGTTGAAGGCTTGCAGGAGACCCATACTCAATATAGCTGCTTGTGCCATTGAAATTAAATGCACTGTTCGCGTTTCCAAATCGATCAGAAGTCAATGACGCCCCGATAACATTGCCGTTATTCCCATTCCCGCTTTCATCATTGGCATTGCCGGTGAACGGGTACCATGCAACCAGGCCGTTTTGAGGAATCTGACCAAGAATCTGTCCGATTACGATCATCTGAATGAACATTAGAAAGTATAGTTTTTTCATAAGTGCATTTTTAGTTTGAGTTTGATGATTATTTGGCTTTAATTTATTTCGAAATTATTGCCTGATTATCTTTACTATTTCACTCCTGACCCCTTGAACAACATGCAAAAGATATATGCCCGGACTCATGTCAGTCAATGAAATTTCATCCGTGGTTTCGCGGGTCAATTGCTTTGAACAGACAATTTGACCGAAAAGGTTGTACATTTTAATATGTACCGGACTGTTTTGATCCGGTTGATTTACCTTCAAGTTAACCTTCCCTGAAGTAGGATTCGGATAAACGTTTACCAGCCAGTCTGTGGTCTCATCGGAATTTCCAACAGACTCACCAACTTTCTCACCTGCTGACTTGGTTTGTACCAGAGCAGGCGGTAATGTTGCAAAAAAGCAGTACTCATTGTTGTCTGATATATACCCGTGAAAGTATCCACCCGAATCGACCTTAACTGTTGGAAATAAGAGGATATTCTGCCCGGCTATCATTGTGGCTGATCCACTTTGACGAACCTCGAAAGTTGCTCCGTTCCCTCCCACCGTTATCGACTGGGTAGCTTCAAAGCAACGCACCTGCCCCGATGTTACAGAATCGGTCGAAAGGTTTATAACCGAAGGAACTTCCGGAGAAATTACAAATGTTTGCACAGGTGCAAAAGCGCCTCCTGCAAACGAGTTGTCGATGGCCTGTACACTCCAGTAATATCTTCCAAAAGGCAGGTTTTTAATAATCCAGGAGGTGTCATGGCCTGCATTTCCCATCGCGGGAACATAGCGGAATCCACTGTTAATATTGGCCATTGGAGGATTTTTATTAACCGAAACCGAATCACTGCCAATATAAAAGTTGTAGGTCAGGTTGTTTTTACCGGTATGGTCATCATTGGCTGAATTCCAACTTAAAGTTGCATCCTGGCTCGTGGAAGAAGAAGTTAAAGATGAGGGAGAGGTTGGTGGTGAATTTTGTGTTATAGTTTGATTTACCAGCAACTGACTGAATGGATTTGTTGTATTTGGTCCGGAGCCGTTTCCTGCGATCAGCAAATCCAGGTCCCCGTCATTGTCATAGTCGCCCAAATCAAATGAGCTCATACTGACCTGTGGCAATTGAATATTGGATTTCTCAACAAAGCCAAGCCCATTTTGGTTTTTGTAAATATTTGTTATAGAATTAGTTCCACATAAACCTGTAATAAAAATATCGCACCAGCCATCGTTGTCGTAATCGCCCCATCCGGCTTTCCCACTAATTACTCCTGGAAAAGGCATTGATGTTTGTTCGGTAAAGGAGTTGTTGCCATTGTTTTTGTAAAGTTTTGTAATGCTTGAAGATCCTACGCTTCCGGAAATCAGCAGGTCGGGAAATTTGTCGTTGTTAAAGTCACCCCAGGCAATTGATCCTGACGAAACACCTGTAAAAGGAATGCCTGATTGTACGGTAAAGGTTCCGTTTCCATTATTTCGGAACAGGGAAGTTCCTCCCCCGCATACGGCAAAATCCATATCCCCGTCATTGTCATAATCGGCCCAGGCATTAGCGCCGTTCGCATAACTGCCCAGGTAGGCAGTTTGTTCGGTAAAAGTGCCATTTCCGTTGTTTTTAAATATTTTCGTATTGATTCCATTAGCGGTACAATTGATCAGTACATCTAAATAACCATCGTTGTTAAAATCAGCCCAGCTACCCGTACCTCTTCTGGGAAGGCTGAAATTGAAGCTGGTTTGTTCAATGAACTGAAAATTGCCATCATTTCTGAAAACCTTTGCAACATATTTACTCAAAATTAATGCATCGAGATCGTGGTCATTGTCAAAATCGCCCCAGGCGAGGGAACCATGAACATAGTTGGGCTGATCGTTGAATATGGCAGGCAGATTTGTGGGCTGAATCACAAAAACTGAATTTCCAAGATTCTTGTATACTTTAATATCAGCCGCATAGGAATAATCTGATTTTACATCTCCTGAAACCACAAAATCGAGTAATCCATCCTGATTGATATCTGCCCAAGAAACCACACCATTTTTAACTCCGGTAAGCGCTAAAGCAGGATGCATGGTATATTCCAGACTGATCACCCGCGGGTTGCCCTGGCCGGGATATGGGTTATATTCTACCTGGTCATCGTGATAATTGTATTCAAACACCTGAAATTTGTAATCTAATCCGGGGGTAAGTCCGGTCACTGTTGTATAGTTGCCAACGCCATCATACACACAAAACCAACCTGAAGTGTCAATTTGTGACCCGCTTCCAAAATTTGAATTTGCCTGATAAAAGAAATTATTCACTGGAACAGCATCAATTCCATCATTCTCTCTGGCAAAAATTGCACACTTGTTTCCGCCTCCTTTGGTCCATGTCAAAGACACCTGTGTTTCCAAAATGTTGGAGAATACGATGTTTGTGGCTTGCACGTATGGAGTAACAAGGTAAACTGTAAACATTTCATCCGGTGTAAAAGAAGAACCCGCAAAAGAATTATCAACCGATTGCACGCTCCAGAAATAGTTTCCGGGCAATAACCTTGTAATTGTAAAGGCTGTGTCGCAGCCTACATTTCCATACGCAGGAATTAATCTGAAACCTGATGACAAAGATGAAGCAGCAAAAATATCGTCTGCTCCAGGCATGGTTCCTATCCGAAGATTATATGTCAGTCCGCCTTGAACTGTTTCGGCATCATAGGCCCTGTGCCAGGATAGCCCCATCCAACCATTCGAATACATGGTGCTCAATAAGGTTGGCGCTGAAGGAGCTATATTGATCGTACATTGCTGGTTATTTCGATATACATTATTCGCACCCAGGATGTCCATATCCCCGTCATTGTCAAAATCGGCAGGAATGCCTGCGTAGCTGCTCCCCCATAATTTGTACGTCGTGTTTTGTTTCCTGTAAAGATTGCTTCCAAACAAAATATCTGTTTTTCCATCGCCGTCAAAGTCGGCATTTTTTATTGAAGTTTGACTATTCGGCAGCCCGGAGGTTGCTTCAGCAAAATTTCCAGCTTGATTGTTGAGATACAGTTTAGTGATATTTGATGCACAGGAAATCAGCACATCCAACCAGCCATCCTCATTCATGTCAACCCATTTCGCTGTACCATAAATGAGTGAACTTGAATAAAAAGGTGCAATTAAAGGCAAAAAAACACATTCATTATTAGTGTAAACTTTAAAAATTCCCAGAGTTGAATTTGATCCGTAAAAGAAACCCAATATCAACAAATCAAAATCACCATCGTTGTCATAGTCACCCCAATCGACGGAACCATAGGCACAAGCAGGAATGTTGGCATGGAGGTCGAGGAACACACCATTGTCATTCCTGTATATGTATGCAAAATAAGTTACCGTGTACATTGAGCCGCTTCCCCTTGCACCGGCAATGGCAAAATCAAGGTCGCCGTCGTTATCAAAATCGGCCCATTTCATCGAAATGCCTTGAGAATAACCGGCAAGCCCGATATTGATTTTAGTAAACTGCAAATTATCATTCCGGAAAATCCGGATGGAATCAACAGAAACAACCACCATGTCCAGATCCCCATCCTGATCAAAATCAACCCAGTCGTTGAACCCGGCATAATTCACATTCGTCATTTGTGTGGTAAACCCGGTTCCGTTGTTTACATGGATCATCTTAATTCCCAGGATATCCAGATCACCGTCGAGATCATAATCTCCCCAAACCTGGGCGTCATTGTCGCTGGTACCATTGGCACCTAAAGGTCTTAACTGCAGGTAATTGCTGTACCTTGGAGGGAGGGAAATCTTCAGACTGTCAGAAAACACTGTAAAATACTGATTCGAAAGGCGGCATTTGTAGTAACCGTTATTGGCGATATCATATTGAGAAAAAGTCAGCAAGCT
>CAZKCK010000205.1:0-6867 GCA_964550695.1 uncultured Bacteroidales bacterium | reverse complement strand
CAATTGCAAATTCTTCATTGTTCATTGTTCATTGTCTTCGGTGGAGTATACCGGACTTTAACTACTGACATATCTGAAAATGTTAACACCAACAAATATAAACATTAAATCAACATTATCAATATACACAGGTGTTTGTTACCCCCGTTGGCATACATAAATATTTTTAAGCAAATGTAAAATAAGGTAAATTTGTATGTAATTTCGTACGGTTTTACATACATTTTTATATCATGGCACAAGTCAAATTTTATTTAGAGGTTCGCAAGGTTAAACAAACCGACAGCGACAAGGAAACCAAGGCACCTGAAACATTCAGAGATCATGCTGTACCTATTTTATTGGCATATTCCTTTCATGGCCAAAGGTTGATTTACTACACTGGCCTGAGGGTTGATAAAAAATACTATAATGAAGAATACTGGAAAGGTACAAAGGCAGGTAATAAAATGCCGGTTATAAAAGTCAATGCACCAAAGGCCGACAATATTAACGAAAAGTTAGAAATAATGGCTAAGCACCTGGGATCGGCTGAAAACGAAGCACTGGCCGCAGGAATACCCCTATCTGTTGATTATTTCCGTGATTATCTCAATAACAAACTGAAAGCAAAGCCAACACCTAAGGCAGCAGAACCACTAACTTTTATTCAATTCTTTGAACAATGTATCAATGAAATGAAAACCGGCACCAACATAAAAACAGGCCGCCAGCTTAGCAAAGCTATGCCAGTGAAGTATACAACCATTAAAAACGTACTGATGGATTTTGAGATCTTCAGAGGTGCCAAATTACAGTGGAATGATTTTGATGAAAAACTGTATAATGAAATCATTGACTACATGATCAAAGAGAAGAAGTATGCTTTAAATACTTATGGAAGGGCAGTGAGGTTCATTAAGACCATCCTTAAAAAAGGAACCAAAGCTGGGCTCATTGCCAGCGATAAATATAACGACACTTTCAATGGCGGCACAGAGCAAATAGATAACGCCTACTTGACAGATGCAGAATTAGACCTGCTGTATAATCATGATTTTTCAGAGAGTCCAAGGAATGACAGGGTTAGAGATGTTTTTCTGATTGGCTGTTATACCGGGTTACGTTTTTCAGATTATACACATATCAGACCAGAACATATTAACGGGGATAAAATAAAAATGGTCACGCAGAAAACAAAGAAAATAGTTATTATACCTTTGCATCCAAGGGTTAAGGCTATTTTGGAGAAATACAATTTTCAATTACCCCCTGCGATCAGTAATCAGAAGTTTAATGATTACCTGGGCGATGTTTGCCGGGATGCAAAGATTAATGAGCCTTACAGTAAGAGTATCACCAAAGCAGGAAAGGTAGAGGTTAAAACAGGCAAAAAACATGAATTCATTACGAGCCATTCAGCCAGGAGAACTTTCAGTAGCAACGCTTACAAGGATGGCATTGCACCTTACTTGATTATGGCAATCACCGGACACCGCACAGAAAAACAGTTCATGGAATACATTAAAGTTACTGACGATGATCGTGCAGATATGTTCAGGGCGGAACAGGAACGGTTAAGACAAGTTAGAGAAGTTATCAAGGTTAGCAAAGAAAGCAAATGATAAATATCCCACCGCCGACAATCCCAACAACACCACCGGAACCGTTAACCTTGCAAACTGCGTTATTCAGTTTGGAGGGAATCAGAAAGATTTTTACTGATCAAAAGGGATTTTATCAAAAATTTGAACCGATCATTATTTCTTGCCCCTTTGCTATGTTGGATAATACAGGGCTTGAGAAGGACGTGTATAAATTAATGGCCATAGATAAACAAGGAATATTTAAAAAATTGAAGGTCATCCATGAATGGGCAGATGGGAATATGAAATTTTATGAGCAGCATATCAGGGGCAGGGAATTTGAAAACCCTGAACCTTGGGAAAAGTATTACAGTTTTTGTAATGACCAGGTGTATGGAACGGGATTTATGTCCGCCAATGGGTTCCCAATTGCAGAAGAAATTGTAAAGCACCCGGATAATAAACAATCAAGAGAATACCCTACATTGTATTGGTTTTATGATTTCTGTAAAAATGTTCACAAGTTTACCAGTGACTTTTTATCCGAAACGGTAGAACCCGATCAACCCACAGCCCAGGTGAACACAGAACAGCAATTGAAATCGCTGAAAGAAAAGACAACAGCCGCACAAATAGGACTGTTTTTCTATTATTTAGCTGAAGGTAAGCACATTGCAAGACCTGTTGCGAGTGATTTTAGGAATAAAAATTTCCACAAAGAAGAGCCTTATAATTTTAATAAATCCGGCAATACCGTTTATGGCTATTTTATTCACCCTCAAATAACAAAACCAAATCTTGCAGCCATTATACCGATGCTTGAAAAATACCCAGCAGGAAAAAAGTTAGCACAACAAGACGAATATTCACTAAATATCGAGTAACCCCATTACAATTATTATTCCATTGCTAACTGTATTCCAAGTATTTAAAAAACTGTAACCCCCCTGTAACCCCTTATCCGTATTTACCCTTCTCTACATTTGCTGCATAACAAAAATTCAAAGTTATGCAGACAGAGCAAGTTTTATTTAGCCTACCCCTTGAAAGGTTAGAGCCTATTTTCAAAAAGTGGTTCAATGACGTACTTATAAATCAGGTACCAGCTAAACACACCCCACCCCCAACAACCCCTGAACGAATCCGGTTAAACGGTGACAAGGCGTTATCTCAACACCTTGACTGTTCAGTCATGACGGTTCAAAACCTTCGCAAGAGAGGGGCAATACCATACGGAAGAACTGGCCGTCGTGTATTTTATTTCAGTGATCTTGTCGACGAGGCACTAAGTGTGCAAGCCCGCAAGTTTACCAAGAAATCAACAAAAGTTTAATAACAACAAACCCGGCCAGCCTGTGGAGGGCTAAAACCGGGTTTTAAATATTATAATATGGAAGAGACAAAGATAACACAAAATCCCCTGAATCCGGCATTTGACTTTAAACAAATTGATGCCAGCGACATACTTAACGAAGCGGAAAATATTTCTCAAGCATTTGAACCTGTCAAGCATAATGAAATTCTGAATCTTTTACTAAATCAGATTGATAAAGTTGATTTCAGGAAACTTGTAGGGTTCGAAGATGACACCGATAAGTTGGGTAAAAAGCATTTTTTAGTATGCAGCATTGAACAGGTTTTGAATACTGCTCAGCAGAATAACTGGGGTATTTGTAAAAGCCTTGCGTTCGTATACTTGTATAATGGCGCCTATTGGAACCTGTTTGATAATGCTGAACTTCAAATATTCTTAGGCAAGGCTGCTGAAAAAATGGGAATTGATAAATTTGATGCAAGGCTTTATTCTTTTAGGGAACAGCTGTACAAGCAATTCCTTGCAGTTGCCAATCTACCAAAACCCGAACAGTCAAATGAAACCGTGTATATCAATTTAAGAAACGGAACATTTGAAATAAGCCCTGAAAAGCAGGAATTAAGGCCACCTCAAAGAGAAGATTTCATTACCTACCAATTACCATTTGAATATGCCCCAAAAGCAGAAGCACCTATGTTTAAGGCATATTTAGACAAAGTGCAACCGGATGAAAACAGTCGAAAGATTTTAGCTGAGTACTTGGGTTATTTGTTTGTTAAAAGAAACACCCTTAACCTTGAAAAAACGCTTTTGTTATATGGCCCAGGTGCAAATGGCAAATCGGTTTTCTATGATATTGTCAATGCTTTGCTGGGCGGTAACGAAAACGTAAGTAGTTACTCTTTGCAGAGCCTTACCAATGAAAATGGATATTTCAGGGCTATGCTTGCAAATAAGCTTGTCAATTATGCCAGCGAAATAAACGGAAAATTAGAAACATCAATTTTTAAGCAGTTGGTGTCAGGTGAGCCTGTTGAAGCCCGTCTACCTTACGGGGAGCCTTTCACCCTTACCAATTACGCAAAGTTGATCTTCAACTGCAACGAACTGCCGAAAGACACTGAACAAACAAATGCTTTTTTCAGACGGTTTTTAATTGTGCCATTTGATATTACTATACCCGATGACGAGCAGGATAAACAGTTAGCCCAGAAGATCATTAAAAGTGAATTATCAGGGGTTTATAATTGGGTATTGGAAGGGCTGAACCGGTTACTAAAGCAAAAGAAATTTACCACCAGCGATATTGTAACAAAACAGCTTGAACAATACAAAAGACAATCTGACAGTGTGCAAATGTTCTTAACCGACGAAGGTTATATTAAATGCACTACAGGGCATACCGAATTTAAAGTGCTATTTGGGTATTACCGTGAATATTGCAATGAGAGTGGCTACCGTTTTTGTTCTAAGAAAACATTTGGCGAACGGCTAAGAAATGCCGGGTTTGATGTTGAAAAAAGAAATTTCGGGATGGTAGTTTATGTAAAAAAATAATTGTTTCTGGAAGTTCATAAGGTTCACACGGTTCACCGCTGGCTGAAAAATGAACGCAGTGAATGAAGTGAAGCTCAAAAAACAATATATTTTTCAATGAAATAATAGTACTAATTATTTACAATTAAAAAACAAATTAACATGAGCCACAGAAATAGAAACAGAGCTGGGAAAATCGCATCGCAACAGGCCAATAAGGAAAATGGGATACAATTGTTCCTTGGTTATCGCAAAGGCTTAGAAATTAGACGCGACGAACTAACTAAGGCGACTTTGCAGCTTAATGATTTTGTTGAACCTGAATTGAAGCGAATTAATCAGGAATTAGAAAGATTAGGATATTGTGAAAATGAAATGCCTTTTTAACAATGGAACATCGTCACCGCCTTGATACTACCAGCCTGAAACACAACTGCCCGCGTTGCGGTAAACGAACCTTTGTAAAGTACGTTGATGCAGAAAGCAAAGATTATGCGCCAGCACAGTACGGGCGCTGTGACAGGGCTGATAATTGCGCTTATCATGCCAAGCCGCCAAAAGAAACAAAATACTATTACATGCAATTCAAATTACTGGTTGATTATTCGGATAAGGCATATAAGGCCACAGATAAAATCGGAATAACTGATTTTATCCCGAAAAGCCAGGTGCTTGAACATAAGGGTTCTGATTGTTGGGTATCGTTGTGGTGCTTGAAAGAAAGGAAGTTTACTTATCTGACAAATGAGTACAAATATTTTGATGCTAATAACAGCCCCGTTCCGTTTACACCAAGTAAGCAGCCAAAAGAACCCCCTGTAATTAAACCGGTATTATATATCCCGACGAAGCCATTCAAGGCCAGTTTGCAAAGCTATACTGAAAACAACTTTACAAAGTACCTGGTTGGATTGTTTGGGGCTGAAATAACCACCCAATTGATTACCCGGTACTTCATCGGAACATCAAAGATTAGGTTTATTAACAAGGAACACCCCGGCTATAAATCTGAACCTGGCGCTAATATATTTTGGCAGATTGATACCACTGGCAAAGTTAGAACAGGTAAAATCATGCTATACAATCCAGACACCGGGAAACGGGTTAAGCAACCATTCAACCATGTTAGCTGGGTGCATAACTGGATTAAACAGCCTGAATATGTAATGAAACAATGTTTATTTGGCGAACACTTGTTACGGGATAAAACAAAGCCAGTTGCAATTGTAGAATCAGAAAAGACGGCCATCATTGCCAGCGTGTATTTGCCCCAGTTCATCTGGATTTCAGCAGGCATGAAGGGTGGGCTAAATATTGACAAATGCAACATCCTGAAGGGGAGAAACGTTACCCTTTTCCCTGATATAAAGGCTTATGCGGACTGGAATATAAAAGCAAAGGAACTTTCAGCAATAGCGAGGGTGACTGTATCAGAACTATTGGAAAGCAAGGCAACCCCGGCAGAACGTGAACAAGGCCTGGACATTGCTGATTACCTTATCCGGTATGACTGGCGAATATTCAGGGAAAAGGAACCAGAACTGGCACAACCCGCTACGATTATTGTACAGCATGAACCAATACCAGAACCGGAATATATAAAGCCTACTAAATCAGCAAAAAATGAAAAACAGGCTGAACTCCGTGAACCTACCCACATAACAATACATCATGGAAGGAAGCCCCCAACAATCCAGCAGGGAACATGGGAACAAGATATTAATGAACTTGAAAGGTACTTTGCCAAGATAACCTTACCATCAAGTCCCATCGAGTTAAATCAATACACAACAATAACTAATGTACCCCTATTTATACATTCTCACATGACCGTAATAAAGGCACGAATCGGTAACCCTACTTTTCAACCTTACCTGAACCGCTTAAAGCAATTAAAATCATTAGCCATATGACAAACACTCCATTACCTTCAATTTCAATCGACAAAGCCGCAACCTTGCTCGCAGTCTCCACGGCAGAACTAACAGCCCTTTGCGATCAGGATGTCGGGCATAAATACCACCACAGGACGATCTTCAGCAACCGTATTAGGTTCTTTGAGCCGGATATTAAGAAAATCAGGAAACAATTAACATTAAAAACCACTCAACTATGAAAAAACCCATATTAAGCATCAAACCCCCTCTGAATGAATTAGTGATCACCAGCGATAGCTTCACTTATCACGAATACAGTCTAATCCGTGAAGGGCTGCTATTTCTGGAAGAAAGACCCCGGCCACGCGATCTTAGGAACCTAATTCGCAAACTTGACGGATTGTTTTTGCCCTTGAGATAGTCTGTTTATCTATCAAATGAAATTTAATCTTATGATAATACCCCCCATGACCTTCGACACTTCCCATATACGTGCAGCCCATACTTTCAGGCTGACCTTTATTCAGTTACGCCATAGTAGCAAGATAACACGCATGCAGCTAATTTTCATGTG
>CAZKCK010000204.1:0-6915 GCA_964550695.1 uncultured Bacteroidales bacterium | reverse complement strand
AGTTGCAGGGCATTACAATTATATCTGCAGTGAGTTACTTACGGGCTGAAATCAAAATATCCAGCATTTTAACGGCGGCATCCGAAATTACAGTTCCCGGACCAAAAATAGCCACAGCTCCGGCTTTGTAAAGATAGTCATAGTCCTGAGCCGGAATAACACCACCCACAATTACCATAATATCCTCACGGCCGTGCTTTTTCAGTTCCTCAATAACCTGTGGTACAAGTGTCTTGTGCCCTGCGGCCAGAGATGACACGCCAAGAATATGCACATCATTTTCAACAGCCTGTTTGGCGGCCTCAGCGGGTGTCTGGAATAAGGGTCCGATATCCACATCAAAACCGATATCGGCATATCCGGTAGCCACCACTTTGGCTCCGCGGTCATGACCATCCTGGCCCATTTTGGCAATCATGATACGTGGACGGCGGCCTTCGATGGCAGCAAATTCATCGGCCATTGCACATGCCTTGCTGAATCCTTCATTATCTCCGGATTCAGAAGAATATACTCCTGAAATTGATCTGATCACTGCTTTATACCTCCCATAAATTTTTTCGCAAGCATCCGAAATTTCACCCAATGAAGCACGAACCTTAGCAGCTTCCACTGCCAGTTCAAGCAGGTTGCCTTCACCCGAAGCGCAAGCTGAAGTAATGGCATCAAGTGCTTTCTGAACAGCCTCATTATCACGGTTGGCCCGTAATAAGGCAAGGCGCTTCAACTGGGCTTCACGTACTGCGGTATTATCAATGTCAAGCGTATCAATGGGGTCTTCTTTTTCGAGCCTGTATTTGTTTACCCCCACAATAGTATCCTTCTTCGTATCGATGCGGGCCTGTTTTCGTGCGGCGGCTTCCTCAATGCGCATCTTGGGAATCCCTGTTTCAATGGCTTTGGCCATACCTCCGAGGGCTTCAACCTCTTCAATAAGTTTCCACGCTTTTTCAGCAATCTCACGGGTTAGCGATTCAACATAGTATGAACCAGCCCATGGATCAACTGTGCGGCAGATATTGGTTTCTTCCTGCAGGTAAATTTGTGTATTACGGGCAATACGGGCCGAAAAATCGGTTGGAAGGGCAATGGCCTCATCCAGCGCATTGGTATGCAGGCTCTGCGTATGTCCGAGTGCAGCAGCAAGCGCTTCAACACAGGTGCGTGCAACATTGTTAAAGGGATCCTGCTCAGTCAGGCTCCAGCCCGAAGTTTGTGAATGCGTACGGAGCGCCAGCGATTTGGGATTTTTCGGATTAAATTGTTTTACAATTTTGGCCCACAACAAACGTGCAGCCCGCATCTTGGCAATTTCCATAAAATGGTTCATTCCCACTGCCCAGAAAAACGACAGCCGTGGTGCAAACTCATCCACACTCATTCCGGCATTCACACCTGTTCGCAGATATTCGAGTCCGTCGGCCAGCGTATAGGCCAGTTCTATGTCGGCAGTGGCACCGGCCTCCTGCATATGATATCCTGAAATACTGATACAGTTGAACTTGGGCATATTTTTGGAGGTATACCTGAAAATATCGCCAATGATGCGCATCGACTGCAGTGGCGGATAAATATAGGTATTACGAACCATAAACTCTTTCAGGATATCGTTTTGTATTGTTCCTGAAAGCTGTTCAAGTTTAGCTCCCTGCTCAAGTCCTGCAACGATATAAAATGCCAGAACAGGCAAAACGGCACCGTTCATGGTCATCGATACTGACATTTTGTTGAGCGGAATCTGATCAAACAGGATGTTCATATCGAGGATTGAATCGACAGCTACACCTGCTTTCCCCACATCACCCACCACACGTGGATGGTCAGAATCATAACCGCGGTGTGTGGCCAGATCAAAAGCGATGGAGAGACCCATCTGCCCTGCAGCCAGATTGCGGCGGTAAAAAGCGTTTGATTCTTCGGCTGTGGAGAAACCGGCATACTGCCTGATGGTCCAGGGCCGCATCACATACATGGTACTGTATGGGCCATGCAGGAATGGCGGTATACCTGCAGCATAGTGCAGATGTTCCATTCCAAGCAAATCGTCGTGCGTATAAACCGGTTTAATGGCAATCAGCTCAGGCGTAAGATACCCGGCTTTTATATGGTTTTTTTCTTCCCATTCTTTGCCTGAAACCGCAGCTTTCGGATCTGCTTTGAAATTCAGGTTGTTGAAATTCGGCTTCATTGTATTTTGAATTGATTTGATTTCAAGAATTTATAAGTAAAAATTCAGCAAAAAATTAATCAGTAATTAAAAATTCATAATTAAAAATTAAAAATTTTATGTTTACCAACCGACAGGTTTTCTTGCCAGTGGCATGGTCATACATCTTGCACCACCACCACCACGCGAAAGTTCAGAACCTTCAATGGTAATCACATATCTGGAGTAATCAGCAGGGTTCCGTTTTCCGTTCATAACTTCTTTGGCAGTAATTACTTCATAGCCATTCCTCGACAATTCCTCGATGGTATAGGAATTACGTCCATATCCGATAATTTTACCCGGCCCGACAGCAAAAAAGTTGGCCCCACTGTGCCATTGTTCTCTTTCCTGTGAATACGTATCTGATGAACCACCGCACATCACCGGTTTAAAATCCATTCCAAGTTTCCGGAGCGCAGTCAGCAGGTCACGCTCTTCGCGAATATTGCTTACCTTTCCGTTTTCGAGACTCAGATGAATGGTAGTAAAATGGTTGTCGTTCAGAATTACAGGTTCATACACCATACAGTGTTCACGGTCAAGAAAGGTAAACACCATGTCGAGGTGAATGAAGGATTCGGGCGAGGCCGGAAGTTCCTGAACAAGAATATGATGAACCTGTTCTTTGCTGCGGAGGCATTCCATGATGTGGTCGATGCCCTGTGATGAGGTTCTTCCGCTGAGACCTATCAGGAGCACATCTTCGCGGGCAATTAGGATATCGCCACCTTCGAAGGTTACACCCTGAAGATTCTGAACCGATGGTGAACAGTTAATAATTTGTGTTTTCAGACGGGGATGGTATTCAAAAATGGTTTCCATGATCAGGGCTTCACGCACCCTCACCTGGCTTGCCATACGTCCGATCAGCACCTTATTGCCGATGCTTACGGAAGCATCACGTGTAAAAAAGAAATTATGCAATGGTCTGACCTCGTACCTTTCCTTATCGAGGAATCTGGTAAGATTATCCTTATGCATCACCACACCTTCAAACATCTGGCGTGTAAGATCTTCCGGAGTCATCGAGAGCATCATCTGTTCAAGGTGCATCACATGATCATGCTGACACACCTTGCGTACAAAACTGCTTTTCACAACTTCATTACGCAGCACATCCGTCAGCAGGTCGCGTACCTGAAGATCGCGGGTAATCTTGTGAAGCACTCCTTCAAGCTGTGCATATTCCTTTGAAACAATGGCCAGATTGAGAATATCGCTGTAGAGAGCTCTTTCGGCATTCTGAGGCGTCATGTTCTCGACTTCCGGCCCCGGACGATGCAGAATCACTGCCTCGAGGTCGCCGATCTCGGAATTTACATTTATTTCAATACTATCTTTTTTCATCTAAAGTATGGATAGTTCTTTCTGGTATTGCAGCAGGGCTTCGAGCACATTGGTACGCACATGAATAAAATGCGTAATTCCGGCAGTTTTCAGTTCTTCGGCACATGGCGGATTACCGGCAATAACCATGAGTGCTTTCCCATTCAGTTTCTGTGCAATTTCGGCACCGATGAGTGCATAATCCTCATCTGCTGCACAAACCACAACAATTTCAGCCTTCGAAGCCAAAGCTTCGGCAACACCTTCATCTACAGTGGCAAAACCGTTGTTGTCGATAACTTCGAACCCGGCACAGGCAAAAAAGTTACTGCTGAATTGTGAGCGTGCACGGCGCATCGAAAGTCCGCCGTAAGTCAGCATAAAGGCTGCGGGTCGTTTGTTTTTAAGCGAAAACATATCGGTACGCAACCGCATTTCCTCAAAAGCATTGGCTCCACGATAAATTTTTATGGGTTCAGCTATTGCGGGTCCGGTATTCTTTACTTCCGGATGGATAACTTCCGCTGGAATTTCCTTCGTTATTTTTTCATTAAAATTGGGATACTGATTGGTACCCAGAATGATTTCGCGGCGTGTGGCGTAAGCCAGATCACGTTTTTTGGCCGAATCAGCCAACTGTTCCTGAATAAAACCAGCAACAAATGCTGCATAATATCCACCCTTTTCTTCTGTTTTCAGGAAAAGTTTCAAGGTTTCATCTGCAATGGATGCCGTCAGGGTTTCGATGTAATATGAACCTGCTGAAGGATCAACAACCTTGTCAAGCTTTGATTCTTCCTTGAGTATAAGCTGCTGGTTGCGTGCAATACGTTCCGAAAATTCGGTGGTATCTTCGTATATGGAATTAAACGGTTTTACGGTCAGCGAATCTGAACCGCCAATTGCAGCTGACATAGCCTCGGTGGTGGTACGCAGCATATTCACATACGGATCATAAAGAGATTTATTCCAGTCAGCAGTAACCGAATGAATCGTCATTTTACAGACGTCCTCATTTGCAGGTTCATACGCTTTTACAATGTTTGCCCACAACATACGGGCAGCCCTGAGTTTGGCTATCTCCATAAAATAATTGGATCCGGCGCTGAAAACAAATTTCATGTGTGGCGCAATCTGGTCGATAGAAAAGCCCTTTTCGGTCAACTGATTCAGATATTCAACACCGGCCGACAGGCTGAAAGCGAGCTCCTGAACTGCACTGGCTCCTGCATTACCAAAATTATGGCCACTCACAACAATCACTTTAAGCCCGGTCAATTCCTGACTGTTGCTAACCATCTGATTTGCAAAACCCATGGCACCCTCAAGATTGTTACAGGCCACACTGAAACCACCGGTTTTGGTCAGATAACCAAGCGGGTCAAAATCAATTGATCCATGAAGGTTCACTGCATCAGTATTTTGCTCCTGGAGGAATTTTTTCCAATAGCTGACCACATTCAACGCATGCTGACCACCGGTAAAATTGATTTCGGTTTCATTGATCAGAATACCTTTAAGCAGGCTGCAAAAATCAGTGTAGGAAAATTCCTGTAGGGTATTCACAATGAATCCGATAGAATCGGCACCCTTGTGAAGAATCTCAACAGCCTTCTGATTGGCGGCAGCAATGCCATCTTTCTGTACACAAATATCCTGACGGATAAACCAGGCATTTCCTTGCTTTCTGAGGCCACGAACAAATGGAAACTCACCCGGGAAAGATTGTGTAAAAGAAATATTTTCAATGTCTTCGAGGCGGTAATAAGGTCTGACTTTAAAACCTTCTGCGGTGGACCATACCAGTTTTTTCTCATAGTCGCCACCCTTCAGGTCTTCGTGTATCACCTCTTCCCACTGTGCTTTTGTAACCGGTGGAAATTCTTCAAACAGTTTTCCCACAGGAGTTTGAGGATCATTTATTGCCATATAGTATATATTTTGAATTTTAAATATGGTGATTGTATCTGATTATCAAGGCCGGAGCCATTTGATGATGCAAAGGTAAAACTTTTTGGCATGCCACAATTTCATTGAAAATCAGAAAATACAAAAATCTATAAACGAACCTGTTACTAAATTACCAAAAAATCAAATGCCCTGACGACGGATATCGTTTTGTTATCTCTGGAGAATCCATCCTGTTGATTTAGGGTTACAATTGTACCATTACTTAGATTAAAAAAATCCATTGCTTCATACAATCCATTCAGTTCCCGAACCAGATTATCCTGATTCAGTTCATAGCAGACCTGAATCAATGAGTGGATTTGCCCTTTGTCAAAAATAACAAAATCACATTCCGCTTTTTCTGCAAAATAGTATATCTCTTTATACGAACGCTTTAAGTAAAGAAAAATCATGTTTTCGAACTTTCGTCCCAGATCTGGGCTGAACGATATTGAACTAACATTTACAAGCCCGGTATCTATTGCATAAACTTTTCTGGGATTGATGAGTTGCGCTTTTACCGAATAGCTGAATTTAGGCATAAACATGAACAGCCATGAATTTTCAAGATGTGAAAAATATTCCAAAACAGTTGAAGTAGCATGAATACCTGTAAGATGGCCAGTTTTGTTACCCGAAACTGTTTTGCCTACATTCGACATCAAATAAGTTACAAGTCGCTGCAACATTTTGACATCCCGCAGGTTATACCTTACAGCGATATCTCGGATCAAAATATCTTCAAGCAAAGTAAGCAAAATATCATCATCACCTGATTTGATATATTCCGGAAATCCACCCGTTAACAAATACTGACTGACAGATTCTTTTGAAAAATCAGCGAATTTAAACCGTACAAATTCGTTGTACGAGAACGGGTACAGTTCTTTTGTAATATGCCTTCCCGTAAGATGAGTACCAAGTTCTTTACTCAGCAATGTGGCGTTTGACCCGGATATAATAAGCCTGAAATTCTCATCAAGCTTTTGCCTTACATAACGCTCCCACCCTGCAATAATTTGAATTTCATCGAAATATAAAATTTTTACATCCTGACTTAGAATTATTTTATCAATTCGGGCAAAATCATCGAAATCGAAACCATAAAGCCTGGCATCATCAAAATTTAAATAAAGAGACTGCTGTAGCTGTTGCTCTCGCAATTGAGACATCAGTGTGCTTTTCCCACATCTCCTGACTCCGGAAATAATGAGTGCATGTGATGTAATTTCAGGTAATCTTTTGAGCGCGTCCCTCTTTAAATTTGTTTGATGAATATTTTTAACCTTCTGTAATTCAATTACATTTTCAATGGTGGACTGGAGTATCATTGATTATCAAATTTTATTTGCTACAAAGATATAAAATTGTTTGACGGTAGCAAATACTTTTATTAAATATTATAAAACAATAAGTTACAAATAAATTTT
>CAZKCK010000203.1:1496-6928 GCA_964550695.1 uncultured Bacteroidales bacterium | reverse complement strand
GCGCTTTCGGTGCTATAGCCCAGAATGGGTGTAACGCGGTCGTCGGCAGCCACGATGACAAAACCTGTTTGGTGGCCGAACACATAAAAGGCTCCCGGACGCTGGTAAACCAGCGAAAGCCCAGATATTGCGGCCACCTTGTTGGCCAGGAAATTACCGGCCAAAGTCAGTGCCGCTGATTCTGTTACGGGGGCTGCCTGCAACCTTATTACCGACATAATCAGTGAAAGGGCCACCAGGCTTGTTTTGACAAAAGTTCTCATGTTTGATTCTTTTTATAATTGGTTTAACGCGCTGATTTCGAGCAAAAAACGCCAGACTGGTTTTACTTCGATTGAACCGTTTTGGAGTTGAATAAAATCTGTTTCGTTACGTGTTACAATGGTTCCGGTTTCCACTCCCAGCTCAGCCATAGCGGTTTGCAATGCATTGATTTCACGCGTACGTGTAGTTGTGTTTGCAATTGTTTCACAAACCTGGAAAAGCATGATGTGCCCGTTCAGGTCTTTCAAAATAAAGTCAACTTCCAAATTTCCTGCAGTTTTGTAATAAAATACTTCGGGACTTGTACGCCGGAGTGCCAAAAAAACCATGTTTTCGAGAAGATGGCCACTATTGACCAAAATTCCGGATGAAACAGAACGTACCATTGCATGATCGATACAATACATTTTTTTTGGATTGGCATTTGAACGGCGAAAAGAAGCATCAAACAAACGGACGGTAAACAGAAAGTACGCATCTTCAAACCAATGGAGATAGTCTGAAACTGAATTTTTGGGAACATTATGCCCGAGTGATTTCAGCAATCCTGTAAGGCTGTTTAATGTGTACATCGAGCTGATGTTTTCCAGTAGGTGCCTGGCCAGATCAATCATTGCCCTCGGATGCGAGATATCGTAGCGTTCAATCAGGTCGCGAAACAGGATGGAATTAAAGTATTCCTGATGTATTTTGATGCGAAGTGCTCTTTCCATCCCAATGACCTCCGGAAAACCACCGGATTCCCAATATTCATTAAACGCATTTTCGATCAACAGGCGTTGCTGACCATTTAAGGGAAATTTATTGTTGATTTTCAGGTGATCCGTAAACTCCTGAAAAGAAAATGGAAACAATTCCCACGACAGCGCCCTTCCCCGCATTTGCGTACCTATTTCTTTCGACAGCATTTGTTGAGATGAACCCGAAAGATAAACCATGCAGTTTTCTGTCCTGAGCAACCTGTCAATAAAGGCTTCCCATCCGGGAATTACCTGAATTTCATCAAAAAAGAAACAAACCTTTTCATTCCCCTTTTTGTTTGGGAAAAGTAAAAAATAGGCCTGAACCACAACGTCCAAACCAATGATTTTTAATGTTGAAAGCCTATCATCAAAAAAATTGATATGAAGCATATTCATTGCAGCCATGCCTTCTGAAATTAACCGGTTTTTGATCTGATTCAGAAATGTGGATTTGCCTGACCTTCGTACTCCGATGATAACGGCGGCTTTATTCTGGACATGGCTAACCTTTAAACGCCGCAGTGTTCCTGTAAAAACCCCTCCGGACTGTTCGTCAAGTATGATCTCTTTCAGTAAATCGGTCATAAAACAAGTTTAAGTGGTAAAACATTTTACCGGTTTATGGCAAAATTAGTAATAATTTTTACCGGTTCTGATTTTTTCCATTAGGGTGAAGGGTCAAATTCGAGAGGAGAGATGTGAGCGGTGAGTATGAAGTAAGTAGTTCCTTCCTATCCCGAATCCTTGAATCTTTGAATCTTTGAATTGTTGAATTGTTGAGTTGTTGAACCATTGAATTGTTGAGTGGTTGAATCCTTGAATTTTTGAATCCTTGAATTTTTGAATTGTTGAATCTTTGAATTTTTGAATTTCTTTGAATCTTTGAATTGTTGAATCGTTGAGTTGTTGAATCCTTGAATTTTTGAATTGTTGAATCGTTGAGTTGTTGAATCGTTGAGTTGTTGAATTCTTTTCACATCTTCACATTCTCAAATCTGCATATCTTCAAATCTTCACATCCCCACATCCTCACATCTGCATATTTTCAAATCTTCACATTTTCAAATCCGCAAATCCTCACATCTTTTTCCGCCCTCTTATCAAATCGAGCACACCGTTTATGAACGTGAGCGGATGCACCGGATTTCCGGGTACATACAAATCAACCTTATGATTATCCAGAAACGAACGATTCAGGGCCGGGCTGCCGGCAAAAATACCTCCGCTGATGGCATCGGTTCCTGCAAGTATGAGGATTTTGGGTTCGGGTACGGCATCCCAGGTAATCTGCAGTGCACGTGCCATATTGGCGGAGATGGGCCCGGTAATGACCACACCATCGGCATGGCGCGGACTGGCCACAAACTCAATCCCGAAGCGGCCCATATCAAAGTTTACATTGCTGCAGGCATTCAGTTCCCACTCGCAACTGTTGTCGCCGGCAGCCGAAACCTGCCGCAGCTTGAGCGAACCGCCAAACATTCTGTGGATTTCTTTGCGGACCGTTGCGGCATCCACCATCAGCGGGCTCAGGTCGTTTTCAACCACAACCAGCCGGCTGCGCTCATTTACTGACATTTTGTAATCAGTGGTAAACTGTATCTTTTCAGGAAACCTCAGTGCACATTCTCCACAAAACACGCATTTGCCCAGATCGATGCTCACCGGATGGATTCCGATGGCGCCCGTAGGGCACAAATCCTGAAGTTCTTCCTCATTTACCTTTGCACTGCTAATTTCGGGCCTGCCACGGAAGATACCCGGCACGTTTACCGTAGTTACGTCGGGGATGTATTGTTTGCCCTGATGGAATAATATTTTGATGTTGTTGATCATACGCTGGTATATTACAAATCGTGACCGCAGTACGAAAGGTTAAAACTCTTGTTGCAGACCGGAAAGTCAGATATCTCGTTGTTGCGCACTGAAAGCGCCAGTGCCAGCCAGTTATGGAATGAAGGATCCTTGATCTTGTAGGCCACCAATTCTCCCTGATCACCTGTAATAGCCACATGACAGACCTCTCCACGCCAGCCTTCGGTAAGTGAAAGGGCAAACATGCCGGGGCGCGGTGCAGCAGTCTCATTTACAAATGACGGTTCCGGAATATGGCTGATCAGGTTGCGGATATACCCGATTGACTGTATCACCTCCTGCTTGCGTATCTGGGTTCGGGAGTAAACATCTCCATGATTTTTGATGATGGGTTCATGAGACAGCGAAGCGTACAGCCCGTAAGGATGCGACTGCCGGATATCACGGTTCAGCCCGTTCATGCGTGCCGCCATGCCAACAGTACCAATAGAGGCCACCTGTTCATGGGTTACCGTTCCGGTACGCTCCAGTCGTGACAAGGCACTGGGAAGATTGAAGAGTTCGGTATTCATTTCGTTGAAATCGGGCTCAAAGGCATCAAAAACCTCCAACAGACGTTTACCCAGAGCTGCAGTAAAATGGAAATTGTGCCTGTAAGGCCTTACGAGGCTTTTTGCCAGACGATTGCCACACCATTCCTGAAAGAAATTGATGACGGGGGTACGCAACCGCCCGAATACCGAACTTCCAAGCTGGTAGGCGATATCGGTACAGATGGCACTCAGATCGCCGGTATGAATGGCCACGCGTTCAATTTCCTGAGCCAGTGTGCGGGCATACAGCACATCATGGCCGGGTTCAAATCCGCTCAGGCTTTCCATCAGCGATGCAAAGGCTGAAGCGTGTTCAATCACGCTGTCGCCTGCAATATTTTCGGCCAGGATGGCCCTTTGCAGGAGCCGGTCTTTTTTCAGGAAAAGGTCTTCAACGCCTCGGTGCTGGTACCCGAGTTGTATCTCGAGATGCAGAATCTGCTCACCATTGCATACAAATCTGAAATGCCCCGGCTCAATCACACCGGCATGTACCGGCCCAACGCCCACCTCGTGCAGTTCTTCTCCGTGAATTCCATAAAACGGGTAATTGTCCATTACCTGAGTAGCATCACTGCGGTTAAACGGATACCTCACAGGCTTCAGCCAGGGATGGTCAGTGTATTGAATGCCATGATTTTCGTGAATTTCACGTTCGAATTTCTCAAAGACAAGGCTATGTGCAGTAAACGATTGAACCATACTGCCAGTGTTCAAAACCGAAGAAGAAACATAAATCAAATGTTTTTCATCATCGGCTATGGCACAGTAAAGTTTGATGGTATTACCCGAAGCCAACCCGAAATAACTCACACAGTGGCAGGCAAGGCTGTTCTTCACCAATCCTGTATTGTACTCCAGAAATTCATTGTAACCAATCACAGGAATTGAATTCACCTGAATTGATTCATTGTTGCGTATTGAAACAGCATTCATGTTAAACAGGTAATATTTTAATGGTTTCTTCGATGAGTTTTACGAACTGTGCCGGAGGATTTAAGCCAAGCCATACGGCTGCAGCAAGCAGAAGGTATTGTGTGAGCGATTCCCAGGGGCTTATTTTGGGTATCTGGCTTTCATCAAAACCAACGGCCGGGGCAAAAAGTATTTTAAACACGTTCTTCCCGAAAGCCCATATGATGACCGTGAGTACCACCAGCACAGCAATCAGCAACACAATGTACTGCCCCTCGAACAATGATCTGAATATAAGGAATTCGCTCACAAACAGGCCGGATGGCGGCATGGCCGTGGCACTGATGAAGCCGAACAACAATACCAGCGCACCTGCCGGATTGTATTTAAAGTAATTGCCAAGGTTATAAATGCTCTTGCTCTGGTAAACCCTGTAAATCTGATTGTATTGCAAAAACAGCCCGGTTTTTACAAAAGCGTGTAACACCACGTGCAGGATGGCTGCATAATATCCCACACCACCGGCAGCCAGACCCAGCATCACAAGGCCCATGTGTTCGATGCCCGAATAGGCAAACATACGTTTGATATTCATCACCTTGGTCATATACACCATGGCCACGAATATCGAAAGAAAGGCGGCAATAAAAACCACCAGATTGGCCCAATGGTGAATGGGCGTGTTGGCAACAACGGCATAAGTCCTGAAAACACCAACAAAGCCCAGATTCATCAGCACGCTTGAGAGCAGTGCTGCTGCCGGCGCGGGAGCCTTGTCCTTGGCATCGATCCCGGCGGTGTACATCGGTACCAGCCCCAGTTTGGCAGTGAATCCGGTAAAGATAAACAGGAAGGCGAGCCTGAGCCAGAAAGGGTTCAACTTGCCGGCATTGGCAATCAGGTTGGCATATGAAAGATCTGATGATCCGGTCTGATGCAGTGATAGGCTCAGAAACAGGATGCCGATAAACACAAATGTGATGCTGATAGCGCAGATGAAGACGTATTTCCATGTGCCTTCGAGGGCCAGCTTGTTCCGGTGATGATAAATAAGGCCTGAAGCACTCAGGGTGGTAAGTTCTGCAAAAATCCACATCACGGC
>CAZKCK010000203.1:0-1396 GCA_964550695.1 uncultured Bacteroidales bacterium | reverse complement strand
AAATAAGGCCTGAAGCACTCAGGGTGGTAAGTTCTGCAAAAATCCACATCACGGCAATGTGATTGGCCATATAGGCCAGCCCGATAGAAGCAATCAGTGTAACAATGGCGGCAAAATACACGGCCCTCACGCCTGGTGTGGCATTGTGCTTTTCGATATAAATGTAACTGTGTATCAATACAGGAATGGTGATGACACTGAGCGTAATCAGCAGGATAATGCCCAGTGAATCAAACGTAAAGAATTCGAGTACGGTCTGATTGTAACGATAGCAGGCAAATATTGTAAATGCTGCCTGTAAACCTGCAAACAGCGCTACCAGTGAATAATTCCATGTTTTTGAACGGTTCAGAAACAGCAGACCTGCCATCAGGTAAACAATAATCAGATAAGCCAGCGCGATATAGTTGTCCATGCCTTTTACAAATCTTTAAGGTTACTTAACTGATCCACATCCACATCCTTGAACACGTCGCCTATTTTGTTGAGGAACACGCCCAGAATGAGCACGCTGGCAAAAATATCGAGCATGATTCCCAGATTCACCAGCATGGGCATCTCGTTACCCACGGCCAGCGAAAGCACAAACACACCATTTTCAATAATCATATAACCCATTACGTGGGTGATAATCTTTCGCCGGGTCGAAATAATATACAGTCCGGTGAATATGGCCGACAGCGCCACAATAAAGAATATCTTGTCGATGTGTTTGTCCTGGATTGAATTGGCCAGCAAAATGGTAACGACAATGATGAGTGTGGTAATTACCAGCGAGATAAAATTCGGAAGATAGGGTTCTGCCTCACGTGTAATATTGTTTCGTTTAATAAGGTAACTGATAAAAGCCGGGACGGCAATCGCCTTAAAGACCACCGTTTCGAGCAGGATCAGCACCAGGTTGAAGGTGTTGATTTCCTGCAATTGCAGAAAAGTTACGCCAAACAACAGGAATCCCTGAAAAGATAAAACCCTGATGTAGGTGATGAGCCTGTTGGCAATGGATAGGTACAACAGGCCGATAATGAATACGATAAGCAGTACATTTATCATAGTGTGATGTATTAGGCAAATTTCCCTAATATCAGCAGTACGCCCAGAAAAATGAGCAGACTGACTGATGAAAGTGCAAAAATAAACTGTGAGTTGTGGCTCATTCTGAATCTGGCCATAAACGATTCAATGAGTCCGATGACTACGGCCAGAAAAACCTGTCCGGCAAAGAAAGCGGCTACTGAAAGCCCGGGGGAGAGTTCACCGGTGAAGAAGTTGATGATGATGGCGCTGTACATGGCAAATTTCAGGTAGCCGGCACTCAGGATCAGTCCAAGGTCAAATCCGCTATTGTCCAATATCATAACCTCGTGTACCATCGTAAGTTCAAGATGTGTCTTCG
>CAZKCK010000202.1:0-6976 GCA_964550695.1 uncultured Bacteroidales bacterium | reverse complement strand
TGCCTGTTGTCCTCACACACCTTTCCTTTTCTGCTGCCCCCGGTTAACAGTTTTGGTCTTGCCGGGGTTTCGTTTACCAGGCCCACCAAGATTCGACTTCTTGTTTTTATCTTTTTTCCCCTGAAAAGCACTGGATGATGCCGGCCGGGCTTTGATTTTTAAATAGTTTTTGTTGAAAAGTACGGGCTTTTCTTCGTCGGAGAATATGGTCGAAATTACAATGTTATCAGGCAACTGAAGTTTTTTAACTGACATTTTCATCATAATTTCAGCTTCTTTCAGGTAGGCTTCTTCAGCCTTGTTTACAAATGATATGGCAATTCCATCCTTGCCTGCGCGCCCGGTACGGCCAATCCTGTGAATATAATCGCCCGGTACATCCGGCATATCGAAATTAATTACATGGGTCACGTCGCTGATATCGAGGCCGCGGGCCATAAGATCAGTTGCAATCAGCACCCTGATTTCGCCTCCGTTAAAGCTTTTGAGTGTATTAATACGCTGGTTCTGTGATTTGTTGGAGTGAACAACACCGAACTGGCCCGGAAATTTGTTCGAAATCTGCTCAAATAAGCGGTCGGCCAGCTTCTTGGTTCCTGCAAATACCAGTACTTTGGTCGTTTCTGCATCAGAATTGAGCAAATGCTCTAACAGGTTAATTTTGGTATAGAAGTTTGGTACAAGATAAACTTTTTGATTGATAAGCTCGAGCGGGGTGCCATGAGGTACAATTTCAATCTTATAGCAATTGTCGAAGTATTTATTTACCAGATTTTCAACATCAGAGCTAAGTGTAGCAGAAAACATCAGGTTTTGCCTTCTGCCCGGAAGCGATTCCATCAAAGTAATCAGTTGTTGCCTGAATCCCAGATTCAGCATTTCATCCACTTCGTCAATAACCAGTGTTTGAACTGATTTGAGCCTGAGTACTCCGTTCAGTGCCAGATCATAGAGTCGGCCAGGAGTCGCAATCAATATGTCAAGTCCGTCATATACAACCTGTCCCTGGGTTTTGATATTGGTGCCTCCGTAAACACCGGCAAAACGAAGGTTCATATATGTGGTAAGTTTTTTTATTTCGGCTGTAACCTGCAATACCAGTTCACGGGTTGGAACAACTATCAGAATCCGGGGATGCCGCTGGTCATCATATTTTAACTGCCTCAGAAGTGGCAACAGATAAGCAAGGGTTTTGCCGGTACCGGTCTGGGCAATGCAAATCACATCCTTACCCGACATGATTACAGGAAATGCCTCAGCCTGAACAGGTGTTGCATATTCAAACTCCTGATCAGCAAGTGCGTTTAAAAGAGGAGTGGTTAAGTTTAAATCAGAAAAATTCACAGCAGATTAATTTGGCTGCAAAGGTAACCTTTTATGGCTTATAGTTTTATATGGCGTGAGGCAGGATTGGTGATTGGTAATTGGTGAATGGTAATTGGTGGGGGCATCCGGTCAAATGTAAAGATTAAGCTATTCATTATTAGTTACTGGGAACTGATAATCAGCGAATGCCTGTTGACCTTTTTCGTTCACAATCAACCATTCACTTCATATATAAAGGGGCTGTCAAAATCTTTAAAAAGCGGTGCAATCATATCTTTGCCCGAGAGTATCGGCTCGACAATATTCCAGTTAATGCGGAGGTCGGGATCTGACCAGCGTACGGCACCTTCTGATTCTTTGCTATACATATTGGTGCATTTATAAAAAAACACCGTATTGTCTTCAAGCGTGAGGAACCCATGAGCCATGCCGGCCGGAATCCAGTACATGAATTTGTTTGATTCACTTAGAACAATGGATTCCCATTTTCCATAGGTTGGTGAACCGCGCCTGAGATCCACAGCCACATCCAGAACTGCCCCCTTCATCACCCTTACCAGTTTGCCCTGGGCAAACGGAGGTTTTTGAAAGTGCAGGCCGCGCAAAACATTTTTTTGGCTTTTTGATTCATTGTCCTGCACAAACTCAACCGGAATGCCGGCGGCTTTGAATTTATCGCGGTTATACGATTCAAAAAAATAGCCGCGTTCATCTTCAAAAACCTGAGGTTTAATGATTAACAGGTCGGGAATTTCGGTTTTTATGATTTCCATTTGTTCTGGGATTTTGCAAGTCCAAAGATAAAAAAGTAAAAGTTTAAAACCAAATCGGAGTTCCTTCTGATTTCATTTCTAAAATGCCTGTATGTATATATGATAAAAAGTGAATCTAAATAGGATTTTTGTTGAACAATTCGGAAAACTATTGGTTTTATTTGGGTTTGGATTTATTCTATATTAGACGTTCAATATGCTAATATTCAGTAAATCATAGTATTTATTTGAAAAAAACTATTAAAATTATTTAACTAAAATTACTAACATCATGAAACGTTTTCTCACTTTTGTTTTTGCTTTTTGTGCCTTCGCTGTGGTGTCAGCGCAGGATATGAAAGAGCTGTTTTCGTTTAAGTTGCCTCATGAAGGCGATAAGGTTTTTGAATTGAGCGAAGTCAGGAATTTATTGCTGATTGGCGACGAAAAACAGATATCATTGTTGGATGCCGTAAAAGGTGACATTAAATGGAATTCCAAATTCAAGGAAATTTCTCCAAAGCTGAGAAGTGTTGATGAAATTATCCCTATGTGGGATGCTGGTGTTGTGTTTCTGTTTGAACGCAAAATGGGAAAAGACCAGATTTCGGTAATCGATGTGCTTACAGGTAAAGAATTGTGGGCATCGCAGAAATACCAGAATGTAAATGGCGATAATGTTGTATACATCAGTGAGATGGATGCATTTGCCATTTCAACAAAAGAGGCCCTTACCATGATTAAGACCAAAAATGGCGAAGAATTGTGGTCAACAGCCAAGTTTAAAGGCGTGGTTGGAGCTTATGTGTATGACGGCAACAACAAAACCCTTTTGATGCTTAACTATAAACCTACGAACCTTGCCGCTTTGTTTGCCGGATTTAAAAATCAGTTGTGCCTGATCAATATGACAAATGGGGATATTGTATGGGAAACCGATTACCGCGGGATTGTTGAAAAGAAAGTAGTTACACGTGATCCGGTATTAAAACTCAATATTGTGGGAGAACGTATTTTCTTATCTCTCAATGGTCTGCAGATTTACAAATACAGCAATGGCGAAAAACTGTTTACCCTGGCTTATGACCAGACTGCATTGGAAGCCATCCGTAGTGGTATCCCTTCAGGCTATGGCGGTCGTAAAATTGTTCGTTCAACGGTTTACAATGCTATTGCCGATCCTATTATTGATGGTAACGATTTGTATATATTTGATATGCAGGATAAACGTCATCAATTTGTAAAAAAATATGATTTGAATTCAGGGAAATTAATCTGGTCGTCGCCAGAGCTCAAGCAATTGATGATTGCACCCAATATGTATAAAGTTGGCGATAAAATCATCCTTCAGGTTGGCGGTGCCGCCGAAGTTCAGGCTGTTTGCGAAAATAAGGTTCAGGCAGGTCAGATGACCCTGATTTATTATACAAATCATATTTTTTACCAGAATTACAAACCATACGGAGTCATGGCCTTTAATGATGCCGACGGAACCCAGATCTGGCGCTCAGAGCGTTTTTCGAGGGGTGTTACAAATCTTTTCCCGTCCGACGACAATGTGATTGTATGCAGCGGTAAGGCAATTTATTCACTCGACATTAAAACGGGAGAAGAAAAATATGAAATTCCACTGGCTGATGACAACATCAACAATGCCATAAGAATTTCTGATTATGGCAAGGATCAGGTACTTATTATCGGTGAAAAGGGAATCAGTGCACATAAAAAATCTGACGGAAGCAAGATTTGGTCGGTACGTACAAAGCGTGGTGATTTTGATGGCGTTTTTGGTCACACAGCTTTTTATGGAAATGACAATGGCGATCAGTTTGCAATAGATTGCGAAAGCGGAAAATTTACAAACTACGATGGTCGCAAAGGTGCACGCACTATTCAGACACTGGATGGCGAATATTTGTATATTCTTGAAAAAAAGAACATTACAAAAGCTGAAACCAAAGCCTATTAGAAGAATATCCATGTTAATGTGCGGATAAACGAAGGTGGGGGTTCGGGTAAAGATGTCAATTCGCAACCTTACCCTCCATCTCAGCCGCCATGTATTTATTCATTCAATGGCTTCATACGGAGAGATCCTTAAATGAAGCCATTTTTATTTTACACATTTATGAAAAAGATTGTTTTTTTATTAGTCACTGCAGGGCTTTGGCTGCAAGTATCCGCCCAGTCGTATGATTCTGATAAATACCGTATGTTTCAGGTTCCTGAAAATCATTATCCGATTTTTGGGATGACCGTTTCGCCGGATCAGAAGGAACTGCTGGTATCAGGGTGGGGTGGCCGGTTGTATTTGCTTGATGTTCAGAAGCCCGGAACTGAAGTTTTGTTGTGGAAGAATTTTGATATCAGCGGGTTTAAATTTGGTTCAAAACCTGTTTTTTCACAGGATGGCAAGTATATCCTGATGGTTGAAACCATTCAGTGGACATCGTTCTGGAGCCTGATAAAAGTAAAACCGCGTAAATGTGTTGTACTTGAGGCAGCAAGCGGTAAAGTGGTATTTAGCCGTGATGGAATTATGTCAGCCGGTTTTGTAAATGGTACTTCACAAATTGCAGTGAGTGAAAACGACAGGATACGTTTTTTTGATTTTCTTACGGGTGAAAAATCCGATAAAATTGAAGTTGACGATATTGAGGTTTTGGCTGTAAGCCACGATGGCAAGACCATTGCCGCAAGTTATGACCCTGAAAAAAGGGAGTTGCGTGAACTCGAATCAGTTGGTAAGAATAAGGGTGAACTCAGAAACGCCAAAAGGGCAAAAAGACTTGTGGCTTTTTTTGATGTGGCAACCGGCAAAAGGATTGCCACAAGTTCAGATGAAATCGACATTGTTATCTATATGGAGTTTGCTCCTGACGACAGTAAAGTCATTTATGCAGTCAGGTCAAAGGGAAAGGAGGGTGGAACAAAACAGCTTGCACAGTTCGGCATGGGGCGTATCAATGTTCCCTCAGGCGAAATTGACCGTAATTTCTTTCATTACAGCAACGATGCGTTTCTTGATTTTTCGGTTTCGCATGACCAGCAATATTTTGCTTTTGTGGATGATCCGGGTGCATTCGGGTTTAAAAAGCGGGTACTTGTGTATGAGTATGAAAATATGGATTCACGTCAGGCCATGTTTGGATATCAGGGGAAGCTTTTCAATCCAAACCTCTATTCACCCTGTTTTGCCATGCGTACCGATACCAGTTTGTTGTATTTGTCGAACGGCAATAAAGTAATAGAATGGGATTATAAAAAACTGCCTGAATACTTGCTTTACACTGAGCCCACAAACCCTGATGCAGTGGCCGATACCGCTGTGAGTACGCTTAACCGCGAATTATTGAATGGTAAATTAAAGGAGTTTCTGGTAAAAAATGATGTGCATGGGCTGTTTATTTTTGACATTACGCTGCATAAGAAAGGGGAGGTGGCAACAGTTTTTACCCAAAGCGATGAAAAAACAGACATTCGTTCACAGAATCTGTTAAAAGATTACGTACGTCAGATGCGCTTTGATGTAAAAATGCCAAAGGATCAGCGCGTGAAGTTCAGGTATACGTTTGATATTGAGTGAAGAACGGCGAATTTATAAAATATGTTAATCTGTTGATTCCTCGTTAATAAAAGTGCAATGAGATTGTCTTGGGTTAAAGCATAATTTTACTTTGGGTTTATGCCAATGACGTTTTAAAACCGTGGTTTACCAAAAAAGCCGGAATGGTTGTATTTGGAATCAAACAGCATGGCGCGCTTTTGTTTCAGTATGCACTGACAATTTTTCGCTGTAATGTGATGAGTGTCTTTGTATTATTGTTCTTCAAAACATGCATATCTTTGCATCTTTTTATTTGAGGTGAAAATTCCCCTGACACCCCACCTATGCTATCTGTCGTAAGTATATAATCTACCTGTACGCTATTCTTATGTCAATAAACAAACTGTTTTTTAGTTGTCTTCTTTTGTTATTTGTATACACGCTTAATGCCCAGACCAAAATTTTATTTGATGCTACCAAAGCTGAATCGGCTGGTAATGCCGATTGGGTGATTGATGCTGATCAGCACAATCTGGGTTGGTCCAATGGCCCGGCCGTATTGGGCGGAGGCAATGAATCAAATGCTCAAAGGATTCCCAATCCGGCACAGTCAAATGTCACACAGTCAACTGCCGAAACATATTGGCAGGGGGGTATTTCAGCATGGGGAATCGAAATGGTTCAGCAGGGTTATTGGGTTGAAACTCTGCCCTACAACGGGCAGATTACTTACGGAAACTCCTCCAATGTCCAGGATCTTTCAAATTACAAAGTGTTTGTGGTATGCGAACCCAATATTTTATTTACAACTGCCGAAAAAACAGCCATTATGCAATTCGTACAGAACGGAGGTGGGTTGTTTATGGTAGGCGATCATGATAATTCTGACAGAAACAATGACGGGGATGATTCGCCACATATCTGGAATGACTTGATGAGTACAAACAGTGTACAATCCAACCCTTTCGGAATGACATTTGATTATGTGGATTTTTCACAAACCACCACCAATATTCCCAACCTGCCCACCGATCCTTTGCTGCACGGCATCATGGGAGATGTAACAAAAGCCCAGTGGAGTGGAGGTACCTCAATTACAATGAGCCCGGCTGCAAACAGCAGTGTAAAGGGAGTTGTATATAAAACAGGCTCCTCCTTCGGCAATTCGAATGTAATGGTGGCCTATGCCACCTATGGCAGCGGTAAAGTTGTAGGGTTTGGCGACAGTTCACCCTGTGATGACGGTTCAGGTGATAACAACGACGTGTTGTACGATGGCTGGGTGGCTGATGCAAACGGCAATCACCGCAAACTGATTTTAAACGCAACGATATGGCTCGCTGCCTCTTCG
>CAZKCK010000201.1:0-6982 GCA_964550695.1 uncultured Bacteroidales bacterium | reverse complement strand
GCAGAAAGTTTCAGACAAATAATCACACGACTAACAACGCAAAAACATAGTTAATACAACCTCTATCAAAAGTTGTAATTAAAACATATCACCTTCTGTATCGTATGAAAGTAATTACTTTTACATCATTACCTTATCAATGCAACGGAGCCTTTAAAAATTTCAGGCTTGCCATTGGGATGATTTAGCTCAACATACCATACATAAACACCCGACGGTACCTGTTCGTTCCTGTAAGTACCATCCCAGCCGGCTTCCGGATCATAGGTTTCAAACACAACCTGTCCCCAGCGGTTAAATACCCTGAAAATATAGGAACCGGTCATTTCATACCGTATCAGGGGTTTGAAAGTCGGGTTCAGATTGTCGTAGTTAGGCGTAAAGGCATTGGGAGCGAATATGCTTAACTCAGGATAAACAACCACGCTCCGAGTGATGGTATCCGTGCATCCTTCAACGTTTGTGGCAAACAAACGTACCTGATACATCCCGGTATCAGCATAGCGGTGCACGGGGTTTTGAAGGAGGGTATCACGGCCGTCACCAAAATCCCAGAACCAGTTATAAACCGCACTCTGATAAGCCAAAGTATGGTCATAAAAACTAACCAATCCTGAAATAATACTTACACTGTCGGCAGGCTCAAAATCAAAATCTGCCTGTGGTTTTGGTTTTACTTCAATCAGTGCGGTATCGGTAGCTGAGCAGCCCCATGATGCCATGACCTGTAATGACAAGAAATAACTTCCTGTGTTATAGCTGTGTCCTGCCACAGGTTGTGTGCTGATGGATGTGTCACCGTCACCCCAGTCCCAGTAATAGAAATCATAATTCTGACCGGAAGTGTCGGCAAAAATGATCTGATTTTCATTCATACAGAAAACTCCATCTCCAGCCGAAAGCTCCAACAGCGGTTGTGGTAAAAGTACAACATGCTGGCTTACCGTGTCATAACATCCTGATTTCGAGTAGGTGGTCAGCGTGATGTCAAAAATGGTATCATGCTGGTAAAGGTGTGATGGATTTTGAAGTACTGATGATTTGCCGTCACCAAAATCCCAGTTCCAGCCAACTATACTGTCATATTCAATGGTCGACTGATCTGTAAATGAAATAGTATCATGACGGCAAAGGGCAGAAGTAATAAATGCAGCTTCTGGTGCCTTCTTCACAAGAATCAAACGCTCAATAGTATCCTGAACCGGAACACCATTAATGTTGGCAGTGGTTGTAAGTTCTGCAGTAAAATAACCGGTCTGTGTATAGATGTGCTCCACAAAAGGCTTGTAATCATAGTATTCTTCATACGTCCCGTCACCGAATAGCCACAACCATTTGGTAATGGCTTCAGCAGGCTCTGAACTGTCGGCAAAAATGGCTATCTGGTTCTGGCAGGCAATCGAATCGGTGAGAACAAACATCGCCGACAGGCATTTTGCCGTTACACTGTGTGTCACCATATCAGTGCAGCCATTGGCAGCATAACAGGTCTGGGTTACATTGTAAATGCCATACCGTGTGAATCTGTGTGTAATCATGGGCGGTACCGGATAGTACTGAACCGTATCAGTACCATCGGCAAAGTTCCAGCTTACCGAGTCAATAATGGCACCATTGCCCTGCATATAATTGATAAAGGTAATTGTTGAATCGCATGCAGGCGAGCTGTTGTCCCAGGAGAAGCCGGCAACCGGCGGATCATAAATGTTCAGTTCAATGTAGGTACTGTCAGTACAATAATCTGAATTCCATGCCTTGAGTCGTGCATAATATGTTCCCGCTTTGGTGTAGGTGTGTTGTGTATAATAATCCGTCGACTGGTTTTGTGCACCCGAAGCCGGATCGCCGAAGTTCCAGAGCACATACATAAGTGTATCCCCAATGGCAAGGTTCTCAGGGCTGAAGGTAGTCGGAACCCCGGTGCAGCCTTCGCTTGCCAGAATATTAAAAGCAAATCCCGGTTTTACAAAGATGGTCTGAATCAGGGTGTCAGGGCAGCTATGGCTGTTATTGACGATGAGTGTAACATCATAGCTCATGTTAGCTACCGGATAGATATAAACAGGATTGGCCGCCGTTGAGTGGAAACCGTTCCCAAAATCCCAGTAACGGCTGGTAATAGGAGAACCATTGCCTGTTGATAGATCCTGGAAGGTAACCTGCCCGGCCGGACAATTTACGGAATAGCTGGTAAACTGTGCCGTAGGACTGTTGAAAACTGCCACAGATTGTGATACCGTATTAGCACAACCAAAACTGTTGGTAACGGTTAAAGTCACATTGTAGGTATTTCCGGTACTATAGATATGCGATGGATTTTGAAGCGTATCGGGTGGTGTTCCGTCACCGAAGTCCCAGCTCCAATGAGTAATTGTTCCTGCTGCAGTGACTGAAATATCCGTAAAATGGGTGGAATATCCTGCACAGGCATCCTGTATATTAAAAGCCGCAACAGGTACAGGTTTCACAAAAACATTGTAAACAGTATCGTCCACGCAGCCATTCGAATTGGTTACAGTTAAAGTTACTACGAAATCGCCCCACATCAGGTAGGTGTGCGTGGGGTTCTGAAGGGATGAAGTGGTACCGTCACCAAAATTCCATAACCAGGTGGTTATAGCCGTTCCATTGGCAAGCGATGAATCATTAAACTGAGTGGCTGTTCCCAGACAAACACTGTCAGCACTGAAATCTGCCAGCGGGTTTTCGCCAATGGTGATCATCTGAACAAGCGAATCAAAACAACCATAAATGTTGTTTACAAGCAATCGTACAGGATACAGCCCTGCCGTATCAAAAATGTGCATTGGATTCTGAAGTGTAGAGGTATTTTGAATGCCTGAGGAAGGATCGCCAAAATCCCAGCTCCAGCTTACGATGGAACCACCACCCGGTGTATATGAGTTGTCGGTGAACTGAAGAGCTATGCCCTTGCAGGCAGAATTTCCTCCTGCAAACAATGCCACCGGTCCGGTATTGGTGGAGATACTGTGTGCGGTAACTGCCGAACAACTGTCGTTGGTGGTAATGGTAAGACTTACCATGAATGTACCGGTTCCCGGGAAGATGTGCTCAACGTCAGGAACAGAAGGATAAAGTACCGTGGTATCGGTGCCATCTCCAAAATCCCAGTGCCATTCAGAAACGTACCCCTCAGTCGCCGACGACTGATCATAGAATGAAACGGCCGAGCCGGCACAGTTGATGGTTGAATTGGTAAAGGCAGCCACCGGATTTGGCCTTACATACACCGGCAAGGTGGTGTCTTTGGTACAACCATATGAATTGGAAACCTGCAGCATGGCATTGTAATCACCCGGATTGCCGTAAGTGTGTGACGGGTTTTGCAGGTTGCCGGGCGATGAACCATCACCAAAATTCCATTGCCATGTGGTGATAACCCCTGAATTGGCTACCGAAAGATCGGTAAATGGTGTAGCCACCGTATAACAAACGGTATCACTCGCAAAATCACAATAGGGCTTGCTGTGTACATTTATTTGTTTTGCAACAGAATCCTTACATCCGATGGCATTGTGCACGATGAGGTAAACATCATACAAATCAGGCTGATTGTATACATGTGCTGGGTTTGTAACTGAGGTCGTATCGAGGATGCCGGATGTGGGATCTCCAAAATTCCAGAACCATGAAGTGATAGGCGCTCCGTTGTTGGGTGCCGACTGATTTGTAAACTGTATCAATTGTTGCTCGCAGGTAATAGCCGAATTGCTGAATTGAGCCACTGGTCCATTCTGAATGTCAATCATTTGTGTTTCGAAAGAGGTGCATCCGTTAAATGTGGTCACAGTCAGTGTCACAGCAAAACTGCCGGTATTGGTATAGGTATGGCTTACATTGGGTATTCCTGGATAAAGAATCGTCACGGTATTCCCGTCGCCGAAATTCCATTTCCATTGGTTGATAAATCCCTGTGATGTGGTCGAAAGATTGACGAAGTCAACCTCCGCATTCAGGCAACTCATGCCCGCTGTACTGAAATGTGCCACCGGTGAAGGCAGAGTTGACACAATAATGGAGGTGTCGGCGGTGCAGCCGTGGCTTGTTGTGACTGTTAAAGTTACAAGCCAGTTTCCTTCATCGGCGAAAGTATGCGTGGGGTTCTGTTCGTTGGAATTGGCTGTACCGTCACCAAAATCCCAGTTCCAGGCGGTGATTGTTCCTTCTGCCGAAACAGAGAGATCAGTAAAGTTGGTTGGTTGACCAACACAGGCACTGTCGGCCTCAAACATGGCAAAAGGTTTGGCGAACACGGTAATGGCCTTGCTCACTGTTGCAGTACATCCGTCGCTGCCTTTGATGGTAAGTGAAACCGTGTATGGTCCGTTAACCATATATTTATGAACAGGATTTTGTAATGTGGAATAATTGGCAGTCCCGGAGTTTGGATCACCGAAATCCCATTCCCATCCTGCAATTTGTGTATTAAAGGTGGGTTGCGAAATATCAGTAAACTGCACATCCATGTCTTCACAGGTTGTTCCGTAATAGAAGTTTGCGATAGGACCCGGATTGATGTTTATGTTCTGAATAGAAGTGTCAGAACAGCCATCACTGGATGTCACCTGCAGAATTACCTCAAAATTTCCGGTCTGGGTATATACATGCGTGGTGCTCTGGCTGGCCGGCCAGTTTAAGGTTGTCTGCTGACCATCGCCGAATGTCCACAATGAACTCTTGATATAGCCTGAAGTCGCTGAATAAGAATAGTTCGAAAATAAGGTGCTGTCGGAAATACAGCTTCCTCCCATCACACCGAAAAGTGAAACGGGGTTGGGCGATACATGAATGGGATGAAGGATGGTCTTGGTACAGCCGGTAAAATTAGTCACTGTCAGGCTTACATTAAAATCGCTGAATGCCTGATAAATATGTACCGGGTTTACTGCATTCAGATATGTGGCTGTATGACCGTCACCAAAATTCCACTGCCAAAGTGTAATTTGCTGAATGTCGGTTCCTGATACGAAGAATTGTGCTTCACTGTTCATGCATGCACTGTCGCCCGTAAAATCAATATCAGGCTCAGGCACCATGATCAGATGTACATTGCCTGCCATATCCGACTGACAATCTGTAGTATTGTTGGTAGCTAGTGCCGTGTAAAATCCGGGCAAGGCAAAAGTACCGAACATCAGCGGCAATCCTGTGCCTGGCAATGAATCTCCCGTTGGATTTCCCGCAACAAATAACTGATACGAAACTCCCGTTTGCGAACCATTCAAGGCAATCTGCGATCCCTGTGCACCCTGGCAGAAGAGTCCGCCACCACTGGCTGTAAGCGTGTAAACCTGAGGTTTCGGATGTACGGTAATGGTTGCCATTCCACTGAAAGTTGTTCCGTCGCAGAAATTATCGCTCACCGCAGTCACATAGTATGAACTGGTAACTTCGGGTGTTACGGGCAACTGTGTAATCGGCGACAAAATATTCGCAACCGTATCTGTTTCAAGACCGTTTGAGAAAACCACCGTCCATGGAGCGGTCCCGGTCAGTGCGATATTGAATAGAGCCGTTTCACCAGCACAAATGGTATCAATACCAGAAATGACTGCAGTTGGTAAAGGTTTAACTGAAAGTGTAAGCGTGTCAGTTGTCTCTGTTCCGATGCATGAGGCACTTCCGTATCCTTTTAAGATTAATTGTACAGTACCGGAGGTTTTATCATTGGTTCCCGGGAAATATTCCGGGTTCAGAATACCGGGATTGCTGAAATAGCCGTCACCTGTACCTGACCAGTAAACGCCGGAGGTATAAAATTGCTGTCCGGCTAGCAGTACTGATGTATTTTGACAGGTAAACGTGTCAGCCCCGGCTATAACAACCGGAAGCGGATTGATTGTAAGCAGAACTGTATCAGTAATTTGCTCATTGATGCACTGCCCGGTTCCGGTGGCCGTCAGATAAACGCTTACACTTCCGGTGGCGGTGTCGGCAGGCATAATCAGGTAATTGGTTGTAAGTGAACCAGGAGCAGTAAAACTGCCAAATCCGCCTGATGACCACAACAGGGCCGAAAATCCTGTAACCTGACCGCTGAGTGCGGCCTGAGTGGCATTTGCACATACCGATTCATCAGTACCTGCATTTACAAGTGGCAAATGCTGCACACTTAATGTCAGTGTGTCTGTAACGGTATCGGTTATGCATGTATTAATCCCTGTAACCTGCAAAACAATATGAACCTGTCCGGTTGATTTGTCTGCCGGACCAGGCTGGTAAGTGGTGTAAAGGCTTGTTGCATCATCAAAAATTCCGTCGCCCAGCGTAATCCATTGCACCACCGGAACTGCATGTTGACTCTGCCCGCGCAGTAACGCATAGTTCGATTCACAGATGGTGGTATCGTTTCCGGCAATAGCCACTGGAATAGGTTGTAAGGTTACCAGAATGGTATCTTTATCTGTTGAATTTGAACAAACATCGGTGCCCCATGCCGTAAGTATCAGGTTTACATAACCTGCCGTCTGGTCGGTGATACCTGGAACGTAAGTCGTAATCAGGTTAGCCGGATCAGTAAAAACACCATCTCCCGTGGTGGTCCATAAAGAAATGCCTGTATTTTGTACAAGACCAGACACCGAAACATCCTGTCCGCCGCACGTGGTCAGATCCATGCCTGCATCAGATACCGGCAAAGGATGAAAATTGAGTATGACCGTATCACTCACCGTAGTGGCCGGACATTCAGGTGTGCCTTCTGCTTCAAGTATAAGCATGACAATGCCATTGGCTAAATCTGTGGTTCCGGGTGTGTAAACCGGATTTATAATATGTATATCTGAAAAACCTCCGTCGCCGCTGGTCGTCCATAGTAGGGCCGAATAGCCTGTTACCACAGCCCCGGCCTGGTAGGTTGCCTCTGAGCAGACCAATTCATCCGTTCCGGCATTTACAGTTGGCATCGGGCTTATTGAAACAGTATCGTTCATCATTAAATCGCAGCCCAGCATGGTGGTGG
>CAZKCK010000200.1:0-7002 GCA_964550695.1 uncultured Bacteroidales bacterium | reverse complement strand
TTACGCTCGAAACAAAGGTTGTGGAGAATTTGTTTTTCGCCGGTCAGATTAACGGAACAACAGGCTATGAAGAAGCTGCTGCTCAGGGATTGATGGCTGGTATTAATGCACATTTGAAGATTTCTGGGCAGAAACCGTTGGTTCTAAACCGTTCTCAGGCATATATTGGTGTTTTAATTGATGATTTAATTACCAAGGGAACCGAGGAACCATATAGAATGTTTACCTCAAGGGCTGAGTTCAGATTGCTTTTAAGGCAGGATAATGCCGACCAGAGGTTAACCCCAATTGCAGCAGAATTAGGCATGGTTTCAGCGGAAAGATTAGAGAAGGTTAATGAAAAGTATGCTCTGGTTAATGACGCTATTACTTTTTTGAAAGCTGAAGCACTTCATCCGGTTGTTGTTAATACAATGTTGGAAGGGTTAAATTCCGCTCCGATAAGTCAAAAACAAAGGGCTGCATACCTGCTGTTACGGCCTCAGGTTTCATTAAATGATTTGATCTCCGAGGTTGACAGTATTCGTGAATATTTCAAAACGTTTGAGTTGCATACTGATGAGATTATCGACGAAACTGAAATTGTTATCAAATATGAAAACTATATTCAGAAAGAACAGGATTTGGCTGATAAAGTTTTAAGTCTTGACAATTTACGAATTTCCCCTGAGTTCGATTTTAACCTTGTAAACTCATTATCAATAGAAGCAAGGGAGAAACTGACAAGGGTAAAACCATCAACTTTAGGCCAGGCTTCGCGAATTAGCGGTGTATCCCCATCAGATATATCCGTTTTAATTGTTTACCTCGGCAGGTAATGTTCCACGTGAAACAAATTTATAATGACAGAAACCATAACCCAATGTTTGATTTGTAATGAGCGTAAATTTGATCCATTTCTTACGATCAAAGACCATTTTCTTTCAAATGAGGTATTTCAGGTGCAACAATGTGCCAGCTGTGGCTTTAAATTTATTAACCCGAGGCCTGAAGCTGCAATAATCGGTCGCTATTATCAGTCGGAAGATTATATCTCTCATGACGCGAATCGTCAGGATCTTATCAGCAGAATCTATAAATATGCACGAAATATTTCAATACGTCAGAAGTATAATCTTGTAAACAAGTATAGCCACACAAAGAATATCCTCGATTATGGATGTGGTACAGGAGAATTTCTTCGCTATTGCGGTAACAATGGTTTCACAACAGCAGGAGTAGAGCCCAACCAAAAGGCAAGGGAATTTGCAGTAAAGAACAATAACCTTTCTGTGTCGGAAAACTTGTCAACTGTAGTCGCCCCGACCGGAGGATTTGGCTGTATCACCTTATGGCATGTTCTGGAACATATTCATGATTTGAATCCCACACTTGCAAAATTGAAGACTCTCCTGGCTACAAATGGAGTTCTTGTTGTAGCAGTTCCCAATTGCAATTCACATGATGCTAAAAAGTACAAAACATTTTGGGCTGCTTATGATGTTCCCAGGCATCTTTATCATTTTACCGGAGATACAATTGCACGATTGGCTGCAAACCATAATTTTGAAATTGCCGGAATACTTCCTCAAAAACTCGATGCGTTCTATGTGTCGTTGCTAAGTGAAAAATATTTGAAGGGAAAGAATAATCTCATTATGGCTTTCTGGAATGGCTTAATATCAAATTTTAAAGCCGGAGAACCAAAAACAGGGTATTCCAGCCAGATTTTCATCCTGAAACCCAAAACGGCGTGATTTAAGGCCCGTAAATGAATTCAGGCGTTGATTTGGCACAATGTGTTGAACTTGAACAGAAGTGCGTTTATAAGCTTCCTGAAAGAGCGAATTTATCTTATTATATATCAACTAGTTGGACGATAATTCTAATAAAGGCTTTATAATTGGTATAATTTTTCCTCTGGGAATCGCTTTTACTCTTTTCCTGGGAATTTTCCTTGCAGATTGGTATCATACCAGAACCAATCAACCTTCATATCTCATAAATCGTTTCCAGAGCGAAATTTTCGAGTTGGAGTCAGAATTGGGTAACGCATCGCTGGCAATTTTAAATCGCTTTGATTCACTTAAAATTTCAAATTCAAAATTTCAGCATTTAGGTGCAACTGACGATAAAAAGGAGCACGATTATTCCGTCTTTATTTTTTACCGCGATTCGTTAATTTCCTGGAACAGTAACCGTGAAATTTTTCCCACCGGTTCCATCGAAACATTGAACGTTGGTTTTCATGGAATACAGTTGAGTAATGGGTGGTTCTGTCTGTACAAACAGAAAATAGGTTTATACAGTATTGTTCTTACTTCTTTGATAAAAAACGAATATTCGGTTCAGAACGCTTATCTCCGGAACCAATTTTCACCAGGATTTTCTTTTCTTAACAATGCCTCCCTGTCGGCTGAAAAGTTGAAATATTCAGTTTTTTCAACTTCAGGTAAACACATAGTATCAGTTGATTTTAGAAGTGAAGGAGATATAGGTTCAGCCGGGTTAAAACATGTGATCTCCGGTTACAGCTTATTGTCGGAGTTTTTATTTCTGCTTGCATTTTTGCTGGCAATGTTCTTCCTGGTAATTTTTATATGTGACGTTCACCGAAAAATTCATTTTTTCCAGTCTCGTCAGATTCTCACGGGAATCATTATCGTTGCAGAAATTGTTGTATTGAGAAGTTTACAGTTTTTCATGAAGTTCCCTGAACCTCTCTGCAAACTGGATCTTTTTAGTCCTGCTTTTTACTCATACTCTGCTTTTCTGCCGTCTATTGGCGATTATGTTATCAATGCATTCCTGCTCTTTTTGTGTGGATGGCTGGTTGTCAAAACAGGATTTAAACCTACTGTTAAATTTACCAGAAAAGGATTGCTGTTCGTGCAATATCAGTTATCGCTGATGATCGTTTTCAGCCTGTTTTTTATTTGCGGATACCTGATCAACAATCTGATCGTGAATTCATCTTTTTCGTTGAATTTCCAGAATATCGCAGATCTTGTTCCATCAAGCTTATATGGACTGATAATAGTGACGCTTCTTTTCGGCGCGTTGCTGCTGTATTCCCGCTCCATGCTGGATATCATGTTTACGACCTCCCTGAAATTGAAGTGGCTTATAATGGGATTGAGTATCGCTGCAATTTGTTATCTATCAGTATTTTTCATTTTTGGAATAGAACCTGATTATGCTAATCTTTTGATGGTTGTTGGCTACGTTGTTATTCAGTGGTACGTGAAAAGAGGGTTCATGCAGCAAATTACAGTTCAGCACATTCTCTTCCTGGTGCTGTTTTATGCCCTGCTTGGAACTGTTTATTTAAACAGGGCAAATGCATTCAGGGAGACCGGTAAGGTCAATCTGATGGCTGTAAAGCTCTCCACCAGGCAAAATCCGCTGACGGAGGATCGCTATGATCAGATTGCAGAACAATTAAATTCCGATTCAGTTATCCGGAAATATGTACAGAATGAGGTTCGTGGCACCCGGCTTTCCGATAGTTTGAACAATTATCTGAAAAGGACCTACTTTCAGGGATACTGGCGCAGGTATAGCATTCAGATAACCAATTGCGAAGCTGGCAGGGAATTGCTCGTTCAGCCACAGGGTTATTACATTGATTGCCGGAAATATTTTCAGGATCTGATCACAAATTATGGTCATCCTGCAACAAATTCAAATTTGTATTATCTCGACTACGGTTTTGGAAGAGAATATTATCTGGCAGTTCTAACATTCCCTGCCACCAATGGTTCAGAAGTCGAACAGGTTAAAATTTACATAGAGTTTATCTTGAATAGTTCTGTTACAGATCCGGGCTATCCCGGTTTGCTGATGGATCAGGACCACAATAAAATTCCGGATCTGGATGATTATTCATACGCTATTTATCAGCATAACCGATTGGCTTATTCTGTCGGACCAGTTACTTATCCGATTGAAATGTTGACGAGAACGGATAGTCTGGCTCCTAAGCCAGTTTATCTTGAAAATGATATCTGGCATTACCATTTCAAGATCAGCAATGGATCTGACTTGCTGATTAGCAAAAGCAAAAACGGATTGCTGTCTCTCATCACACCGTTTTCGTACCTGTTTATTCTGTTTGCCATAACAGCCATGTTTGTAGCCGGGATAAACCTGCTGCGACACGGCATCAGGTTTAGTACGGTTGATCTGCGCACAAAACTTCAGCTATCATCATCCGGGATACTTATTTTAACCATGCTGATTATCGGGATTGTCCAGGTTTTTTACATCATCAATATAAATGGCAAGAAAAACCGTGACTATCTGCGCGAGAAGTCATACTCTGTTCTGACCGAGGTTCAGCATAAATTCGGGAGAGCTGGAACCGTGGCTGAGCTAACCGCTATGCAGCCGGAAAATTTTCTGATAAAATTGTCGAATGTATTCTTTACAGATATCAATTTGTATGATTCAAATGGAACCATGATTTCCTCAAGTCGCCGTGAAATATTCCAGAAAGATTTGGTCGCAGAACGAATGGATCCGCTCGCATTCAGGAAAATGGCTGTTGAACAAAACTCACTGTTTATACATGACGAGGAGATCGGAACCATGACGTTTGGCTCTGCCTATGTTCCAATGTATAACGAGCAGGGTAAAATACTGGTATATCTAAATTTACCATATTTTGCCCGGCAGGATGAATTGAAGAAAGAGATCTCATCGTTGCTGGTTACTTTTGGCAATATTTACATCCTTTTAATATTATTCGGCTCATTAATTACTCTCATAATATCGAATTACATCACATCTCCTCTTTCTCTGCTGTCAGGAAAAATGGGCCGCCTGAGGCTAGGAACTACAAATGAAAAAATTGTTTGGAAAACGGATGATGAAATTGGAAAACTGGTGGCCGGGTACAACCAAATGGTTGACGATTTGGAAAAAAGTGCAACGCAATTGGCACTAACCGAACGTGAAGGCGCATGGCGGGAGATGGCAAGACAGGTAGCGCACGAGATTAAGAATCCGTTGACTCCCATGAAATTGAGTGCGCAGTATCTTCAAAAGTCGTGGAACGATCATGCACCAGACATGGATCAGCGGATTACCCGATTTACACAAACACTTGTTAATCAAATTGATACACTGGCTGAAATTGCATCCGGTTTTTCCGATTTTGCAAAAATGCCAGCTCCGCAACCCGAGCTGATTGATTTGGTTGAGGTGGTGAAGACAGTATTGACATGGTATCCCGATTCAACAGGAATCAGCTATGTTTTGGAAACAGCAATGGTGAATGCCGAAATTTGGGCCGACCGTTCCCAACTCATACGCGTTGTGTCAAATCTGATCAACAATGCTGTTCAGGCCATCGGTTCAAAACCTGAAGGGCTTGTCATTGTCAGGATTACCGAATCTCAACAGCAGATTATTCTCGAAATTTCCGATAATGGAACTGGTATTATGCCTGAACGTGCATCAAAAATATTCCAGCCTGACTTTACAACAAAAACGGGTGGGATGGGTTTAGGTTTATCCATTGTAAAAGCCATTATTGTTGAAATGAGAGGTGAAATATCTTTTACTTCAAAAGTCGATTCAGGAACAACTTTTATGATAAAACTACCTTTAAATGGTCAAAGTACACATGAAAAGAAAACATGATTTTTTCACAAGATTCATTTTAATTAACATTTTGATTATAATTGCATTGTACGCCTGTTCGGGGGATAAAACGGTAAACCTGTACCATAAATTTCCTGACAATCAATGGCAGCGGTTCAATTTTCTGAGTTTTGAATTTCCGGTTGAAGATGCCGGGAAAACCTATGATATAATCATGTTAACCACATTCTCGTCAACATACCAATATGACAATCTCGATTTCAAGATGAACCTGAAAACCCCGGCAGGGGAGGAGCGGATTATGGAGTACCAGATGAAGGTAAAATCGAAGGAGGGAAAGTTTTTAAATGAAGTCAGGGGCGATTCTTGTCAAATCAGCATGACCTTAAAACGTCAGTTGAAAATCAGCAAAAAGGGTATTCTGAAGATTGAGATTGAAAACCTTATTCCACGGATGACAGCAGAAGGCATTCAGGGTATTTCTGTCAGCATTGTTCCATCAGGCGAGTAATTCTGATGCATTTTGCACATCAATTTTGATCTGGTTTTTCAAATCCTCGAGCGAATCGAACTTTTTCTCGTCCCTGATACGGTCAACAAAAAAAACGACAATTGTTTTGCCGTACAAATCACCTGAAAAATCAAACAGGTGAACTTCAATCCTCATTTCCGAACCGTCAACAGTCGGCCTGAAACCCGCATTGGCAATGCCCTTGAGGATCCGGTGTTCCACCTGAACTATTACTGCATATACGCCATAAGCAGCAGCGAAACGGCAATCCTCATCAAGTTTCAGGTTGGCGGTAGGGAATCCAAGGGTGCGACCAAGATGGTTGCCATGCACAACAACACCCTTAACAGCATATTCTCTTCCCGAAATAACTGCGGCAAATTTTACATCTCCGGCTTCAAGTGCTTTTAAAGCATCAGGTGATCCCCAACTGTTTTGCATCGTCATTCAGCAAAACTAAGGATAAAAAAAGGTTGTATCAGAATTTCGGATTCTCTTTTTTGCTGAGTTTTTTGATCATGACCAATTCATAAACAGCGTAAACGTAATGTGCCCATACACCTAACAACATGATAATCAAAGTAATGATCATCCACATTGGGGCAATTGGTGTCCATAATTCACGTGAGGGAACTTCCGCTTTATAATACTGTTTGGGTACTCCCCAGTTGATGGTATTTTTGCCCTGAACAAATCCAAAGATGTCGTGTTCTTCAATTTTAGCAAGAACGGTGAGGTTTCCCAGCGTATCACCAACAACTTCTTTTGGAAATTCAAGGGTTCCTGTTCCGGTTTCATCCAGGGTGATTTCACCAATTTTTAACAGGCTGAAGAGCCTGGGGATGTAAATTGAAACAGTTTCATTGGGAATTGGAACAGATTCACCTTTGGCATCTTTCTGTGTA
>CAZKCK010000199.1:0-7053 GCA_964550695.1 uncultured Bacteroidales bacterium | reverse complement strand
GCTGAAGAAGAAATCATCAGATCAAGAGACGAAGCCATGAAGGCAAATCTCGCAAAAAGCGAATTCCTGTCACGCGTGAGCCATGAACTGAGGACGCCAATGAATGCGATTCTTGGTTTTGCACAATTGTTGGAAATGGGCGATTTAGACCCAAAGCAAAAGAAAAGTACAGGTCATATTCTTGCCTCCGGCAGATATTTGCTCAATTTAATTGATGAAGTGCTTGATATTTCAGGCACCGATACCGGCAACCTTACGCTTACTGTTGAAACAGTAAAGATTATTCCCTTTATTCATGAACTGATTCACAGTATACAGCCGCAAATATCTGAACCTCAAATTACGGTGGAATTTGAAAATCAGGTAAGTGAACAGCTTATTCTTAAGACTGACATCAAGCTGATGAAACAAGTGTTGCTTAATTTACTGAGCAATGCCATAAAGTACAACATAACTGGAGGTTCAGTGGTTGTAAAAACCGAATTGATATCGACAATAACCGAAAATTTTACGTCGCTGCGAATTTCAATTACAAACACCGGCGCATTAATTTCATCAGAAAACATGCAGAAGCTTTTTGAACCTTTCGAACGCATTGGTGCCGAGAAAACCGAAACCAAAGGCACCGGACTCGGTCTTACGGTAGTTAAAAAACTGATGGATGCTATGGGCGGAAAGGTAGGTGTAACAAGTAAGCCAGAAGAAGGAAATACCTTTTGGATTGAACTGCCGCTGACCGGAAATCAGACAAGAAATTCAGCACAAAACCAGTAATACTGAAATTGGTATGAAAAAAAATCATCCATCATCCGACGCTCTTCGCCAACAGGCAGAGAACCTTCTGAAAAACAAGCCGTCGAAAACTGTGTTAATGCCTTCGGAAGCTGACACCCTCAAACTCATTCATGAGTTGGAGGTGCGTCAGATTGAACTTGAATTGCAGAACGAAGAACTTGAACTTGCAAAAGCCACAGCAGAAGCTATTTCTTTGAAATACACCGAGTTGTATGAATTTGCTCCCTTGGGTTATTTTTCACTTTCACCAAAAACTGAAATTTTAGAATTAAATTATACCGGGGCACAAATGCTTGGCAATGACCGTTCAAGTCTGAAAAACAAGCTGTTTAAATCTTTTATTTCGTACGATTCAAAGAAGAACTTTAATTTATTTTTCAGCAACCTTTGTAAAAGCGGGCTTAAAGAAGCCTGTGAAATTACCATTTTGCAAGGTGCCGGCTTACCCTTGTATTTAAACCTGACGGGAATTGTTGACAAGGATTCGCAAATTTGCCGGATTACAGCCAATGATGTTACCAAAGAGCATATTGAAAGGGAAAACCTTTTGAAAAGCGAGGAAAAATACAGGTTGCTGGTAGAGAGCCAAAACGATTTGGTTGTAAAAGTTGATGCCGAAGGAAGGTTTACTTACGTAAGTCCCAGTTATTGCAATCTTTTTGGGAAAACAGAAAAGGAATTTCTTGGAAATTCATTTATTCCGCTGGTTCATGAAGATGATTTAAAGTCGACACATGCATCAATGGAGAACCTGAATACGAGCCCCTATACCAGTTACCACGAACAAAGGGCGATGACTGCAAAGGGATGGCGCTGGCTTGCATGGTCTGACCATGCGATACTGGATGTAAATGGGAAAATCGTTTCGATTATTGGTGCCGGACGCGATATCACTGATAGAAAAATAGCGGAGAATGCGATAAAAACCAGTGAAGAGAAATACCGTTCGTTATTTGACCAGTCATCAGAAGGAATTTTCCTGCACGATCTGGAAGGCAATATCGTTGATGTCAACGGCAAGGCTTGCCAGCAGACGGGCTATACGCAGGAAGAGCTACTGCAGTTAAAGGTTTTTGATCTTTTTCCTGAGAACGCGGATGAATTGCCCATGAGCCGGAATGAGATTCTGAAAGCCTGGAACGATTGGCAACCCGGGTACAGACAGGTAATTCAAAGTAAACATCAGCGTAAGGACGGGACTGTTTTTCAGGTTAATATTTCAACAGGAATAATAATATTTGAAGAAAGAAAACACCTTTTAGCAATCGTTCAGGACATTACCAACCGCATGGAAGCTGATGAAGCCCTTAGAGAATCCAATGCGCGTTTCGAACAACTTGCAAAGCAAAGCCGGACAATCACCTGGGAAGTGGATGCAAATGGCCTTTACACCTACATCAGCGAAGTGGCAGCGCAGATAATCGGTTATCAACTGAATGAAATTATTGGTAAGTTGCACTTTTATGATCTGCATGCTGAAGCGGAGCGCGAATTGTTTGCAAAAATGGCGTTTGAAGTATTCAATCGCAAAGAATCGTTCGTCAACCTCGAAAGCTGTGCCCTGAGAAAAGATGGCACCGAAGTCTGGGTTTCAACAAACGGCATTCCAATCCTTAAGAGTGACGGAACACTCTTTGGATACAGGGGAACAGACATGGATATCACTGAACGGAAAATGGCAGAATTTGCCCTGCGTAAAAGCGAAACCCTTCTGAAAGAGACTCAAAGGCTATCTAAAATCGGAGGATGGGAGTACGATGTGATTACTGGTGTATCCTCTTTTACAGATGAAATCTTTGAAATTTACGGAACAAGGATTTCAGAAGCCGAAGAAGGAGTAAAATACTATCATCCGGAGGATTACCACAAAGTTTGGCAGGCTTTTGAGAATGCAATAAACAAACAGGAATCCTATGATATCGAAGTACGTTTTATCAATGCCAAAGGCGAAAATCTATGGGTAAGATCCACCGGAAAACCAGTGGTTGAAAATGGAAAACCAGTCAGGATTATTGGCAACTTAATCAACATCACCGAACGCAAAATTATAGAAAATATACTTCAACAAACCCTTGAACAACTTAACGTTACCAACCTTCATCTCGAAGAAATGGTAGAACACCGCACGCAGGAAATCCTCCGTTTATCAAATCTGCAAAAGGCAATCCTTGATAATGCCGGACTCCCGATTATTACCACAAACACCCTGGGCTTCATACAGACTTTTAATCCTGCAGCCGAACAGCTATTGGGTTACACGGCGAATGAAGTAATTGGGAAATACCGACCCCGGCAGTTTCATGATAAAGATGAACTGAAACGGGTTCTCAAGGATATTACTGGTAAAACTGAAGGAACTGATGACGAAATTTATTCATTGGTACTCCGGCAAATGCTACTTAAAAAAACCGAATGGAGTTATTTGTGCAAAGACGGAACCAGACTTCAGGTAAAAATCAGCCACAGTCCGATTATTCATGCCGGTGGAACCACCGAGGGTTACATTGGTGTTATTATGGATATCACGCATGAAATGATGGCTATTTCTGCCCTTCAGCAAAGGGAAGCCTATCTTTCGGCAATTATCGAAAATCAGCCCGGAATAGTTTGGCTCAAAGATACCGAGAGCAGATTTCTGACAACAAATCAAGCCTTTGCGATATCGTGCGGAGTACAAAACAAGGAATCTTTAATCGGAAAAACCGATTTTGACATCTGGCCGGTTGACCTGGCCCAATTGTATCATGAAGACGATTTGAAGGTTTTAAAATCGGGCAAACCTTACAGGGTTGAAGAACCCATTCATGATAAAGGCGAAACCAAATGGTTTGAAACCTTTAAGACTCCGGTTTTTGATGATAAAAATGAAATTATTGGTACTACGGGATATGCTATCGATATTACCGAACGAAAGCAATCAGAAGAACTCCTGCGAAAGAGTGAAGCTGTAAACAGGGCTATTTTACAGGCGGTTCCTGATATTTTGTTCCGTCTCGGTAAAAACGGAGTTTTTCTTGGATCTCATACAGGAACCCCTGAAGCGTTGTATGCCCCGCCGGATGAATTCATTGGCCGGAGAATTGATGCGATACTTCCTCAGGATATTGCCAAACTGGCAATTGATGCACTTGACCGGGCATTTCAGTTGCATGAAACAATTACATTTGAATATGAGCTCGCGATTAATGGCGAAATCAGATATTTCGAGGACCGCATTCTGGCAATTACTGAAAATGAAGCACTCTCAATAATCCGTGACATAACCAACCGTAAAAGGGCAGAAGCCGAAATTATCCGTCAGGCCGGATTGATAACCTCCTTACTCGATTCCATCCCCGACATTGTTTTTTACAAGGACATGAATGGCGTTTACATGGGTTGTAACCCACAATTTGCCGAAGTTGTGGGTAAAACCAAAAATGAAATTATTGGCAAAACTGACTATGATCTTTTTGATAAAGGGATTGCCGATTTCTTCACACAAAACGACAACAAGATGCTTGAAGAAAAAAAATCACAACATAATGAGGAATGGATTGACTATCCTGATGGACGAAAAAAACTCATTGAGACATTAAAAACCCCTTATTGGCAAGCCGATGGTTCATTGATTGGCGTTCTTGGGATTAGCCGTGATATTGCTGAACGGAAACTGGCAGAAACAGAGATTGTTAAAGCAAGGGATGAAGCTGAAAATGCAAACCGGGCTAAAAGTGAATTCCTGTCCCGAATGAGCCATGAACTTCGTACCCCCATGAATTCAATCCTCGGTTTTGCCCAATTGCTCAAAATGGGAGACATCAGTCCGGTTCAAAAGAAGGGTGTAAACCATATTATTGCCAGCGGTAAACATCTGCTGAATTTAATCAACGAAGTGCTCGATATTTCTCGCATCGAAGCCGGACGGATTGAACTTACAGCAGAACCCGTGCAACTGAGCAATCTGATCCTTGAAATGCTTGATGTTGTAAATCCTATTGCAGCAAAGCGGCACGTGAGGACCGAACTGGAATACTCGTCAGCAAACCTGCTTTTTGTTTTGGCCGACAAGCATCGCTTAAAACAGGTTCTGCTGAATTTGATCAACAATGCGGTAAAGTACAATAGTGAAGGCGGTTCCATTATCATAAATACAGAATTAAAGCAACCGGAAACCGGGTCTGGTTCCATAATCAGGATATCGGTCAGCGACACGGGTCTGGGGATAAATCAGGCAGATATCCAGAGGATTTTTATTCCTTTTGATCGGATTGGCTCTGAAAATGGTGAAATTGAAGGTACAGGGCTAGGTTTGGCAGTTGTTAAACAACTCATGACAGCTATGGGTGGCGAAGTAGGGGTAACAAGTGTACCCGGTCAGGGAAGCAGGTTCTGGATTGAACTGCCGCAAGCCAAAGCGCATCTTGCCGGAGATAATTCAACCGAAGAAACAACAATCATTGAAACATACGCAAATACGAAAACCGGAACCATTTTGTATGTCGAGGACAATGTCCCGAATGCTGAACTGGTCGATGAAATCATCAACAGTTACCGGCCGGCCATCAGTATAACTATCTGCAAGTATGGAAAACAGGCAGCGGCAATAGCTGCTAATTCCAATCCTGATTTAATACTACTCGATCTTAATTTACCTGATCTGCCCGGCAGCGAAGTGCTTGAACTACTCAAGGCGGATGAAAAAACGAGAACAATACCGGTGGTAGTTGTTACCGCCGATGCCATGCCGCAACAGACCGACAGGTTATTGAAAGCAGGTGCCAAAGCTTACCTTTCAAAACCACTCGATGTTTTAATGTTTTTAAAAACGGTAGATGAGTGGATAGGTAAAAAAGTAGAATAAACGAACGAAAGAGATGAATAAAACTAAACTTTATAAAGAACTTCTATTACCGGATGCCAATTTTCAAAATATCTGGAAGGCTTTGATTTTCTTCTTCATGGCACTGCTTCTTACCCTGGCCGGAATTTTTTATACCAACCGCAGAGAAGCCGATAAAGAAAAAAACGACCTGACTGTGGCCGGTAACGAAATAAGGGTAAAAATTTTAATCCGGCTTCATGCCCATGCGCAACTTTTACGTGCAGGTGCTGCATTTTTTGCTGCATCCGATTCGGTAACACGCAGCAAATGGAGAGCCTTTAACGAAGGGGCGAAAATTGAAAAGAACCTGCCCGGCATTCAAGGTTTGGGTTATGCTATGATTATTCCTAAAAATCAATTGCAACAGCATGTTCAGCGCATCCGCAACCAGGGATTTCCCGATTATACCATAAAACCTGCGGGAGACAGGGGTATTTACACCTCCATTATTTACCTGGAACCATTTTCCGGCCGGAATCTGCGTGCTTTTGGTTACGATATGTTCAGCGAGTCATCACGCCGCAAAGCGATGGAATCTGCACGCGATTATGATGTTGCCATGCTTTCAGGGAAGGTAACCCTGGTTCAGGAAACCGGCAAAAATGTTCAAACAGGTACGTTGATGTATGTTCCGGTGTATCGGAATGGAATGCCTGCAAACACCATCCAACAGCGCCGCGAAGCGATTATTGGCTGGGTTTACAGCCCCTTCCGGATGAACGATTTGATGCAGGGTATTTTAGGCCAATGGGATTTAAATCAGCAGACACAAATCCATTTACAGGTATTTGACAGTATCAATTCGGCCAATTCGTTGTTGTTCGACAGCCAGATAAATGACCGGCCTCAGCACATCAATCGACTTTCAATGAATGTGCCTTTGGATTTTAACGGGCAAATCTGGATGTTGTCTTTTACAAAGTCACAGGATCAGGCTGTGGTAAGCGGCAAAGTTTTAATTATTTTAGGAAGCGGTATCGTGATAAGTTTATTGGTTTTTGCCTTATCCTTATCGTTGTTTAACACCTATACCCAGGCAAATCAAAAGGCACGCAAATTAGCATCGGAGATTAAAATAAGCGAAGAACGGTTCGGAATTATACTCGACTCAACAGCCGAAGGCATTTACGGTATCAACCTTCAGGGCAAATGCACCTTCTCCAATCCTGCCTGCCACCAACTGTTAGGTTACGAAAACGCCGAACTCTTCCTTGGTAAAAATATGCACCAACTCATTCACCACAGCCTTGCCGATGGCAGTGTTTTGGATGAATCGAAATGCCTTATTCATACTTCATTCGAACAGGGAGGAAAGGTGTTTTCGGCAAATGAAGTTTTTTGGCGTGCCGATGGCAGTTGCTTTCCGGTTGAATATTGGTCGAATCCACTTGTTA
>CAZKCK010000198.1:0-7061 GCA_964550695.1 uncultured Bacteroidales bacterium | reverse complement strand
TGCCTATTGCCTATTGCCTATTGCCTATTGCCTATTGCCTATTGCCTATTGCCTAATGCCTGTTGCCTAATGCCTACTGCCTTTTAACTCTTCATCAAAAAACCACCACCACCGGCAAATGGTCTGACAAATAGTACTTTCCGGTATTGTTGGTGAGCACCTTATGCGATACAACAGCGCTGATGTGTTTTACAAATACATAATCAATCTGTTCACCGGGATTTCCGGTTACTTCAAAACCTGTATACGTATAATGCGGGCCTTCGGGGTTGTTGCACAATTCACGGGTGTCGGTCAGCGCTTTGGGATTGCTATTATCAGTCAGAATGGCAATGGGTTCAGATTCAGGAATGGCGTTAAAATCGCCCGTTACAATCACAGGAGAATGTCCGGCCAATGAATCAACACGGTTCAGCAGCAGCAAAGCACTGTTTCTTCTGGCTTCAACGCCTATATGGTCAAAATGTGTATTGAAAAAGCAGAACGTTCTGCCGGTCAGCTTATCTGTTAGTTTTACCCAGGTTACAATGCGGTTGCAGCCGGCATCCCAGCCACGGCTTCCCGGGACATCAGGCGTTGTTGAAAGCCAGAATGTACCTGAAATGATGGCCTTAAAGCGGTTTTTATTAAAAAATACGGGCGAAAATTCTCCACTGTCCGCACCATCATCCCGTCCTACCCCTACCCTGACATATTCAGGAAAAGCATCTTCAAAATCCTTCACCTGTGTCTTTAAGGCTTCCTGTAATCCAAATACATCCGGCTTCTGATCCTGTATCATTGCCAGCACCAAACCTTTGCGGTTTGGCCAGTAATTGTCGCCGTCAGCGGGGTTGCTGAACCTGATGTTGTAGGTCATCACTTTCATTGCCGGATCACACTGCTGCGGGTGCCTGCAGAACAGCGTTACGGGAAGAACTATCAGAAGAAGGAGAAAAAGCTTGCGGTTCATGGGAGATTGATGTGAGAATGTGAAGATTTGAAAATATGAGAATATGGGATAATGTGCTTATGTGCTTATGTGGGGAACCAACAACATTGGAATTTTAAATTAGTAATTTTGAATTTTGAATTAAAAAACTACGAATTAGGATTTGAGATTTGCATTGCGGAGGTTCTTCAATTAGCACATTTTCACATTAGCAAATTAGCACATGAATTAATGTGCTCATGGGGGAATGGGATAATGTGGAGATGTGAAGATAATTCAAAGATTCAAAGAAATTCAAAAATTCAAAGATTCGATATACTGAGGAACTAATCACCAATCACCCCTATTGCCTATTTGCCTAATGCCTTTTGGGATAATGTGCTCATTAAAGAGGATTTCTGTTTGAAGAGAGTTTAACTAATGCCTATTGCCTATTGCCTATTGCCTATTGCCTAATGCCTATTGCCTAATGCCTATTGCCTATTGCCTGTTATTCAATTAATCCCCAGCAATTCCATGTCGCATACAAGTGTTGTGTAGGGTTCAATATTATCAGGTGTTAATCCGTTTGCACCATAGGCCAGACCTGAGGGTACATAAACTTTGTAAACTGAGCCTTCTTTCATGATTTTAAACACATCTACCCATCCGGGCATCAGGTCCTTCATGAAAAGGTAGCGGTTGTCTTCTGATGTTATCAGCGTTCCATTCATATCCCTGATTGCATATTTAAGCCTGATGGTACTCTTCAAAGCAGGAATACGTCCGAAACCTTCCGTAATAACTTCATAATATACACCACCAGGGGTAGAACGTATCGCGCTTCTGCCCGCCAGATCCTTAAAAAACATCTTTTCAGCGGCAATATTTTTTGCCGATGCCATCGCCCCATTGTTGCCGGCATAGGAAGAAGAAAACCTTACCGCCTGCTCAAAGTCAATCACCAGATCCTGATTGGTTACCGAAGCCTTTAAGCCCTGAAAGAAGAGTTTGTTTGAAATATTGTATATGCGGTCAGCATCCGTAATTTTAAAGAGGTAAGCGCCATACGCCCTGAACATCCCAAAACATTCCTCTTCGTTATAATAGGTAGATGCTTTATAGGTAAATGCTTTGGAATTATTTCGTAAATACTTGACCATTATCTGGCTTTCGGGCATATCTGCAGTGCTGGTTCTTGTGGCCTCCATTACTCCTTTCTTCAGGCCCTCGAGGTTCACTGTATCAAACTTTTCACTCAGATACTTCCCTTCCATCACGCCCAGACAGTACGAAACAGAATCCGACCCGTTTTCAAGTGAAGGCTTTCCACCCGAAAGCAACCCAGTTTGCATCAGGGCATAACCACCGGCGGCAATTATAACTACCATTGATGCAATCATAATCAACTTCTTATACGATTTCTTTGGCTCTGCCGTCTTCAGAACCGGCTCTTTAGGCTTTTCGGCAGGTTTATTTGGCTTTTCAGCAGGTTCGGGCTTTGATTTGGCTGCAGGCTCTTTTATGCGGGGTTTAATAATTTCTTCCGTTGCAATGATGGTTTTTTCGTCATCATCATTTGCCGGCTTAAGCGGTTTATCGTCATTACCCTGATTGATGGCAGCCACCATATCCATACACGAGCCGTAACGATCACCCGGATTTTTGGCTGTGGCCTTTAAAATTACTGCATTAAAACCCGTATTGGTGGTAATAGGAGGCAGGGGCTCATGAACAATTTTATTGTAAATATCAAATGTTGAAAGCGTTGACGTATTATAGGGTGCTGCTCCTGAAAGCATAAAATAGAAAGTAACACCCAGTGAATAGATATCGCTTCGTTTGTCGATGTCTTTCACATCACGCACCTGCTCAGGGCTCATGTAGGTCGGCGTACCCATTTGGGTTCCCGTTCGGGTCATATTGTTATCGGTGGTCAGCAGTTTGGCAATTCCAAAATCCATGATTTTGGGATTCATCTGCGCATCAAGATGGATGTTTGAGGGTTTTACATCACGGTGCACCACCCCGTGGTTATGGGCATATTCAAAAGCCTGAAGCATATTGGTCATCAGCTTTGCGGCCAGATCGTGATTCATCGGGCCATGCTTTTTCACAAACTCACTCAGGGTATACCCTTCGAGGTATTCCATCACAATGGCAAGTTTATCAGGCGCATCGGTATAATCCATCACCTTTACAATATTGGGATGGTCGAGGGTGGCCATAATTTTGGCCTCATTCTCAAATCTTTGCCTGATATCGGCATTGGCTGTAAGGATTGGATCGAGAATTTTAACAGCCACATGGCGGTTTTCAAATTTATCATGAACAGCTTCATACACCTTTGCCATTCCACCCTCACCTATCAGCCTGGTTATTTTGTAGTTGAATATTTTTGAACCTATCATTGTATCCATATTCCGTAATAATTTTTGCGTTATTAATTTGTGGTGATGGATTATTTAGTTTTGATGATAAACTGATTAAAAGTCACTGCCTTCTTTCCGCCTTCAACATATAGCCCGTTACGGGCATTACCACTGTAAATCAACCCTGCTGTGAAGACCAGTTTATCGTTAATTTTAAAAAGAGTCTTACCATCCTTATTTTCAATTTCCAATATGTTTACATTATTATATACCATCCCTCCATATTGTTGGGCCTTTTTAACAGCCTCATTGGCAGCCGGAGCCGAAAAAAAGGAGTTTACGTTGCCAAGATATTGTCCGACAACAAAATAACCTTTGTCAGAAATGGTAAAATATTTATAATTATTCCAGTCAGTAAAATCGAACGTAACGCCAAAATAAACATCTTCTGAGCCTGATACTGACGAAATCTTACAGCTAAATGCATAAGGGGATGTAAGGGATGGATTTGGGATTGAATAATTAACATGATTTGATTTCAGATTACTAATTGTCAGACCTTTATTAAGTTCGACAACAGAAGTATGGGTGTCAAAATTTCCAAGGTTCCATCCATAATTCTTATCATAACGCGTAAACAATTCATTGTATTGAAATGTCTTACCACCATTTTCATCGTATTCTGTTATCAGGTTATTAACCAGATTTCCATTATCATACACTGACTCAAAGTGTAGTTTACCTGACTGATAAAACTGTTTATAAACACCGTTTGGATTCCCGGCAACAAAATTGCCGTCTTCAAGAACGATCCCTTTATCGCTGAAGGCAGTGCGATGCCCCTCAAGCTTGTTATCCCTGAAAGTTGAAATGGTTGCAATTCTGCCATTGCGGTGATACCATGTAAACACACCTTCCTTAACAAAATCATCAAGAATTGAAGGATTCATATTTGTGCTGGTTGTGCCTTCACTCTGCAATACTCCTGACGTATAATACCCTCTGATGTATCCGCCTGGTTTGCCATTTGTATATGGCTTAAAATATCTGTAAACTTGTGCAGCATAAGGAACTCTGGCTACTAACCAGTTGGTATCGAACGCCACCGGCCATTTTGATAAGTTCTCTGTTTGAAGCGATTGTGCTTCTATTGACAAAAACCCAAAAATCAACAGAATCATAAATGCCATTTGTCTCATATTTCCTGAAATTAGTAATATATCACGCAAAGATAAAAGCCTGTTGTTAAAAAATGAAATAAAATCATCAAATATCTGAATTATTAAAATATTTTTTTCGCAGGAGCATTTACATTCATTAAATTTGTATCCATCAAATCTGAAGTTATGAAAAGCGAAAAGGACAGTAAAAAACCTCAATCCCGCTTTCAACGCGAGAAACAATGGTTTATCAATAAAAAACCCGCAAGCATTGCCGGCGCCTTCCTCATTGGATTGATTGCCACCATCTGGTTCATCATCCGTGTCATCCCGAAACCCTCACGCATCCATTATCCATGCATGCAAATGGCAGCACCTTTTGCCAGTTCGTTTGTATTGTATATCACAGGCTTGTTGTCGGGCGTTTTCGCATGGAAAAAATTAACAGAAGCAGTTCAAAATTCCCGCTATGTCACAAGCATTGCCTTTGGACTGTTATTGGTATGTGCTGCTGTAATTTTTACAATGAACGGAAGTTTTATCTCAAAAGCTTCCACAACGGTTGATGAACCGGGCCCGAATGAACCTGTTGGAACAGCGAAAGGCATTTTCCCCGGAAGGGTGGTTTGGGTATGGAATCCGCAGGCTACTGACGAAAACTGCACCAATACTCCAGGTGATTACTGGTGGCAGAACCAAAACAACAACCAGGAAGCAATCAACCAGATGGTTTCAAACTCCATCCGGAAACTTACCGGTACCGAAACGGATGCGGTGGCGTGGGATTCATTGTTCAGATATTACAACCGCACACATGGCAGAGGTAACCATGGTTATATTGCCGGTGAAAAAATAGCCATCAAAGTGAATATAACTACTGGATACGCCGGAAATGTGAATGATACCACCTATGAAAAAACTGCATGCATCGATTATATGGATGGTACGCCACAAATGATGCTCGCTTTTTTACAGCAACTGGTCGAAAATGCCGGTGTTCCGCAAAATAACATTAGCATGGGCGATCCCAGTAAACTTTTTTATGACCATAACTGGGATGTTTGCCATGCTGCCTATCCATCGGTAAAATATCTCGACTGGTTTGGCAAAGCCGGCCGTACAAGAGCTGTTGCATCGGCTGCACCGGTGCTTATTTACAGTGACGGCGAAGAACCCGACTCTATTCCACAGGCTTATATTGATGCCAGTTACATGATCAATATCAGTTGCCTGAAACAGCATGATTGTGCCGGTGGTACCTTCTGCGCCAAAAATCATTTCGGCTCCATCTGCCGTGATCTGTCCGGACACCTGCATTATTCATTGCCCAGCCCCAATCCTGATTTGTACCAAAATCCCGGTTACGGCAAATACCGCAACCTGGTTGATCTGATGGAACATAAAGACCTTGGCCTGAAAACAATGCTTTTTGTAATTGATGGATTATGGGGTGGTGACCGCCCGGTTTGTACTCCCAAAAAATGGCAGATGAATCCATTTAACAACGACTGGCCCAATTCACTGTTTGTATCTCAGGATCATGTGGCCATTGAATCGGTGGGATTTGATTTTGTAAGGGCTGAATTTCCGGTATATTCACATATGAGTGGTGCCGATGATTACCTGCTGCAGGCGGCTGACTCGGCCAACTGGTCAGAGGGAATCACTTATAACCCCGATGCTGACAACCAATTAATTGCCAGCATGGGCGTGTATGAAAGATGGAACAATAACACCGATAAACAATATACGCGTAATCTGGGAACGGGCAATGGCATTGAATTGTTGAAGGATTTCTTTACCGGCATTGAAGAACCTGGCCCCGCCACTCAGATAAGCGGAAAAATCAGTTGCTACCCAAATCCCATTGTCAGCAGTGCTGTATTAAAAATAACAGGAATACAACCCAGTGAAAATGATGTTATTATGGTGTTGGATTCCAAACATCAGCTCGTTTCCGCAATCAAATGGAACAGCACTGATTCTGAACAGGTTTTTGAAAGGCAAAACCTGAAACCCGGAATGTACTTCATGTACCTCAAAACTGACAAAGCTCAACATCAGGCGTTTGGACGTATTATAATTGCAAATTAATTTCATTTCGGTAAAATATTTCAAATAGCGTAATTGCCATGAATAAACCTTCTTTAACATTCCTTATTGCCATCTTCTTTTTAATATCCTGCAATTTAAAACAGGTCAGAAATGATACTGCGAGCAGTAAAATAAACTCATTCAAATGGTTACAAGGGAAATGGATTCAAGAATTACCCAACGGTAATCTTACCGAATTCTGGGTGACGGGCAGCGACAGCACCCTGAATGGAACCAGCATGATGACTACAGGAACTGACACCCTTTTCAACGAAAAGATGACACTGTTGGCAGGCAAAGCCGGGATTTTGTACATCCCGGTGGTAAAAAATCAGAACAATGGGAATCCGGTGATATTCACCCTTGTTGACAGTTCTGCCGGCAGGTTTGTTTTCGAAAATAAATTGCATGATTTCCCGCAGCGTATTGTTTATCAGCATGTATCAAATGATTCATTGCTTGCGTGGATAGAAGGCGATGATAAAGGAAAGTTCAGAAAAGAAGAATTCAGGTTTAAAAGACAAA
>CAZKCK010000197.1:225-7062 GCA_964550695.1 uncultured Bacteroidales bacterium | reverse complement strand
TCATCTGCCTTCGATTCCTATAACAGCAACTATTATTTGAGTGGTATATCCTCTGACTCGGGGGTTTTGCTTTCGTTTAATACATTTTCAAATACACCCAATCTAAGCAATTATTCTGCCTTAACCAATATATCAGAAATTGATATGAGTACTGGTAAAATCTACAACCTGAGCTCAGATTCTGTTGGCTATATCAGTGTAAATGAATATGATATCAGTACCGGTTCCGAAAGCCTTTTGGGAATTATTGCCGAACCGGGCGTAAATGGGATTGTAACTGATGCAATAAGTTTCGATTCAAATAACGGCATAATATACTATGTAGGATTTGATGGTTCACAGTCAGTTTGCCTTTACGGTATACCTGTGAGGAATCCGGTTTTTTCGTGGTCGAAGACAATACTTCTTACAACGGCACCCGGAAATAACTTTTCAAGTGTTCATTATGACAATGTTAACAATATTCTTTATGCCTCGAATGCTGAATATGATTCAAACGGAAATTACACGGGCAATAAAGTAGTAGAGATTAATACAGTAACCGGGGAAGTGATTGAAAGGGGATTTCTGGCAGGATTTCCTTATTTTCTGGGAGGTTCGTCTTCGTTTGATCAGAATTCAGGGAGTTTTCTCCTGGTGGGGTTTGATACTGCCTTTAACGAAAGAATGATTGTGTTCAATACGCTGGACAATACATATGTAACAGGATTTGTTCCTGCTATGGTTTCGGAGATTGTTTGCGATAATTCCTTATTTGCAAAGAATGCGTACCTGTCAACTTCAGCCGGGGAAAGGGGAAAAACAGATTTTACGATATTTCCAAATCCTTCAACCAGCAAAGTTATCCTGAATTCTCAGGGATTTGCAGACAAATGCATTTTAGAAATTCACGATTTGAGTGGCAAAAGGTATTTGTCAAGGCAAATTCAGCAGTCGGAAACCGAAATCTCACATGAACTCTGGCCCAAAGGTGTTTATGTTGTTACAATTAAGAATCATAAAAGTACTCTTACAAAAAAGCTGATTATTCAATAATCATTTACGCTGGTTATGCAAAATAATAAAATCCTTACTTTACAGGCAGGTTTGCACAATTGAATTATGTCTGAATCAATCCAAAACAGAATCCAAAACTAAAAAACTATTGCGTATGACATTCCTGCAGATATATCTTTTATCTTTTGCTGCAATCATGTTGATGATGACCATTCTGTGGCTTATCAGCATCAAAATCAAGAATGTAAGCATTGTCGACCTCTTCTGGGGTTTTGGATTTGTGGTAGCCAGTGCAGTTTACTTCATGAGCACAGAAGGATTTGAAACGCGCAAAATTATTTTAATGACAATGGTTACCATCTGGGGTCTTCGCCTTTCTATTTACCTGGCATGGCGTAACCTGGGCAAAGGTGAGGATTTCAGATATCAGAAATTCAGGAAAGATTTTGGAGAAGACCGTTATTGGTGGTACAGTTTCTTTTCAGTGTTTTTGTTGCAGGGCGTATTGATGTGGCTTATTTCGGCACCCTTGCTGGGAGCACAGTTTTACCCGGATAAAGAATTAGGAGTACTTGATTTTATTGGTATAGCAATATGGATGATTGGGTTTGTATTTGAAGCCGGAGGAGATATTCAACTGGCACAGTTTAAAGCAAATGCGACAAATAAAGGGAAAGTGCTCGACACCGGCTTTTGGCATTATACCCGCCATCCCAACTATTTTGGCGATGCGGCCGTCTGGTTTGGGTATGGGCTGTTCTGCCTTTCGGCTGGAAGTTATACCCCGGTATTGGGTTCAGTATTGATGACAGCTTTAATTATCAAGGTATCAGGAGTAGCCCTACTCGAAAAAACATTGAATACAACTAAGCCCGGATATCAGGAATATGTCAGAAAAACAAGTGCCTTTATCCCGTGGTTCCCGAAGAAATAGAGAAGGGGCTACAAGAGGGTGGCCGCGATCAGCTGATTGGTGGATGTAAAATACCGGATGTTGAATGTCGGAATTTTAAACTTAAAACGTAAAAACCTGAAACCTGCCCCAGATAACCTTTAACCCTTGGTTTCGACAGGCTCAACCACCCGGATCACCCTTTACCTTGTACCCTTTACCTTTTACTTCCAAATACCTTATTATTCAACCACCTTAAACCAAACTCCCATGTTCATCATCCCTGAAAATATCTGGCTTATCTTGTTTGTTGTCTGGGGATTGCCCCTCACTTTTTACAGAAGCAAATTCCGTAAAATTGTTTACCAGACTGATAGCTGGACCATCAACATCAAACCGTATTTCGGCAAAGAACTGAAAGCGCTTTTTGGTAATTTGTATCCCGGAAACAGAAAGTATTTGAAATTGAGGAATTTTTATCGTTTCTACCTTATTGTTTACCTGATTTTATTCACCACTTATTTAACTTTTCATAAAAACATTCAAATGAACGAACTTAAAATTGGCAGCGCTGTCCCATCATTTAAACTACCCGATCAGAATGGCGAACTTTTTGACATCGATTCAATGATCGGTAAAAAGAATCTGGTCATCTACTTTTATCCCAAAGACGACAGTCCCGGCTGCACGGCACAGGCCTGTTCATTTCAGGATCAGTTCGAGGTTTTTAAGGAAGCCGATGCTGTAATTATTGGTATCAGCGGACAATCAGTCGAAAGCCACAAAGAATTTGCGCAAAAACACAGGCTTACTTTTACGCTGCTGAGCGACGAAAGGAATAAAATCCGTAAGCAATTCGGTGTACCCACCAATTTTTTTGGGTTGCTGCCCGGCCGCGTCACCTATGTTGCCGATAAAACGGGCAAAGTAATCTACATTTTCAATTCGCAAATGCAGGCTACAAAACATGTGGATGAAGCATTGCGGATGCTAAAGCAATCAAAATAAACCGGTTATGAAAGCAAATCAAATTGGAAAGCTTATTGCCTCCATTCTATTGCCTCTTGGTGTTGGTGGCATTGCCGGGATGTTTACCTCAGAAGCTATACCCGGATGGTATGCCTCGCTCAACCAACCCTCGTTTAATCCGCCCAACCAGGTGTTCGGGCCTGTGTGGACCTCGCTTTACACAATCATGGGCATTTCGTTGTTCATGATCTGGAAATTACCGGCAAGTAAACAACGCAATCAGGCAATCCTGATTTTCATGGGGCAGTTATTTCTGAATTTTTGTTGGAGTTTTTTCTTTTTCTATTTCAAAATGATAGGCATGGCGCTGGTTGACATCCTTGCACTTTGGATAATGATTGTTGTAATGCTGGTTAATTTTTACAAGCTAAGACCACTTGTTGCGTATATCAACATACCGTACCTGTTATGGGTTACGTTTGCCACGGCGCTGAATGCCGCATATTTTGTGCTGAACCGGAGCTGATTGGGAATACGAGATATGCTCTGTTTTTGAGGGATTTTTTACTGTGGAAGCCAGATTAATTGAGGTATAGAAAAGTTATTATGCCTTCCTAAAAAATCATATAGTATTGTTATATTTCACGAAAGCCACCCAAATCAGAGGTGAAAAATATTTTAAAAAAACTCCAAAATCCAGTTAAATACCATAAATCAGAAAACGGTGAATCCCGGCATTGCCGGGATTCACCGTTTTCTGATTTATTGATCCAGACAGAATAAGGCAGGTCCGGTACATGTCAGAAATTAATGACGAATCATGATTTTCTTGGTGCTCCTGTTCCCTGCAGAAATTACATGTAGCAAATACATACCTTCAGCATAATTCGAGCTGTTGATCGTATAAACCTGTCCCGGATTAACTTTGCTGAATTCTTCATGGTAAAGGCTCCTGCCTGTAACATCCGTGATTTTGAGGCTGATCTTTTCTGAAGCATAGTCTCCAAACTGAATGTTTATGATGTTATTTGCCGGAACAGGATAAATGCTGAAACCGGCCTTCTTGTTTTCAGCAACTGAAACCAGGCTGTTTGAAGCCACATTAGAATAAGTATCCGAAATTCCGGAACTTCTTAAACCAGTATTGCAACCGCCGGGTCGGTTGATTGACACAATGTATGCTACATCCTCTGATGGGGCATTGAAATCAGTGAATGAATTGAAACTGGAAGAAACGGTGGCAATCTGTTCAAAACTTCCAGATCCTATTTTGCGAAGAATGTTATAGGATGAATAGTTGAAACCAACATAAGCCGTCCAGATCAGGTTCCAGTTGTCGTTTACGCCCTGGTTGATCGTCAGATGAATGGTCTGGTGGTAATCGCCTGCCGGGAATATCCTGTTTTCGCTATCTCTGAATCCTATTTTGTAGCGGTAAGGTCTCATGGCAGGGTTGGAACTATAATCGGTAGCCATCGGAACATCTTCATAGCTTACCGTGTCAATTACCTCATAAACATTGGCTTCGTCCGTTTCCTTGTAAATCAGGAAATCGGCGATGAGGTCGGAATCAGGCTTCTCCCATACGATAACATTGTAGTTGGTAAGGCTGTCAACTGATACCAGGCAGACAGGGGTTTCCGGGTAGGCCATAATTGTAAAGGCTGCACTTGTATCAATGGCTGAAAAGGCATAAGAATCAGAAATACGAATATGACATTGATCGGAATCAATGTTAGGTGTGATCCATTCAAAACTTCCCGAATTCCCCTGGCTGCTGCCATTGCCGATTACTTCCCAGGTTTCGCCGTTATCCGAAGAGAATTCCAGGTAGTTATAAGGAGTATATGGATTTTCGACAGTCCAGGTAATTGTGAAAGGACTGAAAGTGTTTACGATCTCACCACCCGCCGGGGAGGTTAAGTTATAAACCGGAAGAGGGCTTATCGAAAAAACATCACTCAGGCCATATTGAGAAGGATTTTCAGTGTTGTATAATTTCAGGATGCAGGAATCTGAAGGAATGTCAGAAAGATTAAGATAAGTATACGATGCCTGTGCATTGATGTTCTGAGCAACCGGAGTAAAGGACTGACCGTTATCAAATGAAATTTCAGCATTCAGAAGAGTGATTCCGGGAACGTACAGAATCCAGTATACCTGCGAAAGCGAATTTGCAAAAACCGCAGAACTGGCAGAGGGTTCCCATATGAAGATTGGTGGAGTGTAAACCGTAAAGGGCGCATTGCTGATGTCGCTGATAGAAGGATTGGCCACATCGGTAATTCGAAGTAAAGCATTGGTTGTTGGAGTATTCGGAACTCCAACCGAAGCATTGCCTCCGTTAGGTCCTGAAGGAACTTCGCCAAAATACCACCAATTGGTTCCGCCATCATTGGAAAATTCGATTTTTACGATACTGCTGAGGTTCTGGCCTGACCAGGTAGCTATTTCAGTCTCACCAACAGTCCAGACCTCTCCTCCGTTGGGTGTTTGAATGGTTAGCGTCTGAGCGTGAGATGTTGCGCTGATAACTGTTGACAACAACAAGAATCCGAAAATCAAAGATTTGAGATGTTGTGTTATTTGGGAGAAATGATATTCCATTGTTTAATTATTTAAATTTATTATTAAACAACAATGTTTGACAAAATGTTCAATCTATGTTTTCCGGGTGAACATGATAAAAGATTTTTATTGACAGATTCGTATTATCAGCCATTCAGTCCTAATATTAAAAATCATTAGAATTCAATCTGATAAGCTTCATTTTGTTCGTGGAGTTGATGATGTTGGGTGGTTGGCAATTCAAGATTTTCGCCAATCCTATAAAAGACATCATCCCATACTAATTTTTCTTTTTGTTCAACAAATATACATAATAATTGAACAAAATTGAATTGCAACTGTTTTCATTATAAATTAACATAACAGATGAAAACCTTTTTTATAATAAGCGCCATTGCTATTTTTTTAATAGTAATCTTTCAATCCTTCACGCTCATGTCAGCTAATAAAACAGAAGAACAAAAATATACCGTTGTTTTTAAAGACAAAGATTTCGAGATCAGGTTTTACCCATCTGCAACCATAGCAACAATTAATTCGAACGCAAAAACGTATAAAGAGTTGTCTGGCCCGGGCTTTCGTAAATTAGCCCGTTATATTTTCGGGGGCAATGAAACCGGAACAAGCATTTCAATGACTGCGCCTGTTCATATGGACATCAATGATTCTGTTTCAAGTATGAGTTTTGTTATGCCATCGGGGTACAACAAAGAAAACCTGCCAAAACCGAATGATCCTAACGTACGCATTCAGAGAACTGTGGATGAATATGTTGCTGTAATTCGATTTGGAGGGTTTGCATCTGATAAAGATTTGATTTATTATTCAGCTAAGCTTTTTGATATTTTAGAAGAAAAAGGTATAACATCTTACGGTCATTCCAGATATTTGGGGTATAATCCACCATTTCAACTCATTAACAGGCGTAACGAAATTATTGTTTCGGTTAATTGGAAAGTTGAACATCAAAGGGCAATAGGTAACTAATCTTTCACATTTGATAATGGCAGTTCAATTTGAGAATATTAAGTTAATGTTCATTTTTTGATAGTTGCTGATTAATAATGTATTAAGCTTAGCTAATCAATATTTCGGGAAACAACAACCGGGCTAAGTATAAAAGCTACACCGGTATGTGTAAATGATATAAAATAAAAAAACCACTTGCAAACATCATATTTACAGGTGGTTATAATTGCTATCAGTGACCCCGGAGGGATTCAAACCCCCGACTTTAAGAACCGGAATCTTACGTTCTATTCAGCTGAACTACGGGGCCAAAAGTATTGCCGGCAAAAATACAACGATTTGGCGAATGATACAAGTGCAGGAGAAAGGCAATGGGCAACAGGCATTAGGCAACAGGCATTAGGCAACAGGCATTAGGCAACAGGCATTAGGCAACAGGCATT
>CAZKCK010000197.1:0-125 GCA_964550695.1 uncultured Bacteroidales bacterium | reverse complement strand
AGGCATTAGGCAAGGGGCATTAGGCAACAGGCATTAGGCATTAGGCAACGGGCAATAGGCAACAGGCATTAGGCAACAGGCATTAGGCATTAGGCAACAGGCAATAGGGTTTCTGGTTGTATTGC
>CAZKCK010000196.1:0-7075 GCA_964550695.1 uncultured Bacteroidales bacterium | reverse complement strand
TCATCAGGTTGAATTGGAATTGAAATTTCAAAAACCGGTATTCCGCAGTCAATTCCATCGGAGATCAATTGTACTGTAACCCCCAATTCCTTCTCACCATAATACAACTCCCAGAAACCAGCAGGCTGACCACGGTATTTCCTCATATCGCCATAATGGTATGAAAGAACTCCGGTTGGAAAAATATTAATAAAGGCAGGCTTCACAATCCTGTGATAACCAAATAATACACCGGCATCGGCATGGAGTTCACTTATGATTTTCAGGCTCTCAGGGCTGTAAAGATCAGTCAGCCGTATAAGCGGTATTTGCTCAGTGCCTGCAATATTATTAAAATGAATTGTATGTTTTGATTTAACAATAAGACTACGCAATGTTTGAAAAACTGACTGAAAAATCAGGATGAGGGTATAAGTGCCTCTGCCTTTTTTCAAACTCTTTTTAACCTTTTGAAATTTGCTCTGATATGGTTTAGGATGAACCACCAAAGCAACAATTTCACAATCAGCTACATCTAACAGGTTTCGGAATATCGCCTGAAGATAAACACCCACCGTGGAGCCTTCTGATAACAATAAAATTTTCATAAAGGCAATTTGAACTGAATAAACAAGGTTACAAGTACTTTATCACATCTGAGGGTTTAATTTTGCACAATGCAATATCTTTTATTCTGGAAGAAGTGGCCACAGATGCAAAATAATTATCGATAAGAAAAGACTGAACATGATGGTTATCACTGATTTCATGTGCAATCCCTGCACATCCTGACTGTAAAATGTTTATTCCGGTAACCACACCAATGCAAGGCAATAAAGTGGTTATACCAATTCCGGTAGCTTTTAGCACCGCCTCTTTACGTGACCAGTACTTATAAAAATGCTCCGGTCCGTTTTTATTGATGTGCCGGCATTCCCTGATCGAAAAAAACCTTCCTGCAATAGCTTCAGTTTCAACATCGCGGCTGATAAATTCAATATCAACACCAATCGGAAACTTTGAAAAGCCGAGCAGGCACACGTTCTCTGAATCAGAAATGTTGAACTGAAGTTCAGGAATGTTCAAATTGGTGTATGGTTTACCATTAGCACCCAGTTCAAAATCAACATTAAACGGTGAAACAGATGCTTTTTCGGAAATCAGAATCCTGAGCAATGAATGATTGAGTATAAATGTGTTGCGTTGATTTTCGCGGCGCAACCGCATCGACTTTTCATTCTCGTTGGATGATAGTAATTTATTCAACTTGCCTAAATAACCATCAAAATCACTTATGGAAGCATAATACAGGCAAATTCCATCATATGTGAGTGCATCTGACCAATTGACCGACGGAGGTTCATTAATATCTTCACATCTGATGATAACTTCTTTCATTGCAAGGTGTTAATTGTTCAGTTATTTTTCTTTCACAATTACAACATAAACCGGCAGATGGTCAGAATACCCACCAATAAACGTCCCGAATGAAAAGGTTCTGAAGGGATAACCTGCAAACTGTCCATCCTGACTGATTAAAAATTTTGGATTAAAAACCCTGGTTTTCAATAATTTCCATGAATTAGCCGGTGCGTTTAATACCTGATCTGAAATCACAATCTGGTCAAACAGGTTCCATGAATCACGATAGCCCAATGAACCGATTCCATCTTTAAAAAGCTGCCACATTGGATTAAACAGGTCTTTTTCATGAACATCTTTAGTCTTGCCATAAGCTTTAAGCACCTTTAATACACTTGGATCTACCGGATCATCATTCAGGTCGCCCATGATGAATATTTTTGCTTTGGGATTAATTGCAAACAATGAATCGGCAATATGGCGGGACAACTGAGCGGCAGCGTCACGGTATTCAGGTCCGTTGCCGCGTGAAGGCCAGTGGTTTACAACTATTGAAATTGATTCTCCATCTAATTCGCCGGTAACTACAAGCTGGTCACGTGATTTAAAGTCATCACGCCATGCCACCTTAAGCCGGACTGAACTTGTAGCGGTTACTTTAAAAGCAGATTTTTTATACAACAATCCTACATCCACACCGCGAGCATCCGGCGAATCATAATGAACGATATCATAGCCGGCATTTTTAAGCGCAGGAGATGCAATCAGTTCTTCAAGCACAAATCTGTTTTCAATCTCCGAAACGCCAATAATTGTTGGCCCGCCCTTCACTATGTCACTGCCAATCTGAGCGATAACTTCTGACATATTCTTGATTTTAATTGCGTATTTCTGACTGTTCCAGGCATTGCCACCTCCGGGTAAGAATTCTGCATCATCCGTATCAGGACTATCGATGGTATCAAAAAGGTTTTCGAGATTATAAAATGCAATGGTTGCTGCCCTGTATTGCTTTTGTGCATCCTGGGCTATACTATTGATACTTAGCATAACAAAAGCTAAAATACTAAGAATCAGAATAAAATTAAATTTTTTCATGTAGATAATTCCATATTTTTTAGGTTTGCAAAAGTACCTATAAAGTTTATTGAATTAATCTCCTGAAATTAACAATTGTATTCATATTTTTTTGTTCTTTTGCAGTCCATTTTCCCAACAGGGAGATTTGGACATTTTTTTTCTCATAAAACATTGAAGATGAAAAAAATAAACTTATTAATTTTTTTTCTGGCTCTTACGATACTTCCTGTATTGGCTCAACAAGGCAAAATTACCGGAAAGGTGACAGATGAAACCACCGGTCTGCCAGTATCACAGGTAACCGTAAGGCTTAATGACAAAGTTACCGTCACAGGTGAGGACGGTCTCTTTACACTAGACTATGAAAAATCGGGCAAATTGGTTCTGATTTTCGAAAAAAACACTTTTGAACCCTATAGTATGCCCGTTGATCCGGATGGCAGTACTTACAATTCGGGTGAAATTAAACTAAGACAAATGTCAACAATGACCAGTGATATGGGGCTTGCTGACATGACACTGAACAACCTTGAGGGCGATGATGAAAACAAGGGTCAGACAGGTTCCGGTTTGCTGAGTGCTTCTGCAGATGTATTCTCCTCTACAGCAGCCTATATTTTTGGTCCCGTTTTCTTCAGAACCAGAGGTTATGACAATGAAAACCAGGCTGTTTATATGAATGGCCTGCAGGTTAACGACATGGAAAACGGTCGGGCTTCATGGTCTGACTGGGGTGGTTTAAATGATGTTACCCGTAACAAGGAAACCAGCACCGGCCTAGGCCTTGCCCCTTTTACATTCGGGAGTCTGGGAGGATCGACCAACATCATTACAAGGGCCTCACTCCAGCGTAAGCAAACCAAGTTTTCATATGCTTTTTCGAACCGTACCTATGTTCACCGCACAATGTTTACGTATTCAACCGGTTTGATGAAAAACAACTGGGCTTTTACAGTCAGTGCTTCACGCCGATGGGGACAGGAAGGATACATTGACGCATCATCTTATGACGCCAACGCATATTTTATTGGTGTTGAAAAAAAGCTGAATGAAAAACACAGCATTGCACTCACGGTGTATGGAGCCCCGACCAAACGCGGACAACAGGCTGCTTCAACACAGGAAGTTTACGATTTATCGGGCAGCAATTACTATAATTCAAACTGGGGATTGCAGGACGGGGAGAAGAGGAATTCAAGAATGAAGGAATTTCATCAGCCCATGTTTATGTTAAACCATTATGCAAAGCTTTCAAAAAAACTGCAATGGAACAATGGCGCTTCCTATACTTTTGGACGTGATGGCGGTACTGCCTTAAACTGGTACAATTCATCTGACCCAAGACCTGACTATTACCGTTATCTGCCGAGTTATGTACTTGACGATCCCAACAGTGATGTTGATGAACTGACACGTGAAGCAATTACCAACCGCTGGAAAACCAATATCAATTACCGGCAGATCAACTGGAATAACCTGTATCAGACAAACTATCTGGCGAATATGGTAGGTAAAAGCGCCAGATATATTATTGAAGACCGCCGCAATGACCAGGCCCAGTTAAACCTCAGTTCCAGCCTTAAATATGATTTTGCTGAAAACATCAAAATTACAGGCGGAGCACAATTTATAGGTTACAGTGGTTACCATTTTAAAACTGTCAGCGACCTTTTGGGATCTGAATACTGGCTTGATGTGGATCAGTTTGCTGAGCGCGATTTTATTGGTGATACCGCACGAAGACAGACTGACCTGAATAATCCCAACAGGAAAGTAGTTGTTGGCGACAAATTTGGCTATAATTACAACATGCACAGCAATACAGCCATGGCATGGGCACAGAGTGAATATACAACCGATAGAATTGATTATTCCCTTGGACTGTCATTCACACATCAGGAATACTGGCGTGAAGGGCTGATGAAGAATGGTAACCATCCTGACAATTCTTTCGGAGTTTCGGAAAAACATAAATTTAATGATATCGGTGTTAAAGCAGGAGCCACCTATAAAATTACAGGCCGTCACTTTGTTGTGGCCAATGGAATGTATATGACACGTGCCCCATTTATCCGTAACATTTATATTTCGCCGCGTGTTCGCGATGATGTAGCACCCGGGATTACAAGTGAAAAAATACTCAGCGGCGAAATCAGTTACATGATGCGTTACCCCGGTGCCAACTTACGTTTTACCGCATATCATACTGAATTTAAAGATCAGACCGAGATAAACTCCTTTTATCATGATGACTACAAAACCTTTGTAAACCATGTAATGACCGGAATCAACAAAACCCATCAGGGTGTTGAGTTTGGTGCTGAAGTTAAGGTTATAGGCGGACTGTCAGTGCAGGGAGTTGCTGCCCTCGGTAATTACAGGTATACCAACAGGCCAACCGGGACCATTTCTTATGACAATGGATCAAAGGCCGATACCACCGAAACAATCTATATTAAAAATTTCTACGTACCAGGAGCCCAGACCGCTACTTCATTAGGTCTGAAGTATGCCGGACCCGGATATTTATTTATAAACCTCAATGCCAACTATTTTGACAATGCATATCTGGATTTCAACCCTGAACGCAGAACAAGTGCAGCAATCAAAGGCCTTGGCACTGGTGATCCCCTTATAGAAGTAATTACTCAACAGGAGAAATTACCCTCAGCTTTTACAATGGATCTTTCAATTGGTAAGTCGTGGCGCTTTGGCGAATATTACCTGAACCTGAATTTTAGTGTAAGCAATATACTCGATAATCAGGATTTTGTTACCGGTGGATATGAACAAATGCGTTTTGATTATGTAACCAAAGATGTTGATAAATTCCCTTCAAAGTATTATTATTCTTTTGGCCGTACCTATTACCTGAACCTCGGTTTCCGTTTTTAATAAATTAAAAGAAAATTATAAAACATTATAAATCATGAATAAAAAGAATTTCCAGAGATTAGCTTTTGTTCTCTTAACCCTTGGAGCCGTTCTTACCGGCTGTGTTAAAGGAGACTTTGATGAACCACCTATTTACATTCCTACTGTAACTTTCACTTCCAACACTACCATTGCTGAGCTAAAAGCCTCATATACTGGTTTACAGTTAATTACTGATGATATTATCATTCAGGGTGTTGTTGGAGCCAATGATGAATCAGGCAACCTTTATAAGAAACTTGAAATCCAGGATGCTACTGCAGGTATTGAACTCAGTATCGACCAGACCAGTCTGTACAATACCTACAAAGTGGGCCAGCGTATTTTTGTAAAATGTAAAGGAATGTACATTGGCGATTATAACAACCTGATTCAACTTGGCGGATTGTATAATGGTGCCATTGGCCGTCTCGCAGATGTAGAAGTTGCAAATCACCTTTTCCTCGACAGCCTGCCGGGTAAGGCGCCTGAAGCTGTTACCATTACCATTGGTGGGAATAATATGGAACACATCAGCAAGCTTGTAAAACTTGAGAATGTTCATTTTGAAACTCCGGGTGTTGTATTTGCTCCCCAGACTGCCTCTGCTACCAATAAGAATCTTCTTGATGCATCTGGCAATACTTTGATTGTACGTACAAGCATGTATTCCAATTTTGCTTCAAACCTTATCCCATCAGGTACAGGTACCGTATATGGCATTCTTTCTATTTTCCAATCAGATTATCAACTTACTATACGTGATACCAGCGACATGGTTGGGTTCAAAGCTGATACCATTGTACCTCCTCCTCCGGGCAGTGGTACAGGTGTGTTTGATGATCCGTTCAATTGCGCATACGTAATGGGTGGTACAAGCGAAACTGCCGTTTGGGTTGAGGGATATATTGTTGGCGTTTACGAAACTGGTGGAACTACATTTGTAGCAAATTTTGTTGCTCCTTTTGCAACCAACTCCAATTTACTTATTGCTGATTCTCCCGATGAAACCAGCCTTGCAAAATGTCTCCCGGTGCAATTGCCCTCAGGCGAAATCCGCACTGCACTCAACCTTGTTGATAATTCAGGCAACAAAGGAAAACTGGTAAAAGTTCTCGGTAACCTGCAGGCTTATTTTAGCCAGCCGGGCGTTAAAGGTCTCACGGGTTACTGGATGGATGGTACCGGAATTATACCGGTTACCGGTTATTTTACCGAAGATTTTGCTTCAACGCTGAATCAGTTTACAGGTTATAGCGTTTCAGGTGCTGAGGTTTGGACCTGGGCAAGCTACGATGGAGGTTGTGCCAAGATGACCGGTTATGCCAACAGTACTAACAATGCCAATGAAGACTGGCTGATTTCCTCTTCTATCTCACTGGCCGGTTTTACGGATGCCAAACTCAGTTTCCGCGAAGCAATCGGATACATTACCAGCATCAACGACATGCAGGTATTTATTTCTACCAATTATAGCGGTAGCGGAGATCCCGCTGCTGCAACCTGGACTGAGCTTACCGGTTTCAACCGCGCTTCAGGAACCGACTGGACCTTTGTTGAAAGCGGCGAGGTGAGCTTAGCAGCCTACCTTGGTCAAAGTGTACAAATCGGATTTAAATACAAGTGTACTGCCAGTGGTGCAGCTACATGGGAAATTGGAAAAGTATTGATTACTGCTTCCAAATAACTGATTACTGAAAATGAAAAGAGGCTGTCTGAAAAAGGCAGCCTCTTTTTTTAT
>CAZKCK010000195.1:0-7323 GCA_964550695.1 uncultured Bacteroidales bacterium | reverse complement strand
ACGGTGGTTACAACCTGATCGGTACTTCAGATGCTTTCGCTATCCCAACCGATGCTTGGGCTACAGTTAATGTTTCATCAACTGTTAACTTCAACGGTACTTTCTATGCCATGTTCCATTGGGCTAACTTCAGTGGTTCAACCAACTATGCTGGTGTTGATGAAAACGGACCTTTCGTTCCACAGAATTACGCAATGTACTATGACGGAACAGCATGGTCAACTTTATCAGCTGCCACAGGCGGTGCCAACTGTGTATTTACCCTCCGTGCAAAAGCATTGGTTGGTAAAGACCTGAAGGAAGTTGTTTTGGGACCAACTGTATCATCTGCTCCAAGAACTCCTGTTACAGGTGTACTGAGTGCAGCCAACCGTGCAGTAAATACCGGCAACCACGCTACAACAAATATCGATGTTCTTGATGCTTCAAGAGGTGCTGTTGGTTACAATGTTTACCGTGATGGTGTTCTTTTGAATACTACCCTGGTTACAGATACCACCTACACTGATGCAAACGTTGCTTCATTTGCAAATTGTTATGTTGTAAAAGCTGTTCACGAAGGTTACTTTGGTGATTTCGAATCAGTTGAAACTAACGAAGTATGTCTTGATGTAACAGGTATCAACAAACCTGCTGCTGAAAGCATGAACGTATACCCGAACCCTGCAAAGAACTATGTAAATGTAACCACAACCAAAGACATCAGGAATATTGAACTGGTGAACTATCTTGGTCAGAGTGTTTACAACAGCGCAGTAACTGCCGCAGGTACAACTACTATCAATACCACAGCTCTTGAATCAGGTGTTTATTTCATCAGGTTCACAACAGTTGAAGGTAATGTATCAGTTGAAAGAGTTACCATCACAAAGTAATTTCTTTTCAACAGAATTTAAGAAAGGGCCCGGAAACGGGCTCTTTTTTTTTGTACCTTTCAGTTTCAAAATTGATTATGGAAAATGCTGTTCAGAAAATCCCGTTTTTCTTCATCATCGGACGCCCGCGCTCCGGAACAACATTGCTGCGTACGTTGCTCGATGCTCATCCTGCAGTTATCATTCCTCCCGAATACCCGGTAATTCTGGATTTATACAAGCAGTTCGGTAAGCGGAAGGAATTTGATTACAACGCTAAAAAGCGGTTCCTCGAAGCATTTAAACGTCCGCAATTGTTTGATTTCTGGAAGTATGAGTACCTTCAGGTGAATGAACATGCGTTGCATGAGGATATGGAGAAACTGAATAAGCATGTCAGTTTTGCTGATTTGCTTAAACTTGTTTATCTGCACACACAATCAGTATTTAAAAAGACCACAGTTCAGCTAATTGGCGATAAAAACCCGGTTTATGCCTTATACACAACAATGCTGATGAAATTGTTCCCTGAAGCCCGTTTTATATATATCTACCGCGATTACAGGGATAATTTTGTATCGATGCGTAAGTTTGAGTTTGAAGCTTCCAACATTGTATTGCAGGCTTATCGCTGGAAGTACATCAGCCGGATGATGCTTCAGTTGCAAAAAAAGTTTCCCGAAAAGTTCCTGTTTGTGAAATATGAAGACCTGGCTTCACATCCGGAAACTGAGTATGCAAAAGTGTGCAGGTTTCTGAACATTGATTACAATCCGGATGTATTTAATTTTTATCAGCAGCGCGAACAGAGTTATAAAATAGTGGGGAAGGAGACTTTTTTGAAGTATCACGAGAGCCTCACAAAGCCTGTTGGAACTGAGAATATCGGGTTATGGGAAACGAAGCTTACGCCCCGTGAGATCCGGCTTGCTGATGCAGTTTGCCGCAAATACGGACCTGTGCTGAAGTATGCCAACGGGAATAAACCACTGTATTTTGGTGATTATCCGGCATATTTCGGATTTCAGATGTACGGTTTTATCCTATATAAAATTATGCTGGCCGGTGAATTTTTACCTTACAGGATAAAAATTTCCCTTTCAAAAGTATTACCTTTGTTGGTAAAGGCATACACCTTCATTGGAAGAATTGCAAAGTAGAAGTCTTAACCAAAAATATTGTTATGAATATCAGTGACATACCTTTCTTTTTTATTATTGGACGGCCAAGGTCCGGTACCACGCTTTTGCGTACGTTACTTGATGCTCATCCCGCAGTGAAAGTTCCTCCCGAGTATCCTGTAATCCTTTCATTGTATAACCGGTTTGGAAGCCGCAAAAGCTGGAACAGCAATCTGTTGCACGAGTTCGACAAAAGTTTTAAAGCACCACCGCCTTCTGAAAACTGGCGTTATACCTATTTACGGATCAATGAAGCCGAATTAAAGAATGCCGTTGGATTACTTCCGGATGAAACTACTTTTGAGGATCTGGTGAAAACGTATTATTCTTGTTATACTTCCATTTTTGAAAAGGGTGATGTTCAGTTACTGGGTGATAAAAACCCGGTGTTTTCATCCTATGCACTCAGGTTGGCACGCATTTTTCCCAAAGCAAAGTTTATTTTTGTAACACGCGATTACCGCGATAATTACCTGTCGATTAAGCGGTTTAAATTTGAAGCCCCCAAAGTGGCGCTCCAGGCATACCGTTGGAAATACATTGCCGTTCTCATTGATAAACTTGGCAAGAAATATCCCGGCCGTGTAATGCATGTGCGGCATGAGGATCTTGTGGCTGCACCGCATGAGAAGTTTGCCGAAATATGTAAATTCCTTTCCATTCAATTCGATCCGGTTGTATTTGATTTTTATAAGAAGGAAGATGCCATCCTTGAGATTATTGATGCTGACCTGCTGCATAAATTTCATTCAGGACTCGGGCAACCCATTAACAGCGACCGGATTGACATCTGGAAACAAAAAATGAATGAATATGAAGTAAAGGTAGCTGATACTGTTGTGGGTAACTGGGCTGAAAAGCTCGGATATGAACGCAAGTACAAGAGTGCCGGCTTTTTTGTTCATCTGGCCGCCAAACCCTGGAAAATGTATGGCTGGCTGTTATATAAGATAATGTCAGCAGGGGAATACCTCCCGCATTCACTCAGAAGCAGGATGGCAGGCTTTTTACCGCTTCTGGCCAAATCGTACAATGCAACGATTAAAAGTAAAAGAATACCTGATCATTAACCTTTTCTTTCCGAATTCCTATCTGCACGCGGTCGATAAGCGGCTGCACCTGAAGCGCCATGCCATTTTCAAAGTCATCGGGATCCAGCACAAATTGTGACAGTTCATTGCCGGGATAAAACCTGTTCAGGGCTTTCTGTAGTTTTGATGTGCGCTGCTGAAATGCTTCAGCTGTCAGGATATATTCCTGATTTTCTATATTTTCCTGCCCTTCACTCAGGCGGTATCCCAGACTAAGATTGTATTGTATGGCGCGTTCATTTGTTTTCAGGATGTGGGCTGCAATCCTGTCCCACCCAAATAACCTGATTAACATGTCGGTGATCATGATGGATACGATGGCCGGAACAAAGGTTTCATAGTATTTTTCATCCCAGAAAAAGACGCCGGATTCAATTTCTTTCCTTTCCCAATCGATATTTTTACCATTGATGAGCCCTATTTTTGTGCCTTCATAGGTAATCACCATGTAAAAATTGTGCATGTTGTTGATGCTTTCAAACCATGTTAACTGCATCTCCGGCGTAATTTCTTCCCGGTATTCCATGGTCTGCCTGATGAGTTCGCTGTTGCGCCATTGCCTCACCAGTTCAAGATCGGCTATGTTCAGGCGCTCAAGTACAATTCCGTAACGTATAAGTTTCATAAATACTGCAAGGTGTTAATCGAGAATTCTGCTGATTGAGTAGGGCGGTTTGCGGTTCTGAACCTTGTACATGCGGCTCAGGTATTCGCCAATGATCCCCAGACTTAACAGAATAATGCTGGTCGAAAAGAGGATGGCAACAATCAGCGAGGTATATCCCAGCGGAACATTGAAAAGCAGTTTTTTAACGATGTAGATCAATCCAAGGAAAAAACTCAGGAAGGAAGCGATAAATCCGCCATATACCATGATTTTGAGCGGTGCATCCGTATAGAATATCACCAGGTTGGCCGTAAGATGCAGCAGTTTTTTGACAGTATAGCCGGATTCATTGTATTTCCGCTGAAGATGTTCGACCTGTACAAAGCCGATATTGTCGGTATACCACAGCAGGATTTCATCCAGAAACACAAAATGGAACTGATGGGCTGCCAGTTTGGCGGCTATATCTTTGGTCATGAGCCTGAAGGATGATCCATCGCCGGGTGTTCCCCTGAATGATTTTGAAGCGGCTTTCAGCGCCTTACTGCCACCATTTCTAACAAGTGAATGGCTTTTCTTGTTTTTCGGGATGCCATATACCACATCACAGCCGGTGGCAGAGTAATGACTTACTAACTGAGCGATGTCTTCAGGCCGGGTTTGCAGGTCATCGTCGATGGTTATGATCAGGTCGTTACGGGCCATGGTAATTCCGCACAGCGTGGCATTGTGCTGACCGAAGTTGCGGGCCAGCCTGATTAGTCTTACAGGGGCGGGATTGCCGGCTTTAATCTGTTGCAAAACTGACCAGCTGTCATCTTTGCTGTTATCGTCAACAAAAATGATTTCATAATCACGGGTGATTTCGCGTAAAGTCTTTTCAAGCCCTGAATATAGCTCCTGAAGCGAATCCTGACTGTTATAAACCGGAATAATGATGGATAGGGAGGGCATGGGGGGGAGGAAGTAAGAAGTAAAAAGTAAGAAGTAAAAAGTAAGAAAGGGAGAGCGGAAGAGGGGGAGAAAGAGTGAAGGGGAGAAGTAAGAAGTATAAAGTAGGAAGTAAGAAGGATAGAGGGGGAGAAAGAGTGAAGGGGGGAAGGAAAAAGTAAGAAGGGAAGTTAGAGATTCAAGAATTCAAAGATTCAAGGATTCAGAATTCAAAGATTCAAGAATTCAAAGATTTGTAATTCATAATTAAAAATTAATAATTAAAAATTACTCAAGCTATCCTCCTCCTAAAATGAGGCTTGTGCCTGAAATCCACTTTGAAGCGGGTGAAAGGTAGAATACGATGGTATTGGCAACATCTTCGGGTTCGCCCAGGCCGAGTGGCTGACGGGCTTCAATCTGCCGGATGGTGTCTTCGTTGGTGGTTTCACGCGTTTGCTCGAGCATGGGGCCTTTTACAAAAGCCGGAGCCACACAGTTTACACGTATGCCTTTGGGAGCCAGTTCGAGACCGAGCACACGGGCATAGTTTTCGAGCGCAGCCTTCACACTGATGTACATGGCACCTCCCACAAACGGGTAATGGATGCTGATGGATGAAATAAACAGCAATGAACAATCCTTTGCCACAAGCTTTTTTTGCCGCATTAAAGCAGTAGTCAGCAGCACGGGGGCATCAAATCCAATGCTGAAATTTTTTTGTATATCATCACCGGTAATAAAACGTGCGGGTTTTATTTCGGAGATTCCCGTGCTGTACACAACGCCGTTAAGGGCCGGGCAATGGCTTACGAGGTTCTGAAGTTCGGCAGGTACCGTAAGGTCGGCAGTGAGGGCCTGATGGCCTTCACCGCTCAGGCTTCTGTAAGTTTCGTCAAGGCGCTGCTCATTGCGGCCGGTAATGATTAGTACTGCACCACATTTGCTGGCTGTAATGGCCGTCTGGCGTCCCAGGCCCGAAGAAGCTCCTGTAACAAGTATGGTTTTACCTTTCAGACTGAAAGCATCCATAGGGCATCAGATTTCGATTAATGTTGACACAACGGGCTGATTGGTCTGTAGCGTAACCGTGCCCCACGACAGGCCGATGCCAAAGGCAGAAAGCAGCAGGTTGAGGGGTGCTGCTTTGATCTGTTCACCAATTTCGGTAACCATGGTGAGCGGGATGCTGGCCGAACTGGTATTGCCGAAGCGGGTAATCGACAGGGGGACCTTTGATTTATCAACTTTCAGCATCTTGCGCAGGGTTTCGTTTATCAGTTTATTGGCCTGATGGAAGAGAATATAATCGAAGCCGGACAATTCCTGCCCACTCGATTGCAACAATGCTTTAATGTTGGGAACCACCTCGCGCAGCGAGAAGTTGAAGACTTCGATGCCATTGAGCGCCACATGCAGGTTGGTGCGGTGTATGCCCGGAGCAATCTTTTTGTAATCGAATGATTTTTTTGTCATGATGCGGCGCATACCGCCATCGGGAATGATGATGGCTTTGTGCCCGGCTCCGTCGCCCATCAGGTTAAAATGCATGGGAGGTGCATCTTCGGTAAGTTCGAGCGCCGTAGCAGTGCCTGCATCTCCGAACAACGGATAAGTACTCTTGTCGCGGTATGCGGAGTTGAGTGACGAGATATCACCCACCAGCAGCAGTCCTTTTCGGATGCCCATGCTGTTCATCATGCTGCCCATTACAGAGAGTCCGTAAACGTAACCTGAGCATCCCAGCCCGATGTCGAGTGAGATGCAGCTTGTGGGCAGTCCGAGTTTATCCTGCAATATGCCCGAGGTTTGCGGGACAAAATAATCACGCGTCTGCGAAACGAAAACCAGCAACTGAATGTCTTCGGGTTTCCATGCAAGCTCATTGAGTAAACTGCGGGCCGAAGCTTCGCACATATCGCCGGTGGTCATCCCTTTGGTAACATGCCTGCGTTTTTCAACACCGATGGTTTTAATCAGTTGGGCGCGTTCTTTTTCTGATACCCATTTGTAGTCGGCATTGCTGACTTCTCTGGTGGGTACGCAGGCTGCCACGCCTGCAAACCTGATGCGTGGAATGGTGAAAATGGCCATCGTGTATGAAGTTAAGGGGTGATAAAGGCGGTTTAAGCTTCTTTGTAGCGGTTTTTAACGAGTTTGAATACATCGGCCACCGTCTTTGATTTTACAAGGTCGTCAGCATTGATGGTGACGTCGTATTCGGTTTTGATCATGGCTATCAGTACAAGCGCATTGATGGAGTTCCAGTCGAAAATATCACGGAAAATGCTTTCCGGCTTAAGCTTTCCGGGCTCCAGTTCATCAAATTCTTCTTCAATTTTTATGATAAAATCTTCAATTGTTATCGACATGTATAAGGTTTTTAAAGGTGATTGGCAAATATAGGTAAAAAAGTAAAAGGTAATATGAGGATGTGCAGATATGAGTATGTGGAGATGAAGAACCAAAACAATGTGCTGATTTGCTAATGTGGAAATGTGCTAATTGAAGAACCTAACCAATATGAGAATATGCAAATATGAGAATGTGCAAATGAAGAACCCTCGGTATACAAATCCTCAATCTGATAAGGGTGTCTGCCTGTTAATGTAAATTGTGCTTTGAAGGTGTCCCCCTTTCTTAAAGGGGGATAAAGGGGG
>CAZKCK010000194.1:0-7440 GCA_964550695.1 uncultured Bacteroidales bacterium | reverse complement strand
GATCCGGATGACGGAACCCTGACTCCGGGTGGTGCCGATATTCCAATTCCTGACGGAGGTACGCTTACGTTTGTTTTGAAGTTCTCAACCCCAGAACCATCTTATCAGGTTATTGCCAAATAACTGTTGGATTGTTTTGATAAAAAAAGCCTCCTCTGAGCAATCGGGGGAGGCTTTTTAATGTTTGTTGATTAATTGCGTAATGAGGTTTCTTCCAGTTTTTTGGGAGGATGATAACGGAACATCTTACCGTTGGCAAGTCTTTCTTTCAGCAGATATTTCTCAACGCCCATTTCATATATTGAAACTTTCTGAAGTTTACCCTGCTCATCATAAAACTTCCATTTACCATTGTAATAATAGGCTATTGAGTCTTTTGTATAATTAATGACTGACCTGCCTTTTTGGATTAACCTGCCATCTGGTTCTGTAAATTTTACATTTATACCTGTTTTATCATATTTGAATGTAACGCTTGGCTTCCCATTCTGGTGGTAATAGCGGCAGGTTTTCGTTTCCCTGTCATTGGCATAACAGCCATCATACATTTTAATTTTCAGGCTGTCGTTCCAGTAGCTTATCCACCGGCCTGTCCTTTTGCCTTCAGCATCTTTCTGGTTTATGGGTGTTTTCTTCAGCAATCCACATGATGTGATCACCAGAAACAGCAACAAATAATGTAATTTTTTCATAGCAGGGTTTAAAAAAGCCTGACAGCTCATTTTTCATAAGTTATCAGGCAGTAAGCTTATTAGTAAATCAGGGATATGCTTATTTCTTTCTTTAGCTTTCTTTTAATCAAGAAGAAACTTAATCGGAATATTGTATTGTACGCTTACGGGTTGCCCTTTTTGCTTTCCGGGTTTCCAGTCTGGCATCGCTTTTACAGCGTCCATGGCAGCTTCATCACATCCGCTTCCTATTCCTCTGAGTACCTTAACGTTGGATATTTCTCCGGATGCCTGTACAACAAAAGTTACATAGACCGTACCTTGAACTCCAGCTTTTTTAGCATCTGCAGGATATTTCACATTGCTGGCAAGAAATTTTGCCAATGCGTCCTTACCACCCGGAAACTCCGGCATTTGCTCAACCACTGTAAATACTTCTTTATCGGGTTTCGGTTCTTTGTAGGCCATTTCCGAAACATACTTTTTCTTTGTTTCAGGCTTGGTTTTTTCACCTTTATCAAGTTCAAATTTTACAGGAAGAACCACAGTTTCAGCGACCGGTTTGCCATCTTTTACGCCGGGTTTCCATTTGGGCATCAGTTTGGCTACCCTTACGGCTTCAGCATCACATTCGGTATCAAAGCCTTTTTTAACTTTAATGTCAGATAATGTTCCATCTTCCAATACTGTAAAATTAAGGTATACAGTACCTGTTTTTCCGGTTTTGAGAGCGCTTTGCGGGTATTTGATGTTCGACACCAGAAACTTCGACATTTCAGTGCTTCCGGTGGCATATTCAGGAGGGGTGTCGGTTTTTTGATCCTGCAATACAGGCAGGAGTTTGGAGACTTCAGCAGCATACGATTTTTTCTGAACCATTATGGTCGCCAAAAAAGCCGTGAGTGTAAGAAATACTACGATGGCCAGTGTTTTATAAAAACCACCACGGCCGGAACTTTGTTTACTTAACATGATGATACGCTTTTTAATTGTGGATTGATTGAAATTATTCACTACTGGTATCCTCAGTCCTGTTAATGATTCGAGCAATAAAACCTTGTAATTGGCCAGATTACAGTTTTTTTTCATTGCTTCGTGATCAGCCAGATATTCATGGTTCTCGTGTATTGCCCTACGTATGAGCCATACAAACGGATTAAACCATTGCAGGATACAGATGAATTCGGTAAATAAGTTGTCAAATGAATGCCCTTGCCTGATGTGTGCGGATTCATGTGTGATTACGGCACGTAAACGACCTGATTTCTGGTAATGGTCTGGTATCAGGATATTGTTAAAAAACGAAAACGGTGAGAGGGTTGCTGACGTAAAGTGCAGGCGGAGCTTATAAAATATAAAGGTTTTACTTTGTGAAATTACATGCGTTATTCGTAAAATTCTGTATGCTAATATGAACAGAAATATCAGGCAAATACCTACGTACAGGTGCATTGCCTGAATTGTTTCCAACAATGACGAAGTACTTGTAACTGTTGTGCTTTCAGCTTCTGCGGTGTAAGTTACCGGGATTAATACCACAGGTAAATGTTTATATTCTGTGGCGCCCGGGAGCGACAGCAATGGCAAAACCAGCGGAAGTACCAGGCATGCCAGCAGGTACCAACGCACCAGTGTAAACATCTGGTTGCGGCTGAGCAACAGCACATAACCGGAGTACATAAACCCTGAAATTGCTAAAAGCTTGAAAATATAGTATACTTGCTCATTCATGGCTTGTTGATTTCTTACTAATTTCAGTTTCAACCAGTTTCCTGATGTCTTCCAGTTCTTCAAGACTCAGGTTTTCTTCGCGGGTAAAAAACGATGCCAGACTTTTGTAACTCCCGAAGTAATTGGTCATAAAGTGTTTGAAATACGCCTGCGTATAGTCTTTTTTGGCAACAACCGGAAAATATTCATGCGTGCGTCCGTAAGCATTGTGCTCAACAAATCCTTTCTGTTCAAGTATGCGTACAATCGTTGAAACAGTATTATAGGCTGGTTTAGGTTCCGGTAGCTGAGCCATTATATCATTTACGAATCCTTTGTTCAGGCTCCATAAAATCTGCATGATCTGTTCTTCGGCTTTGGTAAGTTCTTTCATCGTATTTGAAATAAGGATACAAATATACAACTAAAAAATTAGTTATACAACTAAAACTTTAATTATTTTTAAAAAAAATCCCTTCCTCAGGAATAAATTCCGGAAGAAGGGAAGTAAACTATTGAACGATAATAATTTATTGTGGAGTTGGGGCTCCTCCTTCCTGACTTCCCGGAACTTTAATTTTATCAGTTTTTTTCAAACCTTCCAGCACTTCAATGTTAATTCCATCAGATAAGCCTGTTTTGATCATCCTTTTTTCGAAAACCTGCGGAGTTGCGGTTTCAACTTCAACAAAAGGTTTTTCTTTGTCAAACTGTAGCACGCTTTCGCTGATGGCCAGCACACTGTCACGGCGGTCAAGCACAATGTCTGCATTGGCACTGTAACCTGAGCGCACAAATACATTTTCTTTCAGAGTTACCATTGCTTTGATTTCGAACTGAATAGCCCCGTTTTCGAGGGTTCCTTTCGGCGAAATGTGCTCGAGCGTGGCATCAAATTTATCGGTTTCAATCGCACCAATTGTGAGTATCAGGTTCATCCCTTCACGTATTTTACCAACTTCGGTTTCATCAACTTTCCCTTTAAAGATCATTTCGCCCATATCAGCCACAGTTGCAATGGTGGTCCCGTCATTAAAAGTGTTGCTTTCAATGACTGATTTTCCCTGTTCCACGGGCACTGCAAGTACCATTCCGTCAAGCGTTGACGTTACCACCGTATTGGTCGACTGACTCGTTTGTTTGGTCTGACCTTCCTTAATCAGATCGAGATTGTTTTCGGCATCATTCAGTTCTTCTTTGGCATTGCGGTACGAAAGTTCATACTTTTGAAACTCTGCGGCCGGAATTACCTTGCTTTTCAGCAAATCGGTATAGCGGTCGTATTCAACCTTTGCATTATCCAATGCAATTTTTGCCCGTGACACACGTGATTCGGCAGCATTCAGGCTCACCATATTCGGGATGATTCTGATGCGGGCGATGCGTTCTCCCTTCCTGATTTTTTTCCCGGGCTCAATGTATAATTCCTCAATTATACCTGATACTTTGGGCTTTATTTCAATTTCACGGCGCGGCACCACCGAACCGGTTGCCACTGTTTTTTTAATGATATTTGTAATTTCAGGTGATTTCGTTACAAAAACCACGGGCTTGGTCTTCGATTTATTGTACAGAAATACAATGGTGCCAGCAAAAATCACCACAATGATCACTCCTAACAGAATTTTAAATATTGTCTTCATTTTTAATTGGTTGTATTGTTAATCATTCATATCTCAAAGCATCGATGGGCTTAATTTTTACAGCCTTGCGGGCTGGTACAATTCCGGCAAGAATTCCGGAAACCACAAGAACACAAAGAGCCATCACCGCCAGGTTAAAGCTCACACTCGGATCTCTGAACATGGCTCCTGAATTTGCCTGACCGGCCATCAGTTTGTTCACCAGTTCAATTACCCCGATTCCTGCTGCAAGTCCAAAATAGCCGGCAAAGGAAGTCAGTACCATTGATTCAGTAATGATCTGGCTCATAATATTCCAGGGGCTGGCGCCGATAGCACGCTGAATCCCGATTTCTTTGGTACGTTCGCGCACAACCACCAGCATAATATTGCTGATGCCAATCACGCCCGCCAGTAGTGTGCCTATCCCTACAATCCAGATCAGGCCGCTGATTCCTGCAAAAAGCTTTGTCATTTTGGTGAATTCGTTTTGCACATTGAATGAACCAATGGCACGTTTATCGTCGGGGTGGATGTTGTGACGTGAACGCATGAAGGTTTTAATTTTTTCTTCCATGTCAGAAACTTTATATTCACGCTTTGCGGTAATGCTGTACCACCCGACAATGTTTCCGTAATTGTAAGTTCGCTGCAGGGTTGTAAAGGGGATATTGATTGTCTGGTTGTCTTGTTCAGCCTGACGGTCGTTCTTTTTTGAAGCCATTATGCCAATGATCTGAAAATAAACACCCTGAATCCTGAGGTACTGACCGAGCGGCTCTTCACCCGGTTTAAACAAATCATTCACCACTTTGGTACCTATCACGGCAACCTTGCGGTAATCGGTAATATCATTTTTATTCAGGAAACGGCCTTTGAGAATGTTCATTGGATCAATCAGGTTATATTCCGGATAATCTCCCTGAATTGTAAAAGCCCCTGTACGTTCACCTCTTACAACATTGTTGGTTCCATCACCGCCAAATCCCTGCAATCTGGGGGCAATGTATTCAATTTCAGGTATATTGTCGAGCAGGGCTTTTGTATCATCATTGTTGAAATTGTAGTGGCGTCCGCGTGGAAAGCCTTTGTAAGGCATGGTAGTTTGTTGTGTCCACATAAACATGCTGTTGGTGGCCATATCGCCCATGCCGGTACTAACTCCTTTTCGAAGGCCTTCGCCTGATCCAAGCATAATCATAAGCATAAAAATGCCCCAGAAGACCCCGAAAGCTGTGAAAAATGTACGCAGCTTATTCTTTTTCAGGGTTTGAATGATTTCGTTCCAACGGTCCAGGTCAAACATACATTATATTATTTATTCGTCTCTAAGCGCTTCAACAGGTTTAACGGCGGCAGCCTTACGTGCAGGGACAAAACCTGCAAACATGCCTGCAATAATCAGTACGAGGGTGGCAAGTAACGCTACATTCATATTAATCTCAGGATTTGCAAAATAATCCACATCCTTAATGGCGTTCCCAACAACTTCAAGCAACACAACGCCTATTACCAACCCTGTGTATCCGGCAACACCTGTAATAAGTACCGATTCCTGCATAATCAGACTCACAATGCTCCAGGGAGTTGCGCCCAGGGCCTTACGCACGCCTATTTCCTTGGTGCGTTCTTTTACTACAATCATCATGATATTGCTTACACCTACAATACCGGCAATAATCGTCATAATTCCTATCACCCAGATAAACAAGCGGATACTTGCGAAGAGATTCATGAATTTTTCATATTCGGTGATTGTATTGAAAATAAATAGCGCCCGCTGATCTTCAGGATCAAACCGGTGTTTGGCAGCTATTACTTCTTTTGCTTTCGCTTCAACTTTGCGGCTTAACTCAGTGGTGGCTCCGTCAAGCACAATGCATACATTATTTATTTCATTTCCCCTGTTAAAAACCTTCTGAGCAGCTGTAATCGGAATGTAAATTCTCGACATATCACGGTCACCACCCGGGTCGGTAAAAACTCCCACAACTTTAAATGGTATCTCATTCACTTTTATGTATTTGCCCAGAGGATCTTCTCCGTTTTTAAAAAGTGCGTCAGCTACTATCTTTCCCATAGCCACCACCTTGCGGCACTGGTCAACATCTGTTTTATTCAGGTAGCGGCCACCATTGATTAGTTTGAGCGATTCTACCTTGCTATATTCGGGATGAACTGCAAAAATATCATAGGCACCGTATTCATTTTTATATGATAGCACTGTATTTCCAAAAATACGTGTACGGGCCGAACTACCTGTTACACCATTAATTGCGGCCAAAATATCACGGTCTTCATTGGTAAATCGCACAAAGGTGCCCGGCTTAATGCCCTTATAGGCTTTGCTGGTCATGCCGGGGTTAATTGAAATATAATTTACGGCATCACCATCAAATTCTTTTCTCACGCCATTCTCAAGGCCATAACCTGATCCCAGCAGTATTACCAGCATAATAATGCCCCATGCCACGCTGAAACCTGTCAGAAAAGTCCTGAGCCTGTTTTTACTGATGGTACTGAAAATCTCCTGCCATTTGTCAAAATCAAACATATACCTGATTATTTGGATGATGCAAATGCCAGTTCACGAATTTTTTTTACATCGCCATTGCGGATATTTTCTGCAATGATACCGTCTTTCAACCTGATGATGCGGTCAGTCATTCCGGCAATATCATGTTCATGTGTTACGATAATAATGGTAATACCCTGCTTGTTGATTTCCTTAAGTATTTCCATTACTTCGTAAGAGGTCTGTGTATCAAGTGCGCCTGTAGGTTCATCAGCCAGAATAACTTTTGGTTTTGAAATCAATGCGCGCGCAATGGCTATCCGTTGCTTTTGTCCGCCCGAAAGTTCATTCGGTAGATGTTCAGCCCAGTCTTTCAGGCCCATTTTGTCGAGATATTCGAGTGCTATTTTGTTGCGTTTACGCCGGCTGACTTTCTGATAATACAGGGGGAGGGCAACATTCTCCAGTGCATTTTTAAAGGAAATCAGGTTAAAGGACTGAAATACAAATCCAAGATATTTATTGCGGTACATGGCAGCCTTGGTCTCATTCATATTGCGGACCAGGTTACCATCCAGGTAATATTCACCCTGATCATAATTGTCAAGAATTCCAAGGATGTTTAATAGGGTTGATTTTCCAGATCCTGAAGAACCCATTACCGAGATAAACTCACCCTGTTCAATTTCAAGGTTTATACCTTTTAATACATGGAGGCTGGTTGAGCCTATACCATATGATTTATGTATATTATTTAGTTTGATCATTTCAGGGGATTGAAGGCAGTTTAACAAGGTGGGGCATGTCCATATCCATGCCAGAAATGGTAACGAATTGTAAATGAATATTATTCTGATTACATATTTATTTTTGTTTTTTATCAGTGTTCGCATCCAAACAAAGTTTGTGCGATTGCGGACAG
>CAZKCK010000193.1:5946-7441 GCA_964550695.1 uncultured Bacteroidales bacterium | reverse complement strand
ATTAAGATATCTGTTGCTTATTTTAGTAATTCAGATAACAACCACGAGCCACGCACAGATTTTACTGAGTGCTCCCCAAAAAATTGTGATTGATGCACAGCGGAACCGCTTGCTTGTATCAAATGAAAATACCGGAAGTATCGTTCAGATTGACAGTGCCGGAAACCAGAGCTATTTTATCCAGGGTGCAGGTTTTGTGGATGGAATGGAAATAGTGGGGGATACGGTATATGGTGTTGCAAAAAACCGGAGAATCAAAGGATATCATCTTGTTACAGAGCAATTGGTGATGGATGTTACCTTCCCCGGAGCGGCCGGAAATTATTTATCCAGCATTGCATCCGACTCTGCCGGGCATCTGTTTGTTTCATGCCCCTTCCTGAATGAAATATACAAGCTGAGAATCAGCGATGAGGCGGTTTGGGTTTTTGCCAAAGACAGCGGATTGAACAAACCCAATGGCATCCTGCTTGAAAGAGAGAAAAACAGAATTTTGGTGATTGATGATTCGCAGGTGACTTCCATTTTACATGCCATCAGCCTGACTGATTCAGCGGTTTCCACACTTGCCACTTTCAGCCTCAACAGCCCCGATGGCATCGTCAGGGATAAATTGGGTTATTATTATATTGGCGGATATTATCTGAACGGTCTGTATAGAACAGACGAAAATTTCAGCCAACCGCCTGAACTATATCATCCGGGCATTCATATGGTTTATCCCACTTATGACGCATCTGACAATTCAATATTGATAACGCACTATGGAACCAATAACTGGGAAAGAATTCCGCTTACCTATACCGGTGAAGTAACAGTGAATCAGTTAGCAGCATTTGAAATGTATCCCATAACACCTAATCCTGTTCATGAACAGGCAACCATAAAGTTTGTATTGAACAGAGGCAACCATATACGTCTGGAAGTTTTTGATACTTCAGGAGCACTGGTTAAAATACTGGTGAATGAAGAAAAGGAAGCAGGTGAATATTCGCTGGTGTGGAACATGAAAAATGCCCTGGGAATACAGGTTGCCAATGGTTTATATTATTTCAGGATAACCGGGGATGGATGTGTCACAACCCAAAAAGCGCTGTTGATCAGATAACTTTACTTTCCATGAAAACTATTCATAATTTTAAAAAAGCTATCCAATGAAAAAAATGCTCATCGTTTTTTGCGTGCTGGGAATTGTACCGATTTTGCTCAAAGCACAAACCAAACAGGATTCTGCTGCAATACAGGTAACTGTATTAAACTACATCGAAGGCTGGACTTCAGGTGATTCAGCCCGCATGGCCCTGAGTCTTCATCCGATGCTGGCTAAAAGAGGCATTGTTCCTTCGCGTACCGGCAAAGGCACTGAAATGCTTTCGGCCACTTATAAGGAAATGGTTTCATGGACTGTTTATCAAAAGAATGCAAAAAAGGAAATTCCACAGCTAAAGGATGAAATTCTCATTGATAAAATTGGCAGGAATATCGCCAGTGTGAC
>CAZKCK010000193.1:0-5846 GCA_964550695.1 uncultured Bacteroidales bacterium | reverse complement strand
CCATTTCAATGGCATCCGGTCTGGCTGATGTGGAAGAACATGTGGCCATGAAGCCGGGTGCTGTAATGTTTTCGGGTAGTGTTGGAAAAACGTATGTGGCAGCTGCCGTACTCAAACTGTTTGAGCAGGGAAAGATAGATTTAAATGCAAAAGCCATTGAATATCTTGGTGAAAAAGATTGGTTTTTGAAGGTGCCGAACGCAGGTGAAATTACTGTAAAAATGTTGTTGAACCATACTGCCGGTATTCCTGAATATGTTTATCATAAGGAACTTTGGCAGCAAATCAGTAAGGATCCCGATAAAATCTGGAGCGTTGATGAACGCCTTTCTTTTATTTACCATGATCCGCCGGCCAATGAACCGGGTAAAGGCTGGGCTTATGCCGATTCGCATTATCTGATTCTCGGATTAATCATCGAAAAAGTTACGGGTAAAACATACTACGAAGTATTGAATGAAATGATTTTGAAACCTTACAAGTTAACAAATACTTTTCCGTCAGATAAAAGAACCCTGCCAGGACTGGTTTCCGGATATACCGCACTTACTGACGAATTTCTGTTGCCGCATAAGGTTGTCAATAACAATCAATATGCTTTTAATCCACAATTGGAATGGACCGGAGGAGGTCTGGTTTCCACCGTTTCTGACCTGACTCTGTGGGCCAGTCAGCTCTGGGGTGGTAATGTGCTGAAACCCGAAACAAAGAAACTTATGCTTACCCCCACACCTTTTGCAACCGGGTTGTTTGAGGATGCTGGTTACGGGCTTGGTTGTTTTATTGGTGAAACAAAAGGAATTACGTATTACGGACATACCGGATTTGTACCCGGATATATTACTTACCTTCAGTATTTACCGGATTATGACCTGGCCATTGCCTTTCAGTTTAATGATGACGGTTCGCATTCCAATTTTTCGATGAAAAGCTATTTTAACAGGATTAAATCAATAGTTTTGAAATGAAAATCAAGCTTAATCATATCTGTCTGTGCTTCGCACACACAGCGCTGCTTTGTGCTTTGTTGATTTCGCTTTTTCAGATGCCGGCTTCAGCTCAATCAATTGTAGCAGGTGAAGTATATGGCAGTGATGAAACCCCGTTACCATATTGCAATGTTGTGATTAAAGGTACTTTCAGGGGTTGTATTACCAATGAAGACGGGCGCTTTGCCTTGATGACTGACACGAATAGCGACAGCCTGATTTTTTCCTACCTGTCATATAAAACCAAAACGGTTGCGGCATCTTCACTGCTGTTTAATTCAAAAATAATTCTGCAGCCTGAAATATACAATCTGAAAGTAACCACGATTATGGGCAATACTGATTACCTGTATGAATTGATTAGCCAGTGCCGCATGCAACATTTATCGCAACCTGAATATACCGGAAAAGCATATTTTTCGCTTGAAACTGAAACTGACAGTACCCCTTTGGAAGTGATTGAATGCTATTACAATGCAACAGTTAAAAACACTCAGCTTCAGGAATTGACGCTTAAAAATGGCAGAATCGGACTGGCTCCGTACAATGATTTTTATTTCGTGAGCCTGAATACATCACAGATTATTAAAAATTACAGCCTGTTTCAGCGTCAGGACAAGGTTCTTCCGGGCAATCCGCTTCAATTAACCCTGAAGAAATTAAAAAAGCAATACAAGCTTAAGTTGTTATCTGTCAGTGGAGACGATCAGTCAGTTTACCAAATCAGGTTTACACCGGCAGAACCCAAACCAGAACTTTTTCATGGCGAAATATGGATCGACCGCAAAAACGGACAACTGATTAGTTTAAAACTTTCAGGCGTTAATCTCCGGCAGCATCCATTCAAACCCATCAAACCGGGCCATAAGATTGACTCATTGGCTATCAATCTGAACTATGCATTTTTGAGAGATGACTCAGTGGATAAAGCAGATTATGTAAGCTTTAGTTATTCATTTAACTATGCTGACGAAGTTTCGCGTAAGAAGTTATCCACCAATGGGATTCTGTATTTATTCGACAATGCAGAACCCTTTTATATTCCGCGTTTTCAGTACAACAGCGGTTATACCGACTATGATAAAATTATTTCATTCCCTTACAATCAAAACTTCTGGAAGCACAACGAAGCCATTGTGTTGAGCGACAAAAAGAAAAGTTATCTCAGCTTCTTCTCGGAACATGGTGTGCTGTTAAATTATAATGATCTGAAAACGGTTGACAACGCCCTGTTATGTGTGAAAAAAGTTGCATGGTCGGCGCAGCAAAGGATTGACAGTCAACTGCTGAACAGTGTGAAACGTTCACGTAATCAGTCACGCCATACTTCAGGAGGGCGAACCTTGTATTATGATGAGTTATATCACCTGAAAGGTCAGATTTTTATGGACGTTAATAAGTTTGCAGATTCAGTTGAATATCTTACTGCCACGATTATCGATCTTGACGAATCATTTTTTGATGCCCCTTTGCAGCCTTACACCAACAGTTTTATCAATACTTATTTTGATCTGATTGAGATTCAAAGACGCAAACTACTGCGGATACTTGGCCGGGGCGCATGGACCATTGAGCAGATTAATACAATTTATGATACAAATATCAGTGAACTCGAACTCACCCATAAAAGGTATCTGAAAGAAGTACAGCGTGGCAACAACACACCCAAACTGTTACAGTGGGAAGGGGTTGTAGCGGAGGTTACGGGAATTGAATAACCAATGTTCGGCAGATTCGGTTTTATCTGAATAACCACCTGCCTTTTTTGTTTTTAATCTTCCGTTATCGTCAGCAAAAGTCTTATCAATTTTAGTATGTGTCTTAATCTTAGGAAATTATGCACGTCAGCTCAAAATTTAGCTTGTTATCATGATTGAGATCGACCCATAAGTAATACATTATAACATTTTGTTTCCCGGCTAATTAGTACAGCTATCGCCCATGCAGTTTGGTTTTTCTTTGGGCTTGGGAAGTAATTTTATGGCTACCGCCAGTTGATACAACTTGCAGCCGACGCAAATGCCAAAGGCTGTTTCGAGATACAGTAGCAATAGGCAGATGATACACAGCATGCAAACCGGTTCAAAATAACTTTTGTCGGTTTGCAGGAAAAGTGAGAGCACAAATATGGTTCCTGAAAGACCCAGTCCCAAACTCCATGCAAATTTCTTCTGAACTGCTCCGATATAAAGCGGTGATTGTCTCCAAACGAAGACTGATGCCAGTATCACTGTAGGCGAATACTTTGGATTGATAAACAAACCAATCATGAAGTTTAACACAAATCCACCCATGATGTATGGGATGATAGCATAGCGACTCAAAATAAACCCGTTAATAGAGGCAAACAAGCCGAAGAGGAACATGATGCCGGCACTGGCTCTCATTTTTCGTTCATCCAACACTTTAAAGGGTATCGCATCAATGTATTCTCCAAAACTGAATATTTTCATGTGTTTTTATTTTAGAATAAAAAATTTTGGCATAAATATAACAAGAATATGTATCGTAAATCTTCATGACAGCCTGGCTTTAGCTAATTTTTTTATGTCCCCGGTTTCAAGCGTGTTGACGGGAGAGCCGGTAAGTGCACTGTTAATCATTGCATTTGCGAAATCTGAAAGCCGTAATATAGAATCAGGAAAGATTGGACGAAGCAGCACCAGAAGCCATTTTAAATATTTAACAGATTGATAGGTTTGTGTTGGCTTAACCTTCAAATAGGGGATTAAAGCTCCTGGTCGAAAATTATAAACCTGTTTAAAAGGCAATTTCCGTAAATCATTTTCAGTTTTACCTTTTACCCTGGCCCACATTGTACGACCTTTCTCTGAACTATCAGTTCCGGCACCAGATATATAGCAAAACGTCATATCAGGGTTTATTTCTGAAAGACGGGTGGCGAAATCCATTGTAAGCGTGTAGGTTAATCTGGTAAATTTTGCTTCATCCATTCCCAGTGAAGAAACGCCGATACAGAAAAAACAGGCGTTATAATCAATCAATGAATTTCTGATTGCTGAAATGTCAGTAATATCCTCTAAGACTTCTTCGATTATTTTTGGATGTTGAATACCAATTGTTCGGCGTGAAATGACTAACACTTTATCAATGTTTGGGTGTTTCAGACATTGGTCTAAGACACTTTCTCCTATCATTCCCGTGGCACCGGTAATAATTACGTTTATTTTTTTCATAATTGACATTGAAAATGACTAACTTTTGAAAACAACCATCAAAAATATAAAATTCTTAATGGCCTCACTATTCGTTTAACTTTCTAACCCGCCATATTCGCTCATCCAATTTACAATAGCCGGGTCTTAGTGGCTGAAAAGGAAACATTCCCTGAAAATTTCTAACTTCACCAAATATGGCGTTCGTAACCCTATCCTTCCATGTAAAATTCGTCCATTCCATATGTTGCTATATGTATTTTGCCATGTTTGTAAATGGTCTTACGGCAGTTATAAGAATTATTCGCCGCATAAAAGCGGAGATAAACTAAACTATTCACCGCAAAGTAAAGGGAATAAGAGAATTTTCGGGATAACCCACAAAAATGGCCTACACCATGTTGATTTTGGTCAATCAGGAGTTCAATTCGGGTGGTGCCGACCACTTAACATTCTGTTTTGTAGGGTGCATTATTTTATAGTGATTTCCATTTTACGTCCTAATCCTGTTTCAATTATTTTGCGAAGAGTTGCCAGTTCAATATCAGACCTGTCATTCTCAATTCTTGATATATAAGTCCTTGATGTACCACTGACTAATGCTAATTCCTGTTGAGACATCCCGCTTTTTAATCTTGTTTCACGTATCATTTTGCCTACACGAATTATTGATTCTGATTTTTCAGGTTTACTGTGTTTAAGCAATGTGTCTGCTCCGATTTCAAAAGGAACTCTTATTTTATCACCATTTTTGGAACTAATATATTGATCTACATTATCCCACGATAAAGTATTATCAACTAATTTTACTTTGGCAAATTCGTCTGTGTTTAAAAGAATCTTTGCAGGAGAGTCAGATCCTATTCCTATTTCATGTAAAACTTTTCTAAAATCAATAATCCTGGACTCACCATTGTTAAAGACTACAGAAATTGCAAGTTCTTTTATCCAGTTGATTTTTAATATTCTTGGGATTCTAAGCTTTCTCATTTTAATTCCGTCAAAAGCATCAATCTTTGGCATCAGAATGATTATGATTTGCAAATGTATCTAATTAGATACAAATCACCAAATTAATTTCAAAAATTTTGGTAGTTGTTAATACTTGTAATCGGTAAATATGAATACTCAGAATTCGGTACCAATGGTAAAAAGGGTATCAATTTGAATCTGAATAGTTAGTCATTTTGAAACTCGCCTGATTTCCTCCGGAATCTCAGGCATAATTTCACCGGAATTGAAACCATGTGTACAATGGTGCAAGTGGCTCTCCCTGAGGGATTATCCGGTGGGGCGTTTACGCGATTAGCAAAAGTTCATCCTTCCTTCAATGTTACTGTCCAACGAGTTTTGTTTTATTGTCTGTAAGTTTTTGTTTGACATATGTTTTCAGCTCGTCAAAAGTCATGTTTTGAGTTTCAGAACTAATTTTGTCTCTGATTTCTCTCATCATTTTTTACAGCATCAAACTGTTTGTCTTTTTTATTCGTTTCCGTAATTTACTAAATCTTTAGGGCTTCTGATTTCAATAATTGAATATCCAAGTCGAGATTTGTAGAATTGTAGCCAATTATACAACGGTGTAAGTGGCTCTAACTGCAGGATTATCCGGTGGGACGGCTTACCCGATTTGTGTTTCTTTGTTTATTCAGGTTCGGAATTGGGTATAATTTGTTTATTC
>CAZKCK010000192.1:0-7503 GCA_964550695.1 uncultured Bacteroidales bacterium | reverse complement strand
ACCTTTCACCATTCACCATTTTCCATTCATTCCGGAAAAAGAACTAATTTTGCAAAAACTAACCAAATGAACAAATTTACTTTATTTCTGGCAGCGGTTCTGTGTTTCGGGATACTGCCTTCAATGGCGCAGGATCAGTCGGTTCATCCCACTACCATGGTCAAAGGAACTTACTGGGGCCTTAGCAAACCTTTACGTGACCTTCCGGCTATGACCCCTGAGCAGCTCAGCAAACTCACCAAAAAGGCACGCGAAAGCAAACTCAATGCTGGTCTTGAACACCGCAGTTATCCGTTTGATGCCACAGCATTACCCAAAGGTCCTGATGCAGTATGGCAAAAAGACCGTGGAACGACAGGCAATTTTCAGAACGGTCCGCTGGTGAATTTTAACGGACAAACCTCACCATTTTTCCCTCCTGATGACAATGGAATGGTAGGTCCAAACCACTATATGCAAACAATTAATACGGTTTATGCCATTTATTCCAAGACTGGTACCCTGGTGGCAGGGCCTACAAACCTCAACCAATTGTTTGGCAGTGTTCCAGGAGCAAACCGCAACGACGGTGACCCCATCATTTTATATGATGAACAGGCCGACCGCTGGCTGGTAACAGAATTCTCGATACCCAATTCAGGTCAGAATTATATGCTGGTAGCCGTTTCATCAACCAATGATCCGACAGGCACCTGGCATCAATACTCATTCCCGGTTGCAACAATGCCCGATTATCCAAAATTCGGTATCTGGCGCGATGGTTATTACATGGGCGATAACAATAGTTCCGGTAATGACATCTATGTGTTTGAACGCACCCCGATGCTGACCGGCGGTACAGCCCAGATGATGGGCTTCAACAATCCTTACAGACCTTCCTCAGTTGACGGATTTATGTGTGTACCACCCGTTGACAACGACGGAACATTTGCACCCGTGGGCTCACCGGGTTTGTTCATCGCTTTCAATGATGATGCCATGGGCGGAGGATCTGACCAGCTATGGATTTATGAGCTGACTGCCGACTGGACCAACCTTTCTGCATCAACATTTGCCCGTACCCAACAGATTAATGTAGCAGCCTTTGACTGCAATTTTGGCAACAACTGGAACAATATTACACAGAAAGGCACAGGACAAAAACTTGATGCCATCCCGCAGGTAATTATGAATGTTCCGCAATACCGTAATTTTGGCTCCTACCAGACCCTCGTTTGTTGCCATACGGTTGATGTGGATGCTACCAACCATGCAGGTATCCGCTGGTATGAACTCCGCCGGACCTCAGGCGAATGGAGTGTTCGTCAGGAGAGCACCTATGCCCCTGATAGCCATAGCCGTTGGATGGGCAGCATCATGCTGAATGGCAGCAATAAAATTGCATTGGGTTATTCAGTTTCGAGTGCAGAATTAAATCCAAGTATTTTCTATTGCGGTCAGTCGCCTGCAGAATATATTGCCGGCAATGGTGTAATGGACATGGAAGAAGATACCATACAGCTTGGTACGAGTTCACAAACAGGAGCTAATCGCTGGGGTGACTATTCACTCATGTCAGTTGACCCCAATGATGATGAAACATTTTGGTTTACAAACCAATACGGCGGAAGCAGACAAACGAAAATTGCCGCATTTAAATTTAACACAGGTCCTTCGGCTGTAACACTTGATGCCACTGCCGTTACATTCAGTGATGCTACCCTGAATGGAAAAGTAAATCCCCAGGGCGTTGCAACAACATACCGGTTTGAGTGGGGAACCACAGCTTTTAATATGACCGATAGTACCACCTCAGTGGCTGTTGGTGCAGGCACTACTGATGTTGAGGTAAGTGCAAATATTACAGGATTATTACCTGAGAAGAAATACTATTTCAGGGTCAGGGCGTTTAATGCGGCCGGTATTGCAAACGGAGCCACCTTTAACTTTACTACAGGCGTAGCGCCAATGCTGGCAGTAACCCCACCAAACCAGAATGTAATTACAGCCTCAGGAAATGCAGAATTTATTGTGACCTCCAACACCAGCTGGACAGTTGAATCAGATGCCGCATGGTGCACAGTAACCCCGGCAGGTGTTAACAGCGATACCATCTTTGCAGCGTTTGAAGAAAATACAGTGGTTGAAGGCCGTATTGCCAACATCACCGTTACCGGAGCCGGTGTATCACCTGTTACCGTTACAGTTACACAGGAAGGAGTTGCTCCTTTATTGCTGGTTTCACCTCCTGACAGGCAGGTGGCAATAACTGCCGGCAATACAGAATTTGCTGTAACCTCAAATACTTCATGGTCAGTAACAAGTGATGCCGAATGGTGTATTCCCACGCTTACGGGCGTTGGAAACGATACCATTTTTGCTGCTTTTACCGAAAACACTGTCACCACAGGAAGGGTTGCAAATATTACAGTTACAGCTCCCGGTGTTGTGCCGGTTGTAGTTACTGTTACACAGGATGCTGTGCCACTCACGTTGCTGGTTTCACCTCCCAATCAAAATGTAATTGCTGCAGCCGGAAGTACGGCCTTCACTGTAGCATCCAATGCTGACTGGACTGTTGCCAGTGATGTAGCATGGTGTACCTTATCAGCCCCCGGAACCGGAAACGGAACCATTGTGGCTGATTATGCTGAAAACATTACGAATCAGGACAGGGTTGCTACTATTTCAGTAACTGTTGCCAGCCTTCCGGTTCAAACAGTAACTGTTAGTCAGGCCCGTTCAAGTATTGGAATTGATGAACAGTCCATCAACGGTCCTCAGATTTATCCAAACCCCAACAAGGGAATTTTCAGGATTGTTACCGGCAGTGAAACAGGTTTGCTGAATGTTACGGTTCAGGACATGAATGGCAAAATCTTCCTGAAAAAACAGTATGAGGGCGCAAGTGAATACAAAGCAGATCTTTCTTCAGCACCTCAGGGTACCTATAACATTGTTTTACAAACAGGCAATCAATTGATTGTGCGTAAGCTGGTCATTCTGAAATAGCTCAGTTTCCCAAAAACACAAACCGCTTCTTTACAAGAGGCGGTTTTTTTATGCAATACGAGACCATATTTGAGAAATTTTTGCAATGATTGAAAATTAACTACTTTAGTGCTGAATTATTAATACTTCATTCGTCATGCGGTCGATCATATTTCTGATAGTTTCACTGTTTGTCATGCTGCAATGTCATGCTCAGAAATCAGTTATTGATAGTTTGATCAAAGCAGGAAAAACGCTGCAAAATGAAGATAAGGTCAACAACCTCATTAATTTATCTCGCGAATATTTTATACAGGGCGATACGATCAGCCGCAGGTATTCGCGTGAAGCCATTGCATTGTCGAAGAAAATCGGATACAGGGAAGGTGCCGGAAAAGCATATTTATTTCTTGGATTGTCATTCAATAACAATCAGGTTGATATGGCCGAAACCGATTCAGCCTTAAAATTCTACAAATTATCATCCGAAATCCTTACTGAGATTAATCATGCCTGGGCAGGATACGGATATGAAAACGGCGGAAGCATCTTCCGGAACAGGGGTTGGTATCCCGAAGCCATTGAATTTCAATTTAAAGCTTTAAAAATCTATCAGACTGCCAAAGATTCGCTGCAATGCTGTAAAACAATTTCAAGCATAGGGTACTCCTATGACCGGATTGGGAATCACCGGGAATCGATTGTATGGCAAAAACAGGCGATCAATCAATTTCCAAAATCGGGCAATGTTTCGGTGATAGGTCTGGCTTATGGCCGGTTGGGAATATCGTATGATGAATTAAAAATGTTCGACAGTGCTCATTATTACAATGCCAAAGCACTTACATATTTTAATGAAGCAAAGGATAGTTCATACATTTCGCAATGGTTATCCAATATTGGCAATACGTTTATAAAAGAAGGCAACTATGCTGAAGGCGAAAAATATATAAAACGATCGCTCAGGTTTAATGTTAAAGACATTGATAAACCCATCAGATTCAGCAACCTTGGCAAAATATTTATTGAAACTCACCGGTATAAAGCTGCCGAAAGTGTACTTGACAGTGCAATAATGCTGGCATTGCGGTTTCAACGGCTGGAATCGCTGAGCGAAGCCTATCTCAGGAAATATGAGCTATACAAAGCTTTGAATGAACCCCGAAAAGCCCTGGATTTTTTCATCAAACACAGTACAATCAACGACTCACTGCAAAATGATGAAAAGATTAAACAGATTGCCTACATGAAAGTGAAATATGAAACGGAACAGAAAGAAAATGAATTGCTGATTGAAAAGGCAGAAAATGAAAAACTTGCAAAAGAAAAAGCACTCATTGAAGTTTCAGTTTCAACCCGTGATAAATGGATTATTGGCATTTCAGGGTTCAGTCTTATCCTTATTTTCTTCGTGATGTTTGTTAGTCAGCGTATAAAACATAAAATACAAGCCGAAAAAGATGCCGCCCTTATCAAAGAAAAAGAAACAGGACTGAATGCTGTGATTACTGCCCAGGAAGAAGAACGAAAGCGGATTGCCAAGGATCTGCATGATGGCATTGTGCAACAGATTGGCAGTGTGATTCTTGGCTGGCGCAAACTGATTGGCAACAAATCAGACGAAAACACGCCTGAAAAACTGCTGTTAAATACACTTGAAGCATCTTCGAATGAATTGAGAGAGATATCGCACCGAATGATGCCCCGAGCCTTAGGCGAACTTGGTATTATCGCCGCTATGGACGACTTACTGCACAGTAGCCTGGACCATAGTGATATAGCTTTTACATTTGAGCATTTCGGAATCAATCAGCGAATCAAAGAAAATATTGAAGTTTGTATTTACAGGGTAACACAGGAACTTATCAACAATTTGTTAAAACATAGCAAAGCCAGCCATGTAAATATACAATTATACAACACTGAGCAAAATTTAATCATGATTGTTGAAGACAACGGAATAGGATTTACCTCAGTAAATACAACTAAAGGAACAGGGATACTGAATATTACAACAAGGCTTGAAGCACTTAAAGGTTCAGCAAGCTTTGAGCCCGGAATAGAAAAAGGTACACTTATCACCCTTAAAATACCATTAACCGGACATGTATAGGATATTAATAGCTGATGATCATAAACTTATGGCCGATGGCATTAAGAGTGCGCTCAGCGGTGTACCCGGTATTGAAGTCACGGCCGCAGTTTATAACGGATTACAGGTGCTTGAACACCTTATAAAATCAGAGGTTGACCTCATACTGCTTGATATTGATATGCCCGAAATGAATGGAATTGACTGCGCTAAGGAAGTGCTGAAAAAATACCCGGGTATTAAAATTTGCATACTGACCATGCATTATGAAAGATCACTCATCAGGAATTTTATCGGAATGGGTGTGAAAGGATACATGCTTAAAACCATTCAAAAAGAAGAACTGCTTTATGCCATTGACCTGATTTGCAAGGGTGGCGAATACTTTACCGCTGATGTTACCAAAGCACTTGTAAGTGAAGACCAAAAGGTGCAACCCACATCAGTGCGAATGCCTGAAAACATTATACTTACACTCAGAGAAAAGGAAATCATAAAACTTATTGCTGAAGGACTTACAAATATACAAATCGGTGAAAAATTATTCATCAGCGCCCGTACTGCAGATGTTCACCGTACCAACATCATGAAAAAAATTGATGTACACAATGTGGCCGGCCTGGTACGGTTTGCATTTCAGCATGGACTGATGGATTAAAAAAATACGGTAATCACCTTACGTATTTACATAAAATCCTCTATTTGCATTTTTGTTTTTCAGTGATAATTTTGCTCTTTTAAATGACTTAATAATTAAACAATACGGAGGACTAAACATGAAAAAAAATTTACTTTTACTTATTGCCATTTTTTGCACGACCTCACTGTTTTCACAATGGACACTGGTTAACAACGGATTAAGCACCTTTCCGCCGACAACCCTGGGCAATTATGGTGATACCCTGGTACTCGGATCTTTTGGTGGTGGAATTTTTAAAACGGCTGACAATGGCCAGAACTGGATTGACATTACCGGTGACCTGGGAAACAAATTTGTAAATACGCTTGAGACTGCATGGAATGGGCCGGGCTGGCTATTTGTCGGAACCACGGGTGGACCGTTTTTTACAATGGATCAGGCGACCTACGAAAATTGCACATCAACCGGATTGACGAATACCGATGTAACTTTTTTCTCAGGCGGTGAAGATCAGATTTCTGATGATTTTATGATTGGTACAAATGGTGGCGGCATGTTCAGTTCAGGTGATTACAATGGCCCCTGGACACCATTTAATACAGGTCTTTCAGGAGATGGGCTTATCATTAACGACTTCTATCATTATGACGACAGCAACGTTAACTTTTTTGCGATGGCTTCTGAAAACGGAGTGTATTTGGCCACTGATGTGAATCCGACCTGGGTCGCAAAAAGCAGCGGACTTACAGGTGACGCCCTTTCAGTTCAGGGAATTACAGGATTAGGTACCGCCATATTAATTGCCACCAAGGCCGGTTTATATATGACATTTGATATGTGCGAAACCTGGACTCCACTGATACCCAATGAAGTACTGAATGGCGTAACCATTGTGAACTCTGTACTTTCTTCAACCGGATTCTTTATGTTTACTTATGGAGAAAACGGATTCTACTCAGAGGATTTTATGACCTGGAATCCAATTGATATGGGCGGAGTACCGGCAGGTGCAAAAATAACCTGCATGTCAGCAAATTCAACGCATATGTTTATCGGAATTGAAACAGTTAAAAAGGAAAGTACAATTGCCACCGGAGGCGTTTATAACAAACCCATCAGTCAGGTAGTTGGCCTGACCGAAAACAGCCACCAAACATCAGGTTACAGGATTGGTCAAAACTTCCCTAATCCGTTCAGCCACACAGCTCAGATTGCTTATTCACTCGAAAAAAGAGCAATGGTGAGCATCAGGGTCAGCGACCTGCAAGGCCGTGAAGTACAATCGTATGTAAATTCTATGCAGGAAAAAGGTAATTATACCCTCAGTTTAGATGCAGGAAACCTGAACAATGGGATATATTATTATAGTTTGCTGATTAATGGACGGCAGGTTGAGACCAAACGCATGGTAATTGCAAAATAATAAGGCATTTGCATAAATGCGCAGTCGTAATCGGCTGCGCATTTTTATTTTACTGTATCACCATCTGAATTACAGTTTATAAATAGGGTTGATAAACACGGTTTACTTTTCGAGTTCATAAAACTCACCCTCTGCAATTTTAACAGCGGTTTGAGGCATATTTTCTATTGTCACGTTCTTTCCCAGAACATCGCCGTGCACCCTGTTTCCTGAAATAGCCACATTGCTACAGGCATCCAGACTTATCCCTGCTTTACGGTAATGAAAAGGTTTAAAAAGCCGGCTGCGGATGATTGTATTGTTTATAAATCTCAGACCATCAACTGATCTGGCATACAACACCGGATAATCGAACGGATGAAACTCATTGCCCTCAAT
>CAZKCK010000191.1:0-7582 GCA_964550695.1 uncultured Bacteroidales bacterium | reverse complement strand
AAATGGGGAGATGCATTTACAAGGATTAATGAAGGGTAAACCTGCATTTTAATTTACATTTCCGGACATTTGCAATCGCAATCAAAACTTTATCGTAAAACCGATTATTCGTTAAAATTGAAAAAACTGAATGCCGGCAAGGCTTCATTACCACGAGATGCATCAAAAAATGTGGCATTGTCCCAATGTGAACCCTGCCCCCATAGTGTATGGCATTTGGTTGAAATCCATGCAGGCTCCCAGTAAACAATTCCCCCGCATCCGGCATCCTGACTTATTCGGGTTAAATCCAGCAGATATTTCAACTGACCATCGGGCGTTGCAGGATAATCAGGCAAAACTGCATCTTCACCAAGCAGGTTATTGGCATTGTCGATATTCAAAAGTGTATAGGGATAAGCTGTTTCAACAATCATGATGTGCTTTTTATAGGTGGTCTTCAGGCTGTCGATAGCCTTTGGCAATTCAGACATACTGGTTTTTGACCATTTGGGATAATACGATAAAGCAATCCAGTCATAAGCTGCAATACCGTGTATTTGTGCCAGTCTGAACCACCATAGGGCATTTTCGGGTTGCGCTATATGAAGCATGATTTGGGTTTTATTACCGGTTATTTCTTCGGCTTTTTTAACAGCATAAATACCCATATTCAGCAGATAGATATTCCGGCGCCAGTTGATCGTATTATCAGTAACCGTATCATTCTGAAGGATTTCAATATTGGTTTCATTCCCAACCTGAATAAATTCAGGAAACAAATCTTCGGCATTTAATTTTATCAGGGTGTTGAGTGTATATTGAAAAACCGAATCTCCCAAAATTCTAAGGTCCTTTATATTTTCCCAGGCCGTCGGAATTATTTGTTTTTGCGGATCGGCCCACGAATCGGAATAATGGAAATCAAGCAAAACTTCCATATGATTAAGTTTGGCCTGCGTAATGGTTCGTTTCACATCCTCAAAACCGGAATATCCGTTACCGGCAGGCGTATGCCAGAGACGCACCCTGACAAGATCGCATCCCTTCCTTCCAAAGAGTTCATATGGGTTAACAACTTTCCCGTTTTCTCTATAAATTCCACCACAGTCAAGCATTTCATTCACGTATGACAAATCAGCCCCATGGTAAAATTTAGTGTTTTTCTGACTGCATGAAGTCATTATCAAAACTAACATGCTGAAAAAAAGAATGTTGGTTTTCATTTTGCAAGCAATACTTTTTTTGTTACAATTTCATCGGACGCGGTTACGACCTTGAGAATATAAATTCCATTCTGGAGATTGGCAATATTAAATGACGTGTTTTTACATCCAGAATATGATGCTGATTTGACAATAACGCCACTCAGATTTGAAAGTGTAGCGCTTGTAAAGATAAAATCTGCCCATATATTTAGTTGATTATCTGCAAAATAATATTCAATATTCAGCTTGTTTAATTCCCCTGATTCTTCATTTATTCCCAGCGGAAGGCAACTCGCCCAGTTGCATCCAATTACATCAAATGATGCATTTATTACATATTCACGGTGCGTATCCCAGTAAAGTGCACAGGCTGCCGGCAATGTCTCCATTGAACTGTTTGCCCAATCGGCTTTGTTCCTGAAAATGAATGCACCGGAACTCATGCACGGAACTTTCGCAAAGTATTCAAAAACTTTACTTCCCATATATTTCATTCGCTTTAGCTTCCATGCCATTCCTGTGAAATCGCCTGTAACAAATACTCCGTTCGTAGTATCCGTGTTATTCATATGAACCTTGAAAGCAACACGCACCGAATCAAGTTCCGCGGGTTTTTTGTTATAATCGTATTGCATAAATTCAATTCCCTGATGAAGATTGTTTGTGAAATCAAAAAACGTCGAGTTTTCCCAATTGGAACCTGTTCCCCACGGTGTCTGGCAATCGGAGGAAACCCAACCGGGTTCCCAGTATATAACGCCCAATCCACCAGCATTGTAAACCAACCAGGTGAAGTCAGTGAGAAACTGTTTTTGCACTGCCGGTGATGGTGCTTCACCAAAACATTTCAGAAGGTTGGTGTTATTCTGGATATTGTTGGCGTTGTCATTCGTCTGAAATGTCCAGGGGCAGGCCGTTTCAACTATCATAACCTGTTTGCCGAAAGTTTGTTTCAATTGTTTAATAATTCCGCCTACTTTATGAATATCAGACCCATACCACTGTGGATAGTAGGACAAACCGATGATATCATAATCAGTGAATCCGTTGCTGCGCATGCTGTCGAACCACCAGTTGGCATTGTCAGGTCCGGCAATATGAACGATAGTTTTTATACTTGTTCCGTTTGCTGTATTAAAATCACGTACGGCTTTTGCGGCGCGATTAAAAAGTTTTGCATTTCTTGTCCAATCAAGCGGATAAAGTGCTTCACCTTCTTTAAGGAGAATATTCCCATTTGTTTCATTCCCGGTCTGAACTATATCAGGTAACAGGTTTGCTGCCAGTAATTTATTGAGCGTTGAATAGGTATAATTATATAAAGAATCACTCAAAACATTCAGGTCGGTAATATTTTGCCAGGCTGCAGGAATTAGCTGATTGCCGGGGTCAGCCCATGTATCGGAGTAATGAAAATCAAGCAAAGTGCTCATTCCTGCAGCTTTCGCTCTTCCAAGTGATTTTTTCACATCGTTTAAATTGCTATAACTGGTCCAGGTTGGAGTGTGCCATAATCTGAAACGGGCAATCTTACAATTATGGTCTGCAAAAATCTGATAAGGGTCTTTAGCAGCACCGGTTTCGTAATAGATGGTACCACAGTCTTCCAACTCATTGGTATACGATAAATCAGCTCCGGTCATAAAAATTTGGGCACTACAGTTGTAAGCCAGCAAAATAAAAAATAGGGTGAGTCGCATGATAATAATTTTAGGTTTCAAAGTTAATGATTCGGAAGATTCTGTTCGAAATTTTTAGAGTGATTTTAAATTTAAAAATAATTTGACAAATGTCTTGATTTTTTGGACAAATTACGTAACTTTGTGAAAAATTTAAATATGGAAACATTTGAATTAAACGATCCGCTGGTTTCATATAGTTCCATTGACGATAAAAGCGTGTACGGCATTATTAACCTCATTCGTAATGGTATAAGATTTCCCGTATTCGAAAATTTTGTTGAGCACAGTCCGTTTACAATGCCTGAATGGTCATCATTCCTGCATCTTTCAGAAAGAACCATGCAGCGTTATAAAAAAGAAAATTCCTCTTTTGATTCCCTTCAGTCAGAGCGTATTGTCGAAATCAGGCTTTTATACAATTATGGTCAGCAGGTTTTTGGAAACACTGAGTATTTTAACAAATGGCTTGAAACTGATAATCTTGTACTGGGTCGTATCAAACCTAAAATGTTGCTGGATAGCTCTTTTGGGATAAACCTGCTCAAAGATGAGTTAAGCCGCATTGAAAATGGCGTACTGGCATGATTGTTTTCAGGTTGGGTAAGTTGCAGTATGTGCGTGATTTGTCAGGGCATGGTGCTGAAAAAAGTGGTGGCAGATGGAACAGCAAAGGTATCCCGGTTTTATACACCAGTCAGTCACGGGCTTTGTGTATGGCTGAAGTTGCAGTGCATTTACCATTGGGAATATTGCCTATTGATTACCAATTAGCTACGATTGAGTTTCCGGAGAATGCGTCTCTTTTTGAATTGCCGATGTCAAATTTACCGGCAACCTGGAAATCGTTCCCGCATCCACATGCTACGCAGCAAATTGGTGACAGGTTTATCCGTGAAGGGAAATACCTGATATTGAAGGTTCCCTCCGTTGTAGTTCCGGGTGATTTTAATTATCTGATCAATCCACGACACAGCGATTTCACTCATGTCAGGCTGGTTTCAGTTGAACCGTTTGGATTTGATGAGCGGCTCTTCGTTAAGTAAAGGCTGGTTTAGAATAAATATAAAACTGATATACAATATTATACATTCATTAAGAAAGTTCTGTAATTACTACGTGTAATGGTATTGAACGACGCCCCATCATAAGTCTCAAGAAATTCCTTTGGTGGTTTCGACTTGTTTTCACTCCATTTAAATTCATACGCAAACAGATTTCCATCCCTTTCTTCTACAAGATCAATTTCTTTTTGGTCATAGGTTCTCCAAAAATACATATTCACATTATTTCCCGCGTACTGATGTAGTTTCATCCTTTCAATGATACAAAAATTCTCCCATAAAGCTCCTTTATCCGTTCTGATGTCAGGTGTATTAAAATTCTGAATCAGTGCGTTTCTAATACCCAGATCATAAAAGTAGTATTTACGGCTTTTTGCTATTTCTTTCCTGAGATTGCGACTGAGTGAAGGCAGAGAAAACAACACAAAGGAACGTTCCAGTACCTGTATGTATTTTTGAACAGTTTCTACTGAAATTTTAAGCAATCCACTCAGTTCACGCAATGAAGTTTCATTGCCAACCTGAAGAGCCAGGGCTTTAAGCAGATTTTGAAGAACTTGAGAATGTCGGATATTGCTATAAATCAATACATCTTTAAAAAGGTAATCGGATGAAAGCTCCTGTAAAAGTGTAACCTTTTGATGTTCTCCACGGTCTGTGATATCGGGGTATGATCCAAATCTCAGTAAATCAGTGATTTTTGAGTCAAGTTGAAAAGGGTTGTAATGATTTGATAACTCTTCAAGAGAAAGGGGAAATAGCAAAAATTTTATATTGCGGCCAGTTAAGGGTTCTGAAAGATGTTCTGAAAGTTCAAAACTACTCGACCCGGTGGCTATGTATTGTATTTCAGGGAAAGTGTCAATCATCAGTTTTAGAATTACACCTATGTCTGGTATTTTCTGTGCCTCATCTAAAATCACCAGCTTTGAATTTCCCAGATATGACTTAATCATGTCTGGATCTTTTTGAGAAAGCAATTGCTGTACCTGCATCCTTTCACAGTTCAGGTAAACAGAATCCTGATGTTCGGAAGCTATCCGGTTAACAAGGGTTGTCTTACCAACTTGCCGGGGGCCATATAAAATGATAACCTTCCCCTGATACAACCATTTTGAAATCCGTGAACTTAGAGATCGTGGATAATCAAATCTTTCCATAAGGATGCTATAATAGAATTATTCGACAAAATTAGTATAATTTGTCGAACAAATCTGACAAATTTATAATAATTTGTCGAGTATGTTCGACAAATTACATAATTCAGAATTTCATAAAATCAGTGCGACAACCATGATGCCGGAATTTCCTGATTTGAAATCCCGGGTCCTTCAATTTTTAATTCGAGTTTGTCGTCATAACCACTTTCAAAATACTCAACACGTATGGAATGCAAGCCTGCTTTTAGACCCATAATGCCTTTTTTAATTGCTGATCCATGCAAACCATCGTGGTTAACAGCTTTTATATCATCAATATACAGGATTGAACCGTCATCAGAATCCAATGAAAATGTATATAGTCCATCTTCAGGAATGTTGATAAACCCATCATACACAAGACCAAAATAATCCTCAGGTCTTTCGGCAGGCATCCCAATGGTTACAGCAATTCCTTGTGTATGGGGTCTCATCGATTTAAAATCCGGCATCTGCTCCCATTTTCCTTCATATTCATTGTAAAGAATACCCGGCTGAGTCTGAATTCCCTGACGGGAAGGTAAATATGAAATTTTTGTAAAAATACGGGACGCTGCAATCCTGCTTCCTTCACCGGTGATCGTAAATGCGTGAATTATTGCGGTGCTGTCGATGTCAAACGGAGATTTATAAACCGGTGAGTCCTCCCCGGGCAATGAACCATCCGTAGTATAATGAATTATCGCATCAGGTTCAGATGAATTGATGACGACCCTGATTGATTTGACAAAAGCATCTGTCTGATTTGCTGAAACAATTTCCAATATACCGTTCGTTTTCGGCTCATCCAGTACCTGGCTCACAATGGTTGTTCCGGCTGATGGATCAGAAGCAACACTTATAGCAGCAATCAAAACAGATTTATCGGTGGGGAGGGTCAGTTCACCAGCTCCGGCTGGGAGGTCAATTACAATGATAAACAGGTTGCAGAAAATATATGCATCATTTTTATTGGTAACCGAATTGTGACGATGGGTGGCTACCCAGGCAACTTCTGTATTTTTTATAAATGCCGGCTCAAGTTTAACTTCAGTCTTTCCTTCTTTTCCGTTGATGGTGAGAGGTAAGTTGCTACTGCTTGCGGCACGGTTATCCCATTGGCCAATAAAGCCTGAAACTGAAGGTATTTCTTTTGTACAGGCTAATTCACCAACTTTAAAAGTTGCTTTTGAGTCATTAAGAGCTGTGGCCAGTAAATAAATACGGTTATAATTGCCCTTTGGAAGCCGGATAGTTGTTCCATCGCAGGATACCAAATTGTTTTTTCCATCTTTTACAGGCCCCATATTAAACCCAATCCCATTGATATTCAGTTCTGACGGGAACAATTCGGCAGGAATTGTATGACCTGCGCCATCCAGATTCCCATCCTTCATATTGGCATCGTAACTGATCCCATCCAGATTGTAATTTAATGCAATTGGTGCGCTGGCAGCCGGTTTTGCTTCTACCTGTGATGGCGCCAGTTTTATAGCAAAAGTGCGCGGACTGTATGGTTTCATATCGAACGAAAATGATTTTTCGTTGCAAGTCCATGCTGCTAAGGGTTCTTCGGCACCATTCACTTCGCGCACAGAAACCAGTGCTGTCTGGAATTCTGCAATCACATTTTCTGCTTTTCTCCCATGAAGTTCCTGAAACCGAACAATAATCTCATCAGAATTTTCAGCCTTTTTTATGCCGCGAACCGCAACCTGACGCGTATTCAGATTGATAAACGAAAAATTTTTGCCAAGCGGGCCATCATGTTTTTCTGATGTAAAAGCTACAAGTGACTGGTTCAGGCGGGCAGCCTGAAATCCGGATGCCGCATTTGTAAAATCACCTTTATGGGTTGATATCGCATACGTAAAGTTGTGAATACCCAGATCGTTGGTTTTTTGAAATGCGAAATCGCTTCCGGTTTCCGGTGTATGCAGGAGCGTGAGCCGCAAAGTATTGTCATTAGGTTTATCCCAGCCATATTTGCAGTCATTCATCAGTTCAACGGTATAATCTTTTTCGGGATTGCTGATACAGGCCCATTGCTGTGCCGGCACCTCGTACAGGTTTTTATGATTGTTTCCGCGTTCTATGGTCCCAAGTCCTAAATCATAAACAGCCCTGTTGCTGGCAAAACTCACAGGAAAGGCCACCTTGAGCAGGGTTCCTTGTGTTTTCCAGTAAATGTTATTCACAAATTCCAGACGTTGCCCGGCATCTCCGGCTGATAACCTGATATATTGCGTAAAAACTGAACCCGCTTTTTCACGTACGATTTTAATAGCCGACCTTACAGGCCCTGATTCAGCAATGGATGCAGAAACAACCTCATCAACATATTCACGGGGTTCTGACATGATATCGGCGTATGTAATTTCCCATGCAGGCCATCTGACTGATTTGTCGTTCAACATCTGCAAACGTACGGGTGATGCGAGAACTTCACGTCGGGCTGTCTTATCAAGAATGGA
>CAZKCK010000190.1:0-7593 GCA_964550695.1 uncultured Bacteroidales bacterium | reverse complement strand
ATGGAAACACGTGAATTACTTTCATTCTATGGATTTAACGGTGAGGAAATTCCTATCATTCGTGGTTCCGCTCTGGGTGCATTGAACGAAGAGCCTTCATGGGTTGAAAAAGTGATGGAACTTATGGAAGCATGCGATTCATACATTCCACAACCTGAACGTCAGAAAGATAAAGCTTTCCTGATGCCTGTTGAAGATGTGTTCTCAATTACTGGTAGGGGAACAGTTGCTACTGGCAGAATAGAAACAGGTATAATTCATACAGGAGATCCTGTTGAAATCATTGGTTTGGGTTCTGAAAAACTAAAATCAGTTGTTACTGGAGTTGAGATGTTCCGTAAAATTCTGGATATCGGTGAAGCTGGTGATAATGCTGGTCTGTTACTTCGTGGTATTGACAAGGAAGCTATTCGTCGTGGTATGGTTATCGCTGCTCCGGGGTCGATCAAACCTCACAAACACTTCAGAGCTCAGGTCTATATTCTGAAAAAAGAAGAAGGTGGACGTCATACTCCATTCCACAATAAATACCGTCCTCAGTTTTACTTCCGTACAACTGACGTAACAGGAGAAATTACTTTACCGGAAGGTGTTGAAATGATTATGCCAGGTGATAACCTTGAAATAGAAGTTAACCTGATTTACGAAATTGCTATGAACCTTAACCTGCGTTTCGCTATCCGTGAGGGTGGACGTACAGTTGGTGCAGGTCAGGTAATTGAAATTTTAGATATATAAAAACCTTTGTCTTTTGCATATTATAGTTATAGGTGTTCCGCAACTTTGAGTTGCGGACACCTTATTTAAGGTGCAAAGGATGATACAGGGGTGTAGCTCAATTGGTAGAGTAGTGGTCTCCAAAACCATTGGCTGGGAGTTCGAGTCTCTCCACCCCTGCGAACACGCATAAAAATGGCAAAGAATAAAATTACGGAATACGTTCAGGAAAGCTATGATGAACTTATGAATAAAGTATCATGGCCAACCTGGAGCGAGCTTCAAAGTAGCGCAGTTGTAGTATCCATTGCTTCCCTGATAATCGCCTTGGTGGTTTTCTTGATGGATATTTCATTTGAAACCATCCTTAAACAGTTCTACAAATTGTTTTAGTGTTTAGGTTGTTTCATAGCGTGTTGATCCAGTTTCTATTTCTCAAAACATCGTATAAGTATGAGCGATCAGGTTAAAAAATGGTATGTTGTAAGGGCTATTAGCGGTTCCGAAAAAAAGGTAAGACAATACCTTGAAAACGAGATCGCCAGGCTAAACCTTACAGAATACATTTCGCAGGTGCTTATACCTACTGAGAAAGTGTATCAGATCAGGAATGGAAAAAAGGTGAGCAAGGAAAGAAATTACTTCCCCGGGTATGTGCTTATTGAAGCTGTACTCACAGGAGAAATTCCGCACATCATAAAGAATATTCCCGGTGTTTTAGGCTTTCTTGGAACTAAGGGTGAGGCAGATCCATTGCGAAAATCGGAAGTTAACCGGCTGCTTGGAACCGTTGATGAACTAGCTGAACAAGGCGAAGAAATCAATGTACCTTACATAGTTGGTGAGACGGTAATGGTTGTTGACGGACCATTTAACAGTTTTAGCGGAGTGATTGAAGAAATTAATGAAGAGAAGAAAAAACTCAAAGTTATGGTTAAAATCTTCGGTAGAAAAACTCCATTAGAGCTTGGTTTTATGCAAGTAGCCAAAGAATAGAAACATCTCCGTTTTTTCATCCAAAATGGATGAAATTACTTTCATTTAATCCAATAAAATCATGGCAAAAGAAGTAAGCGGAATCATTAAACTACAAATCAAAGGAGCTGCTGCAAACCCTTCTCCACCGGTTGGACCCGCTCTGGGTTCGAAAGGTGTAAATATAATGGAGTTTTGCAAACAGTTTAATGCCCGTACTCAGGATAGTGCAGGTAAAATTGTCCCTGTAATTATTACTGTTTACAAAGATAAATCCTTCGATTTTGTTATCAAGACCCCGCCGGTTGCTGTACAATTGATGGAAGCATCTAAAATTCAAAAAGGTTCGGCTGAATCAAATCGTAAAAAGGTTGGTAGTGTAACTTGGGAACAGGTACACACTATCGCCGAGATTAAAATGCCTGACCTGAACTGTTTTACGATGGAATCAGCAATGAGTATGGTTGCCGGAACAGCCAGGAGCATGGGCCTTACCGTAACAGGCGAGTCGCCTCTTGCAAAGTAATTTAATAGTGTTTTTATAAAGCACTGATTAAAGACCACAAAATTAACTAGACTTTGAAATGGCTAAACTGACACGTAAACGCAAAGAGTCTTTGGCTTTGTTTGAAAAGAATAAAGTATACTCACTCACAGAAGCTTCGGAAGTTGTTAAAAAGATTACCAATACCAAATTTGACGCATCAGTTGATATTGATGTTCGCCTTGGTGTTGACCCCCGCAAAGCCAATCAGATGGTTAGGGGAATAGTAACACTTCCTAACGGTTCCGGAAAAACTGTAAGAGTACTTGTTCTTTGCACTCCTGATAAAGAGGAAGAAGCTAAAGCTGCAGGTGCTGACTACTACGGACTTGACGATTATATTGCAAAGATAAAATCTGGTTGGACAGATGTTGATGTGGTTATTACCACACCTAACGTTATGCCAAAGGTTGGTGCATTGGGTAAGATTTTAGGTCCTCGCGGACTTATGCCGAATCCAAAGGCCGGAACCGTTACCATGGATATCGGAACTGCAGTAAAGGAAGTTAAGGCCGGTAAGATCGACTATAAAGTAGATAAATTTGGAATTGTACATGCCGGAATCGGCAAGGTATCATTTGAAAGTGAAAAAATCTACGAAAACGCCAGGGAACTACTTCAGTCAATTATCAAACTGAAGCCAAGTGCTGCAAAAGGAACCTATGTTAAAAGCATATACCTTTCAAGTACCATGAGCCCGGGAATACAGGTCGATCCAAAATCAATTACTGCTTAGGCAGGTAGTTCTTTACCTGATAAATAAGAAAGGTTATGAAGAAAGAAGAGAAGAATCAGCTTGTCGACGCCTTAACTGAAGACCTGAAGCTTAACGATAATTTTTATCTGACAGATACCTCCCAATTGAATTCGGAGATTACCAGTCAGTTAAGAAGGTTATGCTTTAAAAAGAATATCCGGCTTAAAGTTGTGAAAAACAACTTGTTAAAAAAGGCAATGGAAAGAAGTGGAAAAGACTACAGTGAACTGTATGGTTCATTGAAAGGTTTTACTTCTGTTATGTTTGCCGAGTCGGGTAGTGCCCCAGCACGTTTCATTAAAGAGTTCAGACAGAAATATAAAACACCCAAACCCGGTTTGAAAGGCGCTTTCGTTGAAGATACAGCGTATATCGGCGAAAACCAGTTGGAGTTTCTGATGAACATTAAATCAAAGAATGAACTCGTTGGCGAACTTATCGGATTATTACAATCACCTGCACGCAATGTTATTTCTGGCTTGCAATCGAGTGGTGGTAAACTTGCCGGTATTGTTAAAACACTCTCAGAAAAACCTGAATAAAGTGTATTTTTAGGATAATGTATTTATAATTTTTTTTAGATTTCGATTTTTAACTTTTAAAATAATAATAAAATGGCAGATCTCAAAGCTTTTGCAGAACAGTTAGTTAATCTTACTGTGAAAGAAGTAAATGAACTTGCAAAAATTCTGAAAGAGGAATACGGTATTGAACCCGCAGCTGCTGCTGTTGCTGTTGCTGCTCCAGGTGCTGCTGCTGCAGCTCAGGAAGAAGCCGTTGAAGAAAAGACCTCTTTTGATGTTATTCTGAAAGAAGCTGGCCAGCAGAAACTGAAGGTTGTTAAGCTTGTTAAGGAACTCACCAGCCTTGGACTGAAAGAAGCTAAAGACCTCGTAGACGCTGCTCCAAAGCCTCTTAAAGAAGGTATAACAAAAGACGAAGCTGAAGCCCTCAAAAAAGAGTTGGAAGAAGCTGGCGCTGTGGTTGAAATTAAGTAAAACCAAAGTTTTACTTCCTATCAGATGTAAACTACCTCCCCGGATAGGGTGGGTGGTTTACATCTTTATGTGTTTTTATTCAGATGTACCTGAAGAAGTATTTATTCAACCTTAAAACTAATTAGCCTTGGCTCTTAATAAAATTGAACGGGTTACATTCGGCTCAACAAAAATACATGCGGAATATCCTGATTTTCTGGAGATTCAACTCCAATCATTTAAGGATTTCTTTCAACTAGAGACCAATCCTGAAAACAGGATAAATGAAGGTCTCTATCGCGTTTTTGCCGAAAACTTTCCAATTTCCGATGCTCGGAACAACTTTGTACTTGAATTCCTCGATTATTTCATTGATCCGCCAAGATACTCAATTGAGGAATGTATCGAAAGGGGATTGACCTATAGTGTCCCTCTCAAGGCAAAATTAAAACTTTACTGTACCGATCCTGAACATGAGGATTTTGAAACCATCATTCAGGATGTTTACCTTGGCATGATACCGTATATGACACCCAAAGGTACTTTCGTTGTGAATGGTGCCGAACGTGTTGTGGTATCGCAGTTACATCGTTCACCCGGTGTATTTTTTGGTCAACACAGGCACGCAAATGGTACTTTGCTTTATTCAGCCAGAATAATCCCGTTTAAAGGATCCTGGATGGAATTTACTACCGATATCAATAATGTGATGTATGCCTATATTGATCGGAAAAAGAAATTGCCGGTGACCACACTTCTCAGAGCTATCGGTTTTGAAAGTGATAAAGATATTTTGGAAATATTTAATCTGGCTCAGGAAATTAAAGTTACCAAAGCCACAGCCAAGAAACTGATTGGATCACGGTTGGCTGCCAGAGTTTTGAGATCGTGGGTTGAAGATTTTGTTGATGAAGATACAGGTGAGGTGGTTTCGATTGAACGTACCGAAGTTATCATTGACCGTGAGGTGGTGATAGATCAATCCCACATTGACCTTATTCTCGACGCTGACGTTAAGGCTATTCTTGTACATAAGGAAGATCAAACCAATCTTGACTACAGCATCATTTTTAATACTTTACAAAAGGATACAGCAAACTCATCCAAAGAGGCTGTTGAATTTATATACCGGCAGTTACGTAATGCTGAGCCTCCTGATGAAGAGACCGCTCGAGGTATTATCGAAAAACTGTTTTTCTCCGATAAAAGGTATGACCTTGGGCAGGTCGGCCGTTACCGGATCAATAAAAAGCTTGAATTAGAAATATCATCTGAAGTTAAAGTTCTTACAAAAGAAGATATTATCGCCATTATTCGTCATCTCATTGAACTTATTAATAGTAAAACTGAAGTAGATGATATTGACCATCTTAGCAACCGTAGAGTAAGAACTGTTGGTGAACAGCTTTATTCACAGTTTGGAGTAGGCCTGGCCCGTATGGCCCGCACAATACGTGAGCGTATGAATGTCAGGGATAATGAGGTTTTCACACCCATGGACCTGATCAACGCCAAAACACTGTCATCAGTTATCAATTCTTTCTTTGGTACAAATCAGTTGTCGCAGTTCATGGATCAGACAAACCCGCTTTCAGAGCTTACGCACAAACGTAGAATTTCTGCTTTGGGTCCAGGTGGTCTTTCACGCGACAGAGCCGGTTTTGAAGTCCGCGATGTACATTATACACATTACGGTCGTTTATGTACCATAGAAACTCCTGAAGGACCAAATATCGGTCTGATTTCTTCGCTTTGCGTATATGCCAAAATTAATAATCTCGGCTTCATTGAGACCCCTTATCGCAGGGTTGAAAATGGTCGTGTTGTGATTGAAGAGCCTTCTGTATATCTTAGTGCGGAAGAAGAGGAAAAGAAAATTATAGCTCAGGCGAGTACTGCAACCAAAGATGATGGCAGTTTTATCTCTGAGCGAATTAAAGTGCGTTATCTGGCTGATTATCCTATAGTTGACCGCAATGAAGTAAATCTCATAGATAGTGCTCCAAATCAGATTGCTTCAATTGCCGCTTCACTGATTCCATTTCTTGAGCATGATGATGCCAACAGAGCACTCATGGGTTCAAACATGATGAGGCAGGCTGTTCCACTTCTCAATCCTGAAATGCCAATTGTGGGGACAGGTATTGAAGACGATGTGGCCCGCGATTCAAGGGTTCTGATAAATGCTGAAGGCAACGGTGTTGTTGAACACGTTGATGCCATGCAGATTGTAATTCGGTATGAACGGGAGGAAGATGAACGTTTGGTAAGTTTTGATGATGACATTCAGACTTATAAACTTACGAAGTTCATGCGAACAAACCAAAATACCTGCGTGAACCTCAGGCCAATCGTGAGAAAAGGTGACAGAATCGTAAAAGGTCAGGTGCTTTGTGAAGGATATGCCACACAAAAAGGTCAGCTTGCACTTGGTCGGAATTTAATGGTAGCTTTTATGCCGTGGAAAGGGTATAATTTTGAGGATGCTATCGTAATTTCTGAAAAGGTCGCTAAAGAAGATATCTTTACATCAATACACATTGAGGAATTTACACTTGAGGTTCGTGATACCAAGCGTGGTATTGAAGAATTAACGAATGATATTCCAAATGTAAGTACTGAAGCCACTAAAGATCTGGATGAGAACGGACTTATCCGCATTGGAGCTGAAGTAAATGAAGGCGATATCCTGATTGGTAAGATTACACCCAAGGGTGAAAGTGATCCTACACCTGAAGAAAAGTTGCTTCGGGCAATTTTTGGAGACAAGGCAGGTGATGTAAAGGATGCTTCGCTGAAAGCGCCCCCATCAATGAAGGGGGTTGTAATTGATAAAAAGCTCTTTTCGAGAGTTTTCAAAGACAAGAAAGCCAAAACCAAGGAGAAGGACATTATTAAAGAACTTGATGAGGAATACAGAAGAAATTCTACTGAGTTAAAAAATAAGTTGGTAGATAAACTGATGATTCTCCTTAACGGCAAGGTTTCACAAGGTGTTTATAGTAACTTTAAACAGGAAATTGTTCCCAAAAAGGCCAAATTCACACCCAAAATACTGTTTGAAATTGATTACAGTACAATCAATCCAAACAGATGGACGACCGATAAGGAAAAGAACGATCTTATCAAGGATCTTATCAATAATTTTAACATCAAACATCGGGAAATACTCGGTATCTACAACCGTAAGAAGTTTGTTGCTACTGTAGGCGATGAACTTCCTAACGGGATTGTTCAGATGGCCAAAGTATATGTTGCCAAAAAGCGTAAGCTAAAAGTTGGTGACAAGATGGCCGGTCGCCATGGTAATAAGGGTATCGTAGCCCGTATTGTGCGTGAAGAAGATATGCCATTTTTAGCAGATGGAACTCCGGTTGACATCGTGCTGAATCCTTTAGGTGTACCTTCACGTATGAACCTTGGACAGATTTATGAAACCATTCTCGGATGGGCCGGCAGAAAACTGGGACTGCAGTTTACAACCCCAATCTTTGACGGAGCAAGCCTTGATCAGATCAATGGATATATTGAAAAGGCTGGTTTACCATTAAACGGCAGTACTTACCTTCACGATGGCGGAACAGGCGAAAGATTTGATCAGCCTGCAACTGTGGGTTACATCT
>CAZKCK010000189.1:6610-7704 GCA_964550695.1 uncultured Bacteroidales bacterium | reverse complement strand
TTTTGTACCTGTTCCATGGCATTCTCAACCGCAAGGCTTCCATATATATCGTAAATATATCCATGCAGCATTTCATTGTTTTTCATCAGTTTACGTGATTTTTCATACACAGCATCACCAATTGTACAGGCAAAAACGGCAATTTTTTCACTTGCTTTAAGCTGTTGAAAAATAATTTTATTGATATTAAATGGAATTCCGTTTACAAGGATCAGATTTAACTTTGTATCAATTTCAACATCTTCGGTAATCAGATATCCGCCAGTAACCTGTAAAAGTTCAGGGCCATTCATAAAAACCTCATCAATATATTCATCAACCAAAGCCTGTACCTGGGCAGATACGCCAAGTACTGCATAAATTTCAGCCCGCTTTATTTCAACTGATTGGTTTGCAATATTGAATTGCTGTAAATGCATACAATTTTATAATTCTCTTGGAGTTTTACCTTGCCGCCAGTGATCTTCAATCATTTCGAGTGATTTCCCTTTGGTTTCGGGAATATAAAAGTAGCCCCATACTAAACCTGCAATTCCAACGAGGGCATACAACCAGAATGCGCCTGCCGGATTGCCGAGGTTTTCGTTGTTAACTGTAATGTCAGTTCCTTGTAAAGTTAGTACTTTCACAATTTTAAAAAACGTAAAAGCCACGACTCCATTGAATAACCAGTTGGAAAGCGAACCTATGCTTGCTCCGATGCCGCGTACTTTTAACGGAAAAACTTCTGAAATTATAACCCAACCTAAAGGCCCAAGGCTTACAGCGAAAAAGGCAATGTAAATCCAAACCAGGGCAACGGTTATTTGCCTTACCGACTCGCCCAGTGATGATTGCAATGCAAAGCACATCCCCAAAGCGATAAGAGAAACCACCATGCCACTTAACCCAATCAGATATAACTTACGCCGGCCTAATCTATCAACAACAAATAATGCAATAATTGATGATATTACACATACAGCACCTACGCTTACCGAAGCCAAAATAGCTGCCCGGGCTCCCTCAAATCCTGCCATAAGAAATATTTTGGGACTGTAATAAATAATTGTATTGATTCCGGTAAATTGTTGAACAAACATAATCCCGATTGC
>CAZKCK010000189.1:0-6510 GCA_964550695.1 uncultured Bacteroidales bacterium | reverse complement strand
AATAAATAATTGTATTGATTCCGGTAAATTGTTGAACAAACATAATCCCGATTGCTATTATAAAAGGAGTACGTAGCCATGGCTTAAATATTTCCTTCCAACCGGTTTTGTTAAGTTTGTCTGTTTCAATTTCTACTTTCATTCTCGATATTGTTTCCTCAACCAGATAAGAGTTTTCTACTTTCATTAAAACCTCACGGCTTTTTTCTTCGTATCCCTTGCTAATCAGCCAGCGCGGGGTTTCCGGCAAAAACAGCATACCCACCAGCATAATTACAGCCGGAATAACACCTACATAAAACATCGGGCGCCAGCAATCTGCATAACCTGTAGCACCCTCAGGAAGAGCGAAAGCCAGATCGGAAAAATAAGAAACAAAAATGCCAATCGTAATAAGTAGCTGAAACAGTGAAACAAATGTACCTCTGCTCTTAGCCGGTGATATTTCAGCAATATATAAAGGCACTGCAAATGAAGATATTCCAATAGCAATACCCAAAAAGAAACGGGCAACCATTAAATTGCCTGCACCAGATGCAGAACCTGACCAAAATGCTCCGATGGCAAAAATAATTGCCGATGCCATTATCACTTTTTTCCGACCAACAATGTCAGTTATCCGGCCCGATGATAGTGCGCCAAACACTGCACCTGCAAGACCGGCTGTTGTAATTAATTCTACCCAGGCATTGTCGATGGCAAAGCTTTTCTGAAAATAAGGAATAGCACCCGAAATTACTCCTGTATCAAAGCCAAAAAGCAGTCCGCCGGTTGAAGCTATTGTCGCAATTACAGCGACCAGCGTTTTGTTCTGAGTTGGTTTTTTCTCCATTATTATTAAATATTTTTAATCGTTATTCACTTTAATAAGTTGTTTAATAATGATTTATAGCAATTCAGTCTTTAATCATTATAAATTTCAGGTTTCCTCCGTTCATTATTTCTTTATAAGTAATGAATGGTTTTTTCATTTGAACTCCGTTTAAAATTCGGATGTCATTAAAATTTGAGGTTTCAGAAAAATTCTCACTTTCAATTAATAATTGTTTCCCTTTTGCCAAATGAAGTGTAGCCTTTTTAACCTGTGGTGCCCCAAATACAAATTCACCGCTTGCCGGATTTACCGGATAGAATCCAAGGCTGGACAAGATATACCAGGCCGACATTTGCCCGCAATCGTCGTTGCCAATCATGCCGTTTGGCGTGTTGTTATGAAAATCGTTCATCACACGATGGATGTATTTCTGGCCGATTTTTGGTGAATTAGAATAAGCATACAAGTACAATATATGATGACCGGGTTCATTGCCGTGCGCATATTGCCCAATCATTGCTTCCTGCCCGAGGAATTTGTTGGGATTACTGGCTTCGATGGAGAAGAAGTCGTTGAGTTGGTTTGTAAATACATCATTCCCGCCCAAAAGTTTTTTCATGCCATCGATGTCGAATTGCGCAGGAGTCCAGAAATACTGCCAGGCATTGGCTTCGGTGTAATCACCAGGATTGTTCATGGGCGAAGTTGCAGCTAACGGATCAAAAGGTGTGCGCCAGTTTCCTTTGGTGTCTTTTCCGCGGAATATTTTTGTGTCCGGATCAAAAAGATTTTTATAGTAGCCGGCACGTTTGTAAAACAATTTCGCCGTGTTCTGATCGCCCAGCTTTGATGCCAATTCAGCCACACACCAGTCGTCATAGCCACTTTCAAGCGTTCGCGAAACAGATTCATTGTCAAGCTTATCAAAAGGATAATAGCAGTATTTATTATACAACTCCCAATCGGAATTGATATGATTTTTGGTCGAAGTCTCAATCATGGCTTTGAGAGCTTCCGCTTTATCAAATCCTGAAAATCCATTGTTGATAGCCGAAAGTATCATCGGGATGGCATGGTTGCCAATCATACAATAGTTATCCTGCCCCCAGGCTGTCCAGATAGGTAAAAAGCCTGCCGCCTTATGGTGCAACAACATTGAATTTACAATACCGTCAATTTTTTCAGGTACAATGATTTGAAGTAATGGAAATGCACCACGGTAAATATCCCATATTGATAGCGTTGAGTAATATTCGTTATGTGGTGCCTGCCCGATTTTATCGTCTGCCCCCCGGTATTTTCCATCCACATCAGCTATATTTGAGGGTTGTAAAAGCAGGTGATACAGAGAAGTATAGAAGATTTCCCTTTGTTTGGAATTGGCCTCAATTTCTATTCGGCCAAGGTAATTGTTCCATGCTTTTTCGGCGTTTTGCTTTACCTTTTCAAAATTCCAATCGGGTATTTCGGTTTGCATATTAAGTTTTGCTCCATCTACACTAACGGTCGATAATGCTACCTTAACCTGAAGTACACCCGGTTTACCGAGATGAAAGCTTAAAAAATACTTTGGCGCATTTTCACGTTTTGCTTTTGGAAGTAATTGTGATTTGACGAAAGATTGGTCAAACCTCAGGACAAAAAAGTACTTTCGCTCTACCCAGTTTTTGGTATGGCAATAGCCCGATATGGTTTGATTATCTTCCACTTTAATATCTGAATCCAATACCAGACTGTCAGTCAAAAAACGCAGCCCATGCTGAAAATCGGTCAAAACACAGGCTTCTCTGGCAGGGAAAGTATAACGATGAAACGCCACTCTTTCTGAACAGGTTAACTCAACCTTTACACCATCTTTTTTCACAACGGAATAATAACCGACACTGGCTTTTTCTGAATCTTTAAAATACCTGTTCTTCAGATTTTCATCCCGATTATTTGCAAATGGAAGCAATAACACATCCCCCATTTCGCTAATGCCGGTTCCACTGAAACGGGTTTGCGAGAAACCCAAAACTATGCTGTCAAGGTATTGGTACCCGCTGGTGTGGTTCCATCCCTGATCGCAGTTATCCGGTCCCGGCTGAACCATGCCAAATGGCACAGATGGGCCGGGAAATGTATGCCCGGTGCCGTCAGTGCCAATAAAAACATTGACGTATTGGGAGTGGTTTTGCGCACTTACTATTGAGGTAAAAGCGATAAAAAAAATCAAAAGAGGAAACTTCATTCGTCTAAGTCTTGAATTACAGAACAAAATTCTTCAGTTTTGGGCAATATGCCTTTGCCGGAATTAACAAGAATTTGTGTAATTTTACCATCATTATCTAATAATGAAAGATGTTATTGATAATAAAGACAAAATGAAAGCATTTTTAGAGCAACTTACAACAGGGATTGGAAGTTCTATATCGACCATCAATCTAAACATGAACCGTTTTGAAGGTCCCTATCATTTTCATCCCGAATTAGAACTCACCTGGATTCAGAAAAGCTCAGGGAAGCGCTATGTGGGTGGAAATGTTTCAGATTATGAACCGGGTGATTTGGTTCTGGTAGGAGCTAATGTTCCGCATTGCTGGCGGAGTAAAGTGGAATCAAACTCCGAAGTTGCTCAGGCTATTGTCATTCATTTTAGCCATGTTTTTGCAGGGAATTCATTTCTGGAACTCCCTGAATTAACCAAAATTAAAAGTTTGTTTGAAAAAGCAATGGCCGGCATTTTAATTAAAGGTATAAATAAGGCAAAAATTATCACCAAAATGAAGCAATGTGCTACCGTAGATGGTTTAGACAAGCTTTTAAAATTCATTGAAATTCTCGATCTTATCACCAACTCCCCTGAAACTGAACTGATTGATCATCAATTTACCGGGCTAATCGCCTCACCTTCCGAAACAGTTCGTTTTCATAAGGTTTTTAGTTACCTGATCGAGAATTATCAGCAGGAAGTGAGCCTTAAAATGGTAGCCAAAATTGCCAATCTGACTCCAACGGCATTCTGTCGGTATTTTAAGAATGTAACCCGCAAAACACTGGTCGAAATCGTTACAGAATTCAGAATCAATCAAGCCTGCCAATTACTTAGAACCTCGGAAAAATCGGTGAATGAAATTTGTTTTGAATGTGGTTTTGGAAATATCTCGTATTTCAATAAAACGTTTAAAGCATCCACTGAATATACGCCATTACAGTATCGAAACTTATTTATAGGATAGGATTGGATATAGTGCTTTTTTTGGAGAAAGGGCTGTTTTCCTTTTTTTTACTGTCAATGCTGTTATCCATTTTGAGATTTTCGCGTTATCAAAGCAGCAAGATTTAGATATGGTTTTATCTCCCCTGAATAATTTAGTGAATACCTCATTGGTAAATCCGGATGATAATGAAGAAATGGTGCTGAACGTGAACGGCAAAAAGACGAAAAAACAGAAAAGATTTTGGCAAGGTCATTAACACCTTAAAAATGTAGCAAAAACAGCAAGAAATTATTTTCAATAAGATGCTGAAAGCAATGCCTTTATGGGTAGAGCAAATAGAAAACAGCTTTTTGAGTGATGATTATAAGGTACAATATGAGCAACTTTTTGCTGATCGAATCAAAAGACTCTAATTTCCAGTGAAAATAAGCCCTGAAGAATCGAAAAACAGCCTTCTCAATCCTAATCGCAAAATAGTAAAATTCGCACCGATAATACACTACATTTACACCTGAATCTTACAGATTTACTATCACAACTATTGCGGAAACCTGATGCCGTTACAAAGTAGGGAGTTCGAAAAAATCTTTGCAATGAAAAACCTGAAGAAAATTCATATTCTCCTGATATTCAGTATTCTGATTTTATCAATTGCTAATGGCTGTAAAAAAGACGAAACCATAAAATCAAACCCGTTGGTTACGTGGGAAAACCCAGCCGATATCCGGTTCGGAACACCCCTGGGCTCAACCCAACTCAATGCCACAGCAAATGTCACCGGAACTTTTGTCTACGCTCCTGCGCCCGGCACAAAACTCAATGAAGGCCTGAACCAGAAACTGAATGTAAGTTTTACGCCTGATGATGGGGTTACTTATAGCATAGTAAACAAGTCAGTTACAATAAATGTAATACCCGGCAGCCAAAGCACAGCGGTATTTAATCCCGGACTTACTTATGGTACTGTGACTGATGTTGAAGGAAATGTTTATTCTACCATAATCATAGGGACCCAAATCTGGATGGCCGAAAACCTTCGTACAACAAAATTCCGCAATGGAGATGCCATCCCGGAAGTTACAGGGAATACAGCCTGGAAAAGTTTAAGTTCGGCTGCTTACTGCAATTATGAAAATACAACCGATGCAGTTAAAATTGCCACCATGGGCAGGCTTTACAACTGGTTTACGGTTTCTGACAGCCGTAATATTGCACCGGAGGGTTGGCATGTTGCCACTGATGCCGATTGGATTGCACTGATTACATCCCTTGATGGTGAAACTATTGCTGGTGGAAAGTTAAAGGAGACCGGAAAAACACATTGGATCAGCCCGAATACAGGTGCAACGAACAGCAGTGGATTTACGGCCCTTCCGGCTGGGCGCCGTGAATACGATACCGGTTCGTTTATCAACAATGGTTACGACGGTTTCTGGTGGACCAGTTCAGCTTACAACCCTGACTATTCGTGGTATTACGATTTGCATTACACTTTTGCATCAATAAACCGGGCCAACTTCCACAAGCAATATGGCTTTTCGGTACGCTGTGTAAGTAATATTGTAATTGAGTAAAAAAAGCCCCTTACAATTTTGCTTGTAAAGGGCTGATTTTCTGGTGACTCCGACAGGATTCAAACCTGTAACCTTCTAATCAATAGTGAGGCATATTTTCGTGACTTATGGCTTTTCAGCTATTTCTGCAACGGTGCAAACATGAAAGACATCACCCGATTGACATATTCTGACGTGGATGTTGATTCAATCCGTTTTGTAAGGGCAAAGACTGCCAGATCAAAAAAAGCCAATCCCAGATTAATTCAGGTATCAAAAATTGATCAACTCGCGAGTATTATTGAAAAGTAGGGAAATAAACCAATTAAGCCATCAACTTATTTGTTTCCAATCCTGGCGCCGGGAATTAGCCCCCAACATGAATAAGACAGAATCCAACAAACTGTAAAAATGGTGAACAAGTATATAGAACGCACAGCCATTGTCATGGGGATTGAAGCCAAAGTTACCAGCTAGACAGCCTCGCATACTTTTGCCACCGTTCTGAAACGTTCCGGAGCTAGTATAGAATACATAAGTGAATCACTTAGCCATGCCGATCTCCCGACAACTGAAAATTATTTAGCTGATTTTGAGATGGATGATAAAAGAAAATGAGCACAAAAAATAATTTAATTTTTAATTGTCCTTTTTTACCATTTCAAATACAACAATCCTATGTTTAAATCGAATGAAATAAGGTTTTCGGTATTTAAAAGCGTAACTGAAATTGAAACTACCGCTCGTCTCTTCATCCGCTTTGCTCAACACAAGGATGAAATTGCTGCCAAATGCCCTCATCAGCCATTCAGGGTTGATGCAGTTTGATATTGACGGGAAAGACAACACCCACATTCAACATTGGCCTGAAGGCAGAATACTATTTTCTCAGATTGTTATTTGAGGGTCCTTATGACCGTTTGTATATCCGTGATTTTATTGG
>CAZKCK010000188.1:0-7714 GCA_964550695.1 uncultured Bacteroidales bacterium | reverse complement strand
TTAGTTATTTGATTTTAGCTTTTACCATATGAACTTATCTTATCTCGACTGGTCCATCGTTTTTACATTGTTTGCCATGATGATGGCCATGGTTTTATTCAGCAAATCGCTGGTAAAAAGTGTTTCAGATTTTCTGGCCACCGGCCGCACCGGCGGCAGGTATATCATCAGCATGTTTCACGGAACGGCGGCATTGGGTGCTATCACAGTAGTGGGAGCTCTGGAACAGAATTTCAATGCGGGTTTCAACTCACGCTGGTGGGAGATGCCTACTGCCGTAATCCTTGTAGGGATAAGCGTCACAGGTTGGGTAGTCTACAGGTTCAGGCAAACACGGGCACTCACCATGGCTCAGTTCTTTGAAATCAGGTACAGTCGCACGTTTCGCATTTTTGCAGGTTTTTTGGCTTTCCTGTCAGGATTGTTCAATATGGTTATTTTCCCTTCCGTTTCTTCCCGGTTCTTCATTTATTTCTGTGGCATCCCTGAAGTCGGACATATCGGTTCGTTTTCGGTAACCTTTATTCTGGTGACGGGTGTAATGGTGTTGATTCCGTTGTATTTCATCTTTACGGGAGGCCACATTGCCGTAATGTTTACCGATTTTATTCAGGGCGTTTTTGTAAATATTGTTTTTGTGGCCATCGTTATCCTGCTTCTGGTGCAGGTCGACTGGACGCATATTACCACAGCAGTCACTGCGGCAGAACCCGGCAAGTCACTCATCAATCCTTTTGATGCCAGCAAGGTGCAGGATTTCAATCCCTGGTATTTCTTTATCGGGATGTTCGGGCTGATATACACCAAGTTGTCATGGCAGGGCAATTCATCGTTTAATATTGCGGCCAAAAGTGCCCACGAAGCCCGAATGGCCGATGTGCTCACCAACTGGCGACTGGTTCCGCAGTGGGGTTTGTTTCTGGTTTTTGTTCCTATAGTGGCTTATACCGTTTTTAATCATGCTGATTTCAAATCAATAGCCGATCAGATCAATGCAACACTCAGTACCGCTGGTACGCCTGCCGAGCAAAGCCAGCTCAGGGTTCCGATGGTTTTAAATTATCTTCTGCCGGTCGGGCTGAAGGGTGCTTTTGTCGCCATTATGCTGGCTGCCGCAATCACTTGCCACAACACATACATGCATTCATGGGGAAGCATATTTATTCAGGATTGCATCATGCCTCTGCGAAAAAAGGCATTTGAACCCAAAGAACATCTGAAATACCTGAAACTTTCAATTCTTGGCGTAGGTATTACAATATTCATACTGAGCATATTATTTCAGCAAACCGAAAAAGTGTTTCTTTTTCTGAATATTTCAGGGGCTATTTTTGTGGGCGGTTCGGGCGCTGTGATTATCGGGGGGTTATACTGGAAACGTGGCACTACCGCCGCTGCATGGGCTGCCATGATTACGGGTGCTTTAACGGCGTCTTTCAACATTCTGCTCAATCAGTTGATTCCCAATTTCCCGATAAATGGTCAGTGGGGATGGTTTTTGGCGATGATTGCCGCTACAGTTGTATATGTAATGGTTTCATTGCTTTCGCCTAAGCCGGCTGTGGAACTTGATCAACTGCTGCATCGTGGTAAATATGCCGACAAGGATGCAAAACTGCTTACCGAAAAGGAACCTCTTAAAGGATGGAAGGTTCTCGGGACCACACGTGAGTTTACCAAAGGCGATAAAGCCATTTATGCCATCACCATGGGATGGACTTTCCTGTGGGTGCTGGTGTTCTTTGCAGGTACGCTCTACTACTTTTTTGTGGATAATATCAGCAACCAGGCCTGGATGAATTTCTGGATGACCTATACATGGATCTTTCTGATTGCATCTATTGTGGTAACTGTCTGGTTTACCATTGGTGGTATCCGCAACCTTCGTGAAATGATCTCAGCCCTTCGCCATATGGTACGTGATCACAGCGATTCGGGTTTTGTGAATAAAAAGGAAAACTTGTAAATTGAATAATTATAAGATGATTTGCCACCAAAACACTAAATCACACCAAAGCGTTAATTATGAGATATTTTTGGTGAACCTTGGAGCTTTGGAGCCTTGGTGGCCAAAATAAATTCACGCACCTTATTGAAAATAAATGATATATGAAAAATCTAAGACATTTCTTTTTCATTTCCATTGTGTCAGGACTGGTATCTTGCACCAATGATAAATCTGCTTCCACAGCCACTGAACCGCTCAAAGAAGATCTTCAGCGCGTACAAAACGAACCCCGGCATTATGTCTGCTATCAGACCACCGACTCCATCACTGCAGATGGCAAAATGGATGAAGCCAGTTGGCAGAAAGCTGAATGGACTGCCAACTTCAGTGACATTGAAGGCAGTCTGAAACCTGCTCCCACCTTTCAAACACGGGTCAAGATGCTCTATGACAGCCATTATCTGTATGTAGCTGCAGAACTCGAAGAACCCCACATATGGGCTTACCTTCAGAATCACGACGATATTGTATTCAGAGACAATGACTTTGAAATTTTTATTGATCCGGATAATGATACATGGAATTACTTCGAGTTTGAAATAAATGCCCAGCAAACCGTTTTCGACCTGTTTCTGCCACAGCCTTACCGCAGCATTTCGGCTGCCTTGCACACCTGGGATTTCAAAGGTTTGAAAAAGGGCGTCAGCATTGAAGGAACCCTGAACAATGGAAATGATACCGATAAAAGATGGGTGATAGAAGTAGCCATTCCCTTTTCTTCGCTTGCATTTGGTCTCGATAGCGGTAAGCCTGATGTTTCGAAATTCTGGAGAATCGACTTTTCGCGCGTTGAATGGGACACCCGCTGGGTGAATGGAAAGTATGAAAAGGTGACCGATCCTGCTACCGGAAAACCTTTGCCCGAGCACAACTGGGTGTGGTCGCCGGTTGGGGTGGTGAGCATGCATATGCCTGAACGCTGGGGTTATCTGAAGTTTTCGGGTTTGAAAGCGGGGGAGGGTACCGAAGCGTTCAAGCTTCCAGAGAATGAAAAACTACGCAATGTTTTATGGGCTGTTTTTTACCGGCAGGAAGCATATTTTGCTAAAAACAAGAAATTTGCTGCCACCCTTCCGGAACTTGGTAATGATATCAACAGTCTTTTTGATACGCAAAAATACCGGATTGAACTTCGCGCTTCCGGGACCTTTTTTGACTGCTCACTCAACGATATGAACGGGAATCCATTGATGACCATCAACAACTGTGGACGGATTCTGGAAGCCGGGATTGATAAATAATTTGAAGAACTTATTAAGGAAAGCTCTTTATAATGTTGCTGTGGGTTTATGCTGACAAGGGTTAGTTGATCAATTGTGAATTTCTGAGGTAATCAGGGTCAGCATGGAATATAAACAAACAGGTGCCTTTTTCAATGGCTTGTATCACCGGTTTAATCATATCCGGGGGTAACGAAGGGCAACCATAACTTCGCCCGAGCCTGCCGGTCCTTTTTATGAATTGTTCGGTAACATAATCAGCGCCGTGGATAATAATCTGCCGGCTAATAGCATTGTCATTGAATCCTTTCTCAACTCCCTTGATAATGAGGGAAATCCCGACTTTAGATCCAAAAATATGATTTTTAGTAATATAAAACCCAAGACTGCTTTTAAGTGTGCCGGTTTTATTGGAAAATTCTGATGCAAACTCTTCACCGGTATTTCTTCCATGAGCAACCAAAGTGTTGAAAAGCAGGCGATGGTTGATAAAATCAATCACATACATCCTTTTATTTTTGCTTGATTGTGAAAAATCTACAATGGTCAAAACTGCAGGATTCCCAAGCTGCCCTGCAGATTCGAGCTTATTGTAACCTTTTATTGCAAGCTGAAATACCTCTCTTGACAAACCATAATCTGACAAATTCAGAACGGTATACAAGTCGTTATCGGCTGCATTTAACGGTTGTGTTGTTTCTGATCCGGCCTTGTTTAATACCGGAACGAGCAAGAAAATGAGGTAGAAAATATATTTTTTCATTATACGTCTCTTTGGTATTCGGCTAAATTAATGTTTTTCAATGAAATAAGCAATTTATATTTTATTGCTTTAAACCATCGAAATATTTTTTGTTCATGCAGGTGGTCAGTTTAGCTTAATTTTGCATTGATATTGAAAGTTTTATATGACTGAAAAATTATTTTTTATTGCCATTATGGTATTTATGTCCGCATGCCTGCAGTCGCAAGACAAAGTTGCAACTCCTGAAATTGATAATTCTGTAGTTGTTTCGGCAGAAACGAGCAGAGCTGCGGTTATAGCCTATGCAAAAAAATATCTCGGTACAATTTATAAAGCCGCCGGCAACACCCCTGAAACAGGTTTTGATTGTTCAGGGTTTGTTTATTTTGTTTTTAAAAAGTTCAAAATTGAGTTACCAAGGGGTTCCGGTGCCTACAAATATTTAGGCACAGCTCTGAAACCCGAAGAATTTAAGGTAGGCGATATTTTGGTTTTTTACGGGTATCTTGATCGCAAGCAAATTGGACATGTTGGTATTATTTGCGAGGCGAATGGCATGAAATCAAAATTTATACATTCATCTTCAGGCAGAGCTTACGGTGTTACTATCAGTGAATTAGGCTCAGAAATGTATACCAGTCGGTTTTATAAATGTATTGATGTGATTCATTGATCCGAAAAGAAAATAACGATCCGGGATCATCTTTTTTAGGTTTATTCCCTGAAAAACAGCAGCATGGCCAGCCTTGCGTCCCTGTCATAAACATCTTCGTAAAAATTTATTGCCCCAAGCTCATCTACCCAGGCTGTGAAGTAGCCAATATATACCGGAATTTTATTTTTGAGGATACAGGTGCTTTCTTTCCCGGCATTCATGGCTGCATCTATTTTTTCCGGAGTCCAGGTTTTATCATCTTTTAAAATTGTTTTTGCCAGAGTTCCGGCGTGTTCAACACGCACACAACCATGGCTGAAAGCACGGTCTTCTTTTTTAAACTGAGTTTTTGAAGGCGTGTCATGAAAATAGATCTCATTCAGATTCGGGAACATAAACTTAACCAATCCCAGCGAGTTGTACTTGCCTGGCTTCTGCCTTACCAGCCCGTTGTTCCATTCCATATGATGCAATGCCATATATTTCTTGTTTTTTGCCATTCCCGGCTTCACTTCATTTTCAATGATGGTTTTTGGTAAGTTCCAATAGGGGCTAAAAACCAGGTAACTCATCTTGCCGGCAAAGATGACTGTTTTTGTCATGCTTTCACCCACTATTACGCGCGAATCGAATTCAGTTGTGCCACCACGTACAAAAATCAGATTATAAGCGGGGATGTTGACGAAAATATATTCCGGTGCATTAAATATTTCCGGAGAAATCCAACGGCAGCGTTCCATATTCAGAATAAGGGTTTTAATGCGTTCACCTATCGGTACATTCATCTCCCGTATGTTTTCAATTGTAATGAGTGTGTCGGGTTTCATGCCGTTGCGTGTCTGGTATTTTTTTATAGCTTCAACCATTTCGCTGTCAAATTGGTTGCTTTTGCTGTTTTGTTTAAGGTCACCTGTAATACATAAGCGTTCCCTTATTTGTTGAATTTCTATGGCTGTATCACCTGGTTTATAAGCTTTTACATTTGAATCCGGTGTGATAGCTTTCCATCCGCCATTTTGCTCAATGGTACGATAGCGCTTTAATACTTTTTGCAGCCTGTAATATTGGCTGAATAACTGTTGGTCAGGATTTGCCGGTGATTTTGGATCAGCCAGCATGGAATCAATCAAGCCGTTGGGCGAATTTTTTTTTCGTGGAAGCAACCACCCGATGGCTGTAGTTGTTTTACTGTCAATACCTTTATACACTTTATCAATATAATACAGATACAAACTGGTTATCAGTAATTCAGCATCGGATTTGTTTACGGTATTATCCAGCGCATAAACAAAAATACCATCAATTTTTTCCTGATAGGGGAAAGGAGTCGAAATACCTTCTTCTTCAATGTTTTTTACTTTGCTATACAGCGTATTGGCAAATTCTGTCGTTCCTTTTTCATCATACCACAAATAAGTGTATTGATAGTTTTTGTAGATAGCAGCCAATTCAGGTTTATATTTTTTCAGTAACGGATATGTTTTTAGAAAAGGCTCCACAAGTGTAGTGTCGAATGGTATGTTGCCACCTGTTTCGGGAATTGCTTTCCCTTTTTGTTTGCATGATTCAGTTGTAAACAGGAGGATCATGAGAATAGCTGCGAAAATGAGCGCGTATTGTTTCATCTTAGGTTTATTTTAAATGGGTTGACACCAATTCATACAGTATCCAGGCAATGAAATTTTATGCCGGCATCATGCCTTGATTTGTGAATGCGAAGTAAAGCCTGTTTGCTGACGAATGTGTTACAAAACCTTTGAGAATGTTTGCATCTTTCACACCTTTGCTAACCGCCATCCTTAAGTTCAGATTGATATTAAAAATCAGCTTTTTGTTCATTTTTTTTATCTTCGCCTTTAATTTCCTGGTCGGATCATTTTCAATTGGTATAACTATTTTGATAAACAAGTCATTTTCAAGGTTTTATTCGTTATTTTATGACAAGCAAGCTGCAAACCCAATCAGCACCGTTGATTATAAAATAATAACCGTTTTAATTTATACAGCACTGGCAATGAGTGTTGTGAAGTATTTCGGAAATCCGGCTGCCTTTTTTGATTTGTTTGATGTTAAATCAGGAGGTTTTGGTAAACACTATATTTGGTTTTTCTTTAATCATGATTCCGGAACATTTCATTCAATGCTCTTTTGGATAGTGGTCATATTCCTGTTTTACATGATTGTGCCTGTATTGATTATCCGGTATGGATTCAGGGAACGGTTGATTGATTACGGCTTTCGTTTCAGGGGGTTAACGAAAGTATGGACGGTTTATCTGTTACTCGTGATGATAATGTTCCCGGTGGTATGGTTTGCATCCGCATCGCCTGCTTTTCAGGCCAGATATCCATTGTTTCAACCTGCACAAGGTCATTTATTTCCATCATTTTTGTTCTGGCAAATGGCCTATTTGCTGCAGTTTGTAGCTGTCGAATTCTTTTTCAGGGGATTTATGGTTCACGGTTGTAAGCACCGGTTTGGCTATTATGCTGTATTTGTGATGGTAATACCCTATTGTATGGTGCATTTTGGTAAACCTTTTACCGAAACCCTTGCAGCCATCGTGGCAGGTGTGGTTTTGGGAATGCTGAGTCTGAAAAGCCGGTCAGTTATCCCGGGTGTGGTTGTGCATTATACCGTTGCGATTACCATGGATGTGATGGCACTCTGGCGTGAAGGGTATTTTTAGAAGTAATTGGTAGTGCGCAGGAATTGAAAGAAATATGCGTGATCCAGTTTTGCGATTACCTGCACCTTGTTTTGACCCTTTGCGGTTTAAATATATGTTGTTGAATTTGGCTTTATTTGCTTTTACAACTCAGATCGATAAATTGTAATTGTTTTATTTCTTATTGGGTTACGCCGAAAACTTCCTTCGATTATTTAATTGTAAATAGGTAGATCCATGTTTCTAAAGCAGATGTAATTTCATTATTTTTGCAACAACAGAAAATTGGTTTATTTTATTAACCTTTCTTTCTTCAAGCTGCATAACAGAGGTGCAGAGCACCGTCACCCTTATAGCAGGATGGAATAAAAAGAAAATCTAGGTGCAGCGCACCGTAACAATAAACGCATGGCTAATA
>CAZKCK010000187.1:0-7782 GCA_964550695.1 uncultured Bacteroidales bacterium | reverse complement strand
GGACAAAATGGAGAATTAAGCCTGAATGTACGTAAAGAAATGGTCAATCAGTCAGTTGCACCATTTTTACCATCATTGGGATACACGTATTATTTATCAGATAAAAAATCGCTTTATCTGAAAGCTAATCTATCTAAAAACTACAATTACCCGTCGCTCAATGATTTGTATTGGAACCCCGGAGGAAATCCGAACCTTGTACCTGAAAATGGTTGCACAGGTGAGGCAGGTATCGGAATAATTACCAGGAGTGGCTACATCGAAAACTTTTCAATGAATTTAACCACATATTACGCATCCATTGACGATTGGATCATCTGGCAACCTGATGCCGTCTTCAGCTACTGGACACCTCAAAACGTGAGGAAAGTCAACACTCACGGTATCGAATTTAAAAATGCTGTTTCAGTAATTTATAAAACCTTGAATGCAAAACTTTCAACCACTTACACTTATACCGTTGCCAGAAACAAATACGCTATTTCACCTGATGACCTTTCTTACAATAAACAATTGATTTATACACCACTCCACGCTTTTAACAGCAACCTTCATGTAGCTTGCAAATCTTTGTTTACTTCTTATGGGTTGGAGGTGACCGGAAAAAGGTTTACTACCAGTGATAATTCACGGTATATGCCGGCTTTTGGGCTACATAATATAGCTTTTGGTGTTAAATTCCGCAAATTCGGTTTGCAGTATGAAATACAATTCAACATTAATAATATTCTGAATACCAGCTATCAATCCATCGCATGGCAACCAATGCCCGGTAGAAATTACAGGGTCAGTCTCAAAATAAAATTCACTAATAATGAATAAACAGTTCCTCAAATTACTCATCATCATATTTGCTACGGGTTTTATAGCTTGCTCTGAAAACGACCCTGATGAACAAATCACTGAAAAACCTGATTACAGTTTTACCAAAGGAGTATTTGTACTGAACGAAGGTAATTTTATGCAGGGAAATGGTTCAGTTTCTTTTTGTGCGGCCGGAAGTAACAAAGTTACAAATGACATATTTTATGCTGCAAATCAGAAACCTACCGGTGATGTGATACAATCGATGCTTATTTGCGGCAGTGAAGCCTGGGTTGTTGCCAACAACTCCGGTAAAATCGAAATTGTTAACCTTAAGGATTTCAAGCAAATATCAACCATAATAGGATTAACATCACCAAGGCATTTACTCATGGTAAATAAAACAAAAATATACCTTTCAGATGTATATAAACCTGAACTGAAAGTAATAGATATATCTACAAAATCAGTAGTTAAGACAGTTAAATGCACAAAAACAATAGAAAAAATGCTGTTACTTGATGGAAGAGTTTTCATGCTAAACTGGTCAGCTTATGGCGGATATACAAACAATACACTGATGGTTGCAGATACATCTACCGATCTGATAACGAACACGGTTCAATTATCAAAAGAACCAAACTCATTAGTTGCTGATAAAAATGGGAAATTATGGATATTATGCAGCGGTGGTTTTTTGCATGAAGAAAAAGCCAGATTATTTTGCATGAATCCTGTTGATCTTTCAATAGTTGCTGAATTCGAGTTTAATAATCAATTAGCTTCTCCATCACAATTGTGCTTAAACAAAACACACGACACGCTTTTTTTCCTTGATAAACACGTTTTCAGAATGGCAATAACTGATGCCAATCTTCCGCAACAGCCAATTGTCAATGGTGACAATAAGCTTTTCTATGCCTTGGGGGTATCTCCTGATAATTCAATGGTATATGTGTCAGATGCAATCGACTATCAACAAAAAGGCACTGTATATGTCTATAATTCAACTGGCAGAGAATTATATAGTTTTAAAGCAGGAATAATTCCGGGGGCTTTCGTCTTCAATTAATAAACGATACCGTAAAGCCCATTCGTATTAATGGACGCAATATCATTGCAATACTATTCCAGCAACCAACTTTCGTTAAAAATCAGAGTTTTATAACTTTCTGGGTAATAACGGTGGAATTTGATGAAACTCTTAAAACATATACACCCTTTGCCAGTGAATTGAGGTTATTCAAAGTGATTACCGGCAAATTATCTGATGCTGATGAAAAAACTACCCGCCCATTCATATCACAAATATTTATGAAAATCCTTGAATTGGTTAAAAAGTGCGTATTAACTGTAAGATATGAATCAAACGGATTGGGTGAAATATCAATGAAATTTGTTTTTTCAAAGTGATTATCTGAAGCTAACAAACCATGAGCAACCATAAAGTCCGGAATTCCAAATCCCAGCAATGAGTCGGGTGCTGTAGTTTGATTAGCTGCCTGTTGTAAAACCTGAATAATTTCCATGTTTTTCAGGTTCGGATGCGCCTGCCACAGGCAAGCAGCCACTCCGGCCATGATGGGCGAAGAAAAAGATGTTCCGTTTCCATAGGTGGTGGCTCCGTCAGGGCCTATAATTGCTGATCCCTGCCCCTGAGAAACTACATTTGGTTTTACACGTCCGTCAGCTGTAGGACCGGTTGAACTGAATGCAGCATAGTTTCCAAATCCATCTACAGCACCAACTGTCAGCACACTGTCAGCATCAGCAGGAGCTCCTACATAATGCCATGCATTCTGTGCGCTGTTTCCGGCGCTGTTAACAACCAGAATCCCCTTTCGGGCAGCCAAGTCAGCACCAATTGTTGACGGAGCCGTATTTCCGTCCATATCAGCATATATATGGTTTTGAGAAGGGTCATCAAATTCAGTGTATCCCAGTGAAGAATTAATTACGTCAGCCCCAACGCTGTCGGCAAATTCAGCCCCAGATACCCAGTTATATTCTTCAATAATATTTTCAGTGGGACCGTCCTCTGTTCTGATAAGCCAAAAGGAAGCCTTTGGGGCAGTGCCAACCAGCTCTCCGGGTTTATTTCCACCCATGGTCGATAATACCATCATACCATGCATATGAATATCATCCCTGAAAACATTGCTTCCGGGTTCCACAAAATCCCGGGTACCCAGAATCTGATCATTATTCCACAGACTATCAAAAGCAGCCAGCTGATCAACATGCCAGAATCCGGCATCTAAAACGGCTATAACCATACCGGCACCATCGTAGCCAAGATTATGAAGGACGTCACCATTCAGCATATGAATCTGATTATATGCCCCTCCATAATTATAAACGTCGGTATTTGAAGATTTATAAGTGGCCTGAACCGGATTATTTGTTTGGATACCTGAATAAGGAATCTTGTAATTCACCTGATCACTCATTACGCCGGAAGAAAACTTGTTGTGCGTATTGTTTCCAACATGACTTTTAACCAATTTTTTTACGTACGGAAGCATTGCAACCTGTTCAACAAGCGCAGAATCAGTAGTATAAAAAGTTGCAGAATTCAACCACTTTGAAACATTTATAATGTTTACACCAACATTCTTAACTCCTGCTATGTAAGATGGGGTCACGGGCAAATCGGATAATTCAATAGGAATTAGCTGATTCGAACGTCTTTGTAAAGATCTTGCAGACAAAAATTGCTGAGGATCTGAAATTGAATAAGGATTATTATTTTTATCAGTAAAATAAACAACATATTTTTGAGGTGCTACCTGTGCTAACAGACTCAATTCCCACAAAAGCAATATAAAAAAAGTAGAAAATCTTTTCATAACATTTTAATTTAGAATGAAACAAAATTAATGAAACTTTGCTCAATCGGTTATCATTGAAAGTTAAAAATATGTAAATACCCAAAAAAAAACCGGCCTGCATCCCTGCACGCCGGAAAAAGTAATCAAAAAGTACTTAAGAAAAAAACAACAAAAACAATTAGTAGGTAAAGAGAGTTTTAATTTGGTTTGGTATTACCAGGTATTAACCTGCAACAGCATTTATAAGATTCCAAATAGTGTGCCAAAAAACATAAATCATTTATTATTAGAAATTTAACCAAAATGCATAAATATTATCTGATCAAAATATTATCCGATATATAAACAAATAAATTTCAGAAATAATAAATAAATGTTAAAAATTTATGAATCAGCTAATTAGAGAAAACCATATATTTCTATCCGATTACGGATAATTATACGGATTACAGGCCATTCGGATGACAACTGCATTACATTGCAAGTTTTATTCCTTCAACTTCTTTCAAATCCCTATACAAATCCTGCATTTGATCGTAGCTGATTAACAGAATCCGGATTGAATAAGAGATATACTTTTTCTTACTACTTTCTTTAAAGGTAAAATCGTCATAAGGAACCATATTCTTTTCTAAAACCTGCGTTAAACTATTAACCCTTTGACTTTCAGGAATAACAGATTCAAATATTACTTTTAGGTTAAAAGACTGCGGAAAATGCAATTCAGAACTAATTGATTCCATTATTAATTGATTTATAATAAGTTAACTTAAAACTCAGGTTACCGGTAAATTTTTCGCTCATAAAACGGACTTTATCAGGCTTAATGCCATTCAAAAGAATTGTCTCCGAATTATAATTTCCAATTAATGTATCGGTATAGAGCAAAGAATCCTGTTCAAGGAGTTTAAAAACCATATGACCGGATTTGTATTCAGTGATATCAATTATACATGCCAGTGAATCAACATCAAAAAATACATCAACAATACTGTCAAAAGTATAGTAACCAGCTTTCATTGAATATGATACAAAATTTGTATCCAAATGAACCACTGGCGAAGCATCGTAAACAACCTTTTGAGAATTCTCTTCGGTTTTTGAACATGAGCTGATTACTAGTGCAATAAGTATGATACAACTGAGTTTTTTCAGCATTTAGGTATATTTATAATAATTAAGGTACAAAGGTAAAGCCTCCGGTGATATATCCGGAGGCTTAAAAATGATTTTTCTCATTGTCAAATGAAGACAATATTTTCTTTTTTGGTAATCTTTTCACAGTAATGGCAAAGTAACTTAATCTCGTCTTTATCAATTACAGCAAATTTTGTAGGAACCTTTTCATGATTGGTTATACACTTAGGGTTAAAACACTTTGCAAATCCCTCGATTGCATCAGGTATTTCCACCTGTTTTTTCTCAACAACATTAAAATCTTTGATAACAATTAATGTAGCCGACGGTGCTACAATTGCTATTTTATTGATTTCGACAGGTTTAAAAAACTTTTCCCTGACTTTAATAATCCCCTTTTTCCCGAACTTCCGGCTGTCAAGATTCATTCCGAACAAAACCTGATTGCTGGATTTATCAAGTTCAAGTATTTTCATTACCTGAAAAACTGCATGTGAAGGAATATGGTCTATAACTGTTCCGTTTTCAATTGCCGAAACAATTAATTCTTTGCGATGATCTTTTTCCATTTTTTCTGAATTTTTGTCTGATAACTGAAATATTATTTAAGTCCAAGTATTGAAGCAATAAGCGCCTGACGAACATATACGCCATTCAATGCCTGTTGAAAATAGTAAGCTTTGGGATTTAAGTCAACGTCCTCATTAATTTCGTTAACCCTTGGCAGTGGATGAAGGATTTTCAAATTCTCTTTTGAATTATCAAGCATTTGATTATTAAGAATATATGAATTTTTAACGCGTTCATATTCCATTGGATCTGAGAACCTTTCACGCTGGATACGGGTCATATAAAGAATATCAACCTTTGGTATAACTTCCGTAATTTCAGTGTATTGATGATATTCAAGATTCCTTTCCTTGATGTGCAATTTTACTGAGCTTGGTAGTTTTAATTCATTAGGAGAAACCAGATGAAAAGTTGTATTAAAATTACTGAGAGCCATAACATTTGAGTGCACAGTCCTGCCATATTTTAGATCGCCTACAAATGCCACATTCAGGTTACTGATAGTGCCCTGAGTTTGTAGAATGCTGTACAAATCAAGTAAACACTGAGTAGGGTGCTGATTGGCACCATCTCCGGCATTGATTATTGGAACTCCGGAAACTTCACTGGCCCATCGTGCTGAGCCTTCAAGCGGATGGCGCATGACGATCAGATCGCTGTAATTGCTTACAGTTTTTATCGTATCCATTAAGGTCTCACCTTTTGAAGTACTGCTGCTTGAGGCATCGCTAAAGCCAATAATTCTGCCACCAAGCCTGTTCACAGCACTTTCAAAACTGAGGCGCGTACGGGTTGAAGGTTCAAAAAATAAAGTAGCAATAACTTTACCCTCAAGTATCCTTTGAATAGGCTGAAGCTCGAAACTCTTCGCCAATTCGAGTATTTGCAGATACTCATCACTTGTAAAGTCATTAATTGAAACAAGACTTCTGTTTTTCATATTCTGAGTGAATTTAATTTAACAATTTAACCAAAAAAAAGGCGACCATCGGGTCGCCTCGTTTAGAAATATTAACAGCAGCAGCCACAGCCGCCCTTTTTCTTCAGATTTTGCTTTTCAATGAAATCGCAAAGGACTTCCTCAAGATTCGGATGTCCGATTTCCTGAAGGTCATATCCAACTTTTACGGTTGGTTTATTAATTTTTACAATACGGTTCAGGTCAATCGGGGTTGCAATTACAACAACATCGCAGGGTGTATTTTCGATTGTTGCTTCAAGGTCTTTAACCTGCTGATCACCATATCCCATAGCTGGTAACAATGTACCAATATTAGGATAAAGGCGGAAAGTTTCAGCAAGTTTACCAACTGCATACTGACGTGGGTCAACCAGTTCGGCAGCTCCGAATTTATTGGCAGCAACAGTACCGGCACCAATACGCATTTCGCCGTGTGTGAGTGTTGGGCCATCTTCAATAACCAGCGCACGTTTTCCTCTGATTAATTCAGGTTTATCGACAGTAAGTGGTGAAGCACCGTCAATTACAATAGCTTTGGGATTGATACGGGCGATATTTTCACGTACTTTCTGAATATTTTCGATGCTGGCTGAATCAATTTTATTGATAACAATCACATCTGACATACGGGCAACCACTTCACCGGGATAGTAACTTACCTCAGCACCAGGACGATGAGGATCGGCAACACCAACCAATAAATCGGGTTTATAGAATGGGAAGTCGTTATTACCACCATCCCATAATACTACATCACAACCATCGGGATCATTTTCAGCAGCACGTAAAATAGCTTCATAATCAACACCGGCATAAATTACATTGCCACGAACAACATGGGGTTCGTATTCTTCCATTTCTTCGATAGTACATTTATGTTTCTTCAGATCTTCAACAGTAGCAAAACGTTGAACTTTCTGAGCTACAAGGTCGCCATAAGGCATCGGGTGACGAACGGCAACAACTTTTAAACCTTCTTTCATCAAAATTTCGATGATGCGGCGTGAAGTCTGGCTTTTGCCACAGCCTGTGCGGGTTGCACCAACAGCGATAACGGGCTTTGTACTTTTAACCTGAGTTTCAGCAGGTCCGAGTAAAATGAAATTAGCTCCGGATGCATTTACAAGTGCCGAAATGTTCATTACTCTGTTATAAGGAACATCGCTGTAAGCAAATACACAATCTTGGACATTCATTTCCTTGATGAGTCTTGCAAGATTCTCTTCGGCAAGAATGGGAATGCCTGCCGGATACAAATCAGCACCTGCCAGTTCAGCAGGGTATTTGCGACCATCAATGTCAGGAATCTGAGCGGCAGTAAAAGCCACTACGTTGTACTCGGCTTTTCCACGGAAAAAAGTATTAAAATTGTGGAAATCCCTACCCGCAGCACCAATAATTACTACGTTGCGTTTCATAATATTCTATTTTTGGGTTTAATGAAATTTTCAATGTGGCAAAGGTAGAAGTTTAAAAGTT
>CAZKCK010000186.1:2297-7933 GCA_964550695.1 uncultured Bacteroidales bacterium | reverse complement strand
AAACTAAAGGGCCAAACGTTCAAGGCTTCCTAAAATACAAATTTGAAGATGTGAAGATTTGAAGATGTGAAGATGTGAAGATTTGAAGATTTGAAGATTTGAAGATTTGAAGATTTGAAGATTTGAAGATTTGCGCAAAGCGAATTTTATTCTATAGATTAACAAAATCGACCTATCATTTGCATATCCCCACATTCTCATATTTTCACATTCTAAGCAGCCAATGGTTATTCCGAAAAAACTATCGCACGGTACGTATAAAGTTCTGCACTTTTCCAGCCATCCCATCCAATACCGGCTTTATCACGGCTGCAGTGTCCCAGAAATTCTTCTGTTGTCCAGTTGGTTTGGGTGGCAACCTGAGGCAGAAAGGTCCCTGACCTGTAGCCTTTCTTTATGTAAATTCCATCAAGTCCCAACACAATCTCTTTCCCGCTGAAGATCCGTTTCATGGGTGTGAGCACTGAAATTTCGATTTCAACATTCTTGAGCTCATCGGCTTCAAGGGGTTCAAAGCGTGAGTCTTCGGTAGCTGCAGCAATGGCCATTTCAGCAACGGAATCTGCCAGTGTGCGTTTGCTGCCGAAAGTTCCGATGCACCCTCTGAGTTTACCGTTTATATGAAGTGAGACAAAACACCCGCATTGCTTTAAAAGATTGGCAGATAAACCGGATTTCGCAGGAGTATAAAAATCTTTGTTTATTAATCTGCTTTCGAGCGTTTTACGGGCAATGGCAAGCAATTGCTGCTGTTCGGCCCCGGTTAGTTCAAATGCGGGTTCATTTATTTGTTCTTTGGCATGCAACGCCATTGCAACATAACCCACCACTCTTGTTTTATCACCATAAATGCTGTTACCGGAGTTCTCATAATCTATCTGTTCTATTTTAAACGACCGGTTATGGTTTATCAGATACAGCAGGGTAAAAACGGCATTTGCCCCGCATAAACTGGTTACCAGTCCCGGAATATACTTCTTCTTAATCGTCCTGAGCGTTTCAGTCAATTTGGCGGCATCCATGGTTTGAATGGCTTCGGAAGTCATCAGGTCTGTTTTAACAGCAAATTGATATTCAGGATAGTGTGAAAAATCAGTTGATATAATGAATAAATTTTCAGGCGTAAACCAGGGCTGTAATTCTGCGGCAATTTTCCGGAGGGTCATTGAGTCTTCGGTACCAATTATTACAGGGACGATGGTAAACTGGTTTTTAAGTTTGAATTGCAAAAATGGCAATTGCACTTCCAGATCATGTTCTGTTTGATCAGCTTCTTTTTTGTAAGTGAATACGCTGCTATTGTTAACCAGCGTGTTAGTCAGAACGGTATTTACTTTTACATTTCCCAGCGGTGTAATGTAATCACCTTTGGTGTATACGCTTGCACCATTGAAAGAAGCCCGGTGACTGGGGCCAATCAGAAAAATATTCTCATATACTGCGTTTTCATCCAATTGGTTGTAAGCAGAAGCTGCTACTTTGCCGGAGAAAACATACCCCGCATGTGGTACAATCAGCGCCCTTAATCTTCTCTCTTTGAAAGGAACAGCATCTTTAAAAAGACTTTGCAATTCTGTTAAGAGTCTGGTTTTTTCCGATGGGTAAAATTGTCCGGCAACGGCAGGTTTTCGATCGTGTGTTTCCATATCAGACGGTTCATGTTCATGTTCACAAATTTACTGTTTTTCAGGCTTCAAATCCAATCATTTGTTTGCATCGTTTTTAATAATTGTTTTGGTTTTAATAATTTATAATTATTGTCAGGTATAAAAATGCAATACATATAGGATTCCTTGCTTCATTGCATTACGCTCGGAATGACAGGCTTTTATGTTTTTCTTCGGGTGGCGGGTGCTTGCTTTGGCGGCTGTGCCGCCAAAGCAAGCACCCGCCACCCGTATTTCGTCTAACCACCTGTCATTCTGAGTGCAACGAAGAATCTCTAAATTTTTACTGAACAACAATGCTTATATGTCTAAAATTATTATTTTTACACAAAACTATAAGCCAATGAATTCAACTTTAATTATCGGTTTGATTCAAAACGTGGCCCTGCTGCTGGCAACCGGTTTGGTTCTGGATTTTTTCTGGAAAAGGAACCAGAACAATGACCTGGTTTTTTCGCGGTTAATTGCAGGGTTTTTTCTGAGTATCATTGGAATCATGGTCATGCTGACTCCTGCAGTGCTAAGCCCCGGGTTGGTTTTTGATACGCGTTCAGTGTTGCTTTCGGTTTCAGGAATGTTTTTTGGCCTGGTTCCGGTTGTTATGGCAATGTTAGTAACTGCTGCATATCGGGTTTATCTTGGTGGAGATGGTGTATGGATGGGCATTGCTGTAATTTTTTCGTCAGGTATTATTGGAATTGTATGGCACAGCATTGATGGTAAATGGTATAACAAGCACAGAAATCTTAAACTTATTGTGCTTGGTTTTGCGGTTCATTTGGTAATGCTGGGCTGTACTGTGTTCTTGCCATTCAATTTAAGAGATAAAACAGTAAACAGTATTTTGTTCCCGTTGCTTACAGTTTATCCTTTTGGTACATTCTTGTTTGGTTATTTCCTGTTTAACAGGTTGCGGCAGTGGGAAACTAAAAAGTTGCTGCGCGAAAGTGAAGAAAGATTCAGGGAGATTATTGAGAGTTCTGTCGACATCCATTACCGGCAGGATATTCAGAGTGGGGAGTTTGTATATATCAGTCCTTCTGTTTATCAGATTTTAGGTTATACTCCGCAAGAGGTTTTAAAAATGAATTTGTTAAAGCAAAGAGACCTTTTTTTTGACGAAGATCTGGGTCACCTTGAATCGTTTCAACCGGATTTAATCCAAAGCCACAAGCAGAATAAAACGCTAGAATTAGAATTCAGAATGATTAGCCGGACTGGTAAAATTCATTGGATTCATGGCAGTTACAAGATTAAAAATGATGCTCAGGGCAATCCTGCCTACATTATCGGACTACTTCGTGATATTACTGAACGCAAAAAATCGGAAGCCTTTATCCGGGAGAGTTATCATGAACGTGAAATGATTGTTTCAAATATTCCGAATATTATCTGGAAGTCTGACATTGACAACAACGGGAAATTCATAAACTCATACATATCTGGTGTGGCTGACGAATTTCTGATGTTGCCTTTAAATACAATTAAAAATGATTGGGATAAATACCTGAGCTATGTTTTGCCACGGTATATGCCTGATATTATGAATAAAATTAAGCTTGGTTTGTCGAATCCCGGGCAGACTTTTTCGATGGAATATGAAGTGATGCGTTCTAATGGTGAAATTGCCTGGTTTTTATCAGAAGGAAGAGCATACATCGAAAATGGCCGACCCAGAATTTTTGGATTTACATCAAATATTACTGATCGCAAGTACATTCTCAGGGCGCTGAAGGAAAGTGAGAATATGTTCAGAAGCTATATTCAACATGCTCCCGATGGCATTTATACCTGTGATGCAACCGGAAATATTACAGGTGCAAATAAATCATTGTGTGCCATGTTGGGTTATGCCGAGGCTGAAATCAGTTTGAAGAAAATTTTAAGCTTTGTTACGCCTGATTATCATGAAGTTATTGGTAATTCATTCGGATTTGCCAATGAAAATGATATATTTTCGAACGAAATTGTATTTGTTTCTTCAGATGGCCACAGCTTTTTTGCTCTGCTGAGTACAGTTAAAATATCAGATAATCAGTACCTTGGTTTCATAAAAAATATTGATGATATAAAAAAGACACATGCTGAATTAATTCTCGCCAAAGAAAAGGCAGAAGAAAGCGATCGCCTGAAATCAGCATTTCTGGCCACCATGAGCCATGAATTACGCACCCCTTTGAATGCAGTAATTGGTTTCAGCAGCATTATTGACAGTTCCATGACTATTGAAGACATTGTAAGACTGGTAAAGTATATCAACCGGAGTGGAAATCATTTGCTATCAATTATAGAATCTATTTTCGAAATTGCCTTGCTTCAGTCAGGTAATGGAAATACCGAAAACGTTGTGTTTAATTTAGATGATTTTTTTGTTGACCTGGGTGATCATGTAAAAACTGAGATAGAAACCAGTGAAAAGACCCATCTGACCTATAAAGCAGTACCTGATCCGCATTTCACATCTTTATCAATTTTTTCTGACCGCGAAAAGCTTATTCAATTGCTTTCGCACCTGTTAAATAATTCAGTAAAATACACATTACAAGGTGGAATTGAATATGGGTATTTAGTAAATAATTCAGATATAATATTTTACGTAAAAGATACCGGTGTTGGAATCTCACCGGACAAAGCCGGAATCATCTTTGAACAATTCAGGCAAGGCGATGATTCAGATACCCGCGTATTTGGTGGTGTGGGGCTGGGGCTGGCCATCAGTCATAAATTATCACTGTTGCTTCAGGGCAGGCTTTGGTTCGAAAGTATTCCGGAAGTTGGTTCTACGTTTTATTTCGAGTTAAAAAATGCAATACTTCCTGACAATACACATGTTGCAAAACAGGCTATCAAAGGACCACAGAACCTGATTGAAGGCAAGACCATCCTCATTGTAGATGATTGTGACGACAATTTATTTTACCTTACATTAATGCTTGCCGCATATAAAGCCAACCTTCTTACTGCTGAATCAGGTCTCCAGGCAATTGAACTGGTAAAACATAATCCTGAAATCAGTCTGGTGTTAATGGATATCAAACTTCCGGAAATGAATGGTTATGAGGTAACAAGACATATACACCTGTTAAGACCCGGCCTCCCGGTAATTGCACAAACTGCTTTTGCAATGAAAGGTGATCGGGAACTCGCCATCGAAGCGGGTTGTATTGAATATATCTCCAAACCCATCCGGAAAGAAGCACTCATCGAAATGATCAACAATACATTTGCACAATAAAATTTATACATTTGTGCTTTTGTAAATAATTTAATTTCTTTGCAACCATAACCAAAAAATTACAGAATGAATTACGGTCATTTCTCCGAAGATGGCAAAGAATACATCATAACCCGCATGGATACGCCAAGTCCATGGATCAACTATTTATACAACGGACGTTACTTCTCGACCATTTCAAACAATGGAGGCGGTATTTCATATTACAAAAGCCCGCTGCACGGTCGCATAACCCGGTATCGCATCAATGAAGTGCCGCACGACAGGCCCGGCAAGTACATTTATATCAAAGACCATGAAACCGGTGAAATCTGGAGCCTGACATGGCAACCTGTTGGTAAACACCTTGAATCTTACCGGCTTGCACACGGTTTCGGTTACACGCGTTCAGAAGCCCTTGTAAATGAAATAGAATCAGAAGTATTGTTTTTTGTGCCTCAGAACGACGATCAGGAAATCTGGAAAGCGATTCTGAAAAACACATCCGGCAAAAAACGCAGGCTTTCGGTTTATGGGTATGTTGAGCTGGCGCTGGGCCATGCCCTGGTTGATTTGATCAACCAATGTGATGATCAGCATTTTAACCGTTCATATTTCGACAAAGACCTGAATTCGGTTTTTTCAACCAAAACCTATTGGGTTACGCAAACCAAAGGCACACAACAACAGGAAAACAAGGAATGGGATCAGTGGACATATTTTACAGTCAATCACCCCGTTGCTGGTTACGAAAC
>CAZKCK010000186.1:0-2197 GCA_964550695.1 uncultured Bacteroidales bacterium | reverse complement strand
TGGGAAAAGTATTTTGCGTATACCAGTGTTGAAACACCTGACCCAGATACAAATATCTTTATGAAGTACTGGATTCCGTATCAGGCCAGGGTAGCGTTTGATGTGGGACGGGTCATCAGTTTTTATTACTGGGGCATAGGCCGTGGATTCGGATTCAGGGATACTTCGCAGGATACCATTGCAGTCACAATTTCGGATCCGGAGAAGGCAAAGGAGCGTATTTTGCTGTTATCAAGGCAAATGCGGACTGACGGGAAGGTGTATCATCATTTTCATGGCGACGGGCAAGGGGAATTTACCCACCATTGCGATGACCCGTTGTGGTTTATGCTGGCCGTTACCGAATACATCAGGGAAACCGGTGATTTTGATTTGCTGAATATCCGGCAACGGTTTATCGAAGACGGTAAGGAAGGAAGCATCCTTGAGCACATGCTGGCCGTAGTGAATTATGCAAAAAACAATCTCGGAATTCACGGATTGCCCGTGTTTGGCCGTGGCGATTGGAACGATACCCTGGATTATATCGGAGGCGATGAAGGTGGTGAGAGTGTGTGGGGTGGAATGTTCTATGCTGCAATGCTTAATCTTTTTGCTGAAATGCTTGATTACCTCGGGCTCACGCAACATCATTCCGAGGTTTCGGTAGTTAGGGATCAACTTATTCAGGCAGTGGAAGAAAACTGCTGGGATGGCGAGTGGTACATCAGGGCATTTGGCGGGAAAGGCCGCAAGGTCGGGTCACATGAAAACAAATACGGAAAGATATTTCTGAATACACAGATATGGCCCGTTATTGCCGGCTTTACAAACCGTGAGCGCATCACCCGGGCAATGGACAGTGTGAAAAAGTATCTGGATTCACCAGAGGGTCCCAAAAAATGTTCGCCTGCGTGGAAAGAAATTGATCCCAATATCGGACTCGTAACCCGCTGTGTATGGGGTAAGAAGGAAAATGGCGCCGTATTCTGCCATCCCACAACCTGGGTCATTCAGGCTGAAACCATGTTGGGCCGGAGCAATCAGGCTTATGCATATTTTGAGAAAATGTTGCCCAACCGTATTGATAGCGATGTGTTTGTGGCAGAGCCTTATGTATATTCGCAATACATCACCAGTAACGAACATTCAGCCCCTGGCCGTGCGAGTCATTCATGGCAGACCGGGTCGGCTGCATGGATGTATCGCGTGAGTTATGACTACATTTTGGGAATAAGACCCACCTATGAGGGTTTGCTTATTGATCCGTCTATCCCTTCCCGTTGGGAAATGTTTAAAGCAGAACGTGTTTTCAGGGGAACCCGGTACATCATCGAAGTCCAAAATCCTGACCATCTCGAAAAGGGAATTCCGGAGATATGGGTTGATGGAAAGTTGATTGATGTAAATTTGTTGCCGCTTACCAACCAATTGGTTTGCACTGTTAAGGTTGTGCTCAAGATTTAAATCTCAAATAACAAAACACAAAAAACAAAAACACGAATTTCAATATTTAATAATCGTAAGTTTTAAACAAATGTCAGAAAATGAGGTTGTTAAAATTTTTGATTTAGAAGAAAGGACTTTCCAATTTGCTAAAAGGGTTTCCTTATTCATTAAAGGTCTTTCCAAGACAATTTCAAACATTGAATATGGCAAGCAGGTTATCAGGTCATCAGGTTCAGTGGGGGCGAATTACATTGAAGCCAATGAATCTCTTGGCAATAAGGATTTTGCAATGAGAATCAGAATTTGCCGCAAGGAAGCTAAAGAATCTGCTTATTGGCTGCGATTAATAGCCGAAAGCAATGAAAATCTTGATACAGATATCACCAACTTGTTAATTAATGAATCCAATGAATTGAAAAAGATTTTTTCATCTATCTTAAAAAAAACCGGAAATCTATAATTTGCTTGTTATTTGCAATTTGTTCTTTTGTTATTTGCTAATTGTCATTTGTCTTTTGCTATTTGCTATTTGCCATTTGCCATTTGCTATTTGTTATTTGTCATTTGTTATTTGCTATTTGTTATTTGCCATTTGTCATTTGTTATTTGTCATTTGTTAATTAATTGATTATGAAACGCCACACCTTCAATCCCATCCTGACCCGTAATGATATTCCACGCATTTCGCCTCAACTGATTGATACAACCTCAGTGTTTAATCCCGGGGCTGTTAAATTTAACGACAAATACCTGTTAATGCTGAGGGTAC
>CAZKCK010000185.1:0-7966 GCA_964550695.1 uncultured Bacteroidales bacterium | reverse complement strand
CCAGATAAGTGCCGTTGGGAATCTTAACACCGGTTGTTATAATAAACTGATATTTACCTTTATAAAACTCCTTCAAAGCGCGTTTCATTGCAAAATCGGGCAACCAACCTTCAACCACCAGAATCCTGGTTTGAACTGGTTCATTGGGTGACAGATACGTAGGAATGTATTTTGCCAGACTGATAACAATCAAACCAAAAACCCCGAAAATCAGCATCCATCCCCATAGGGTTGGCATGCGTACATTCCGTCTTTTGTATAACCTGATTTTCATTATGTATTAAGGTTTTTTAGCGGCGATAAAATTAGAAAATTATCAGAAGCCGGCATTTCGTAATATAATCTTAACAACCTGATAACCCTTTCGTAATTCTGTAACAAGATGGGTGGTTTACTTTTGCATCACAAAATAATACTGTTATGAAAAAATTATTCTTTCCGGTTTTAGTCGCAATCATCATGATGTCAAACACAGCATTTTCAGGCAATGAAGGTGATGTAACCGTAAAATCCCCGGAAAAAACTTCTGTTCCTGCAGCAAACTGTTCACTTCAGGGAAAAGTTACCGATCTGGCTTCGGGCGAAACACTTGCTGGTGTTGAGATAAGCCTCAAAGGAACTGATCAGAAGACCTTTACCGATCTCGACGGAAATTTTTCCTTCAACAACCTGATCTCCGGTGATTACACTGTTATCTGTTCACTTATTTCTTACAACAAAAGTCTTGTGGAAGATCTTAAAGTGAACAAACTTGAAAAAGAACAACTCACCATCAAACTTGAAGCTTCAAGATAAGTTCTTTTTAAACCGGTAAACATTCTGCGTAAACCCAATCAGTCAGATTACTGACTGAAGGTTTACAAGTTGTAAAGCCAGCAATATCAATCAAATTCATATAAATCACCGGTTCTGGGAACAGTTCCGGTTTTTTTATTTTATGACCTTCCGTCTTCGTTGAGTATTGTTGTTGAATGCTTTAAAGTTCGTAACACCAGAACAATCACAAGGGTGATTAAAAACACGAGGGTTGATATCCGGTTTAAACCCAACACTTCGTATTTCAATAGAAACCTGTACTGATCAATGAGGGCAAAACACAAAACCGTTGCGAGCACACCTGAATACTCACGCCTGAGCACCGATTTAACAGAAAACTTAACATTTGATGACATATAGCTGCTGAAATCGGGTATAAAAGCCGGGACGGTCACTGACCAGTCAAGGTAAATCTTGCCGAATTTCTTTTCAAGAAAACGTTCTTCGGCATACATTATCCGCTCATAATAAAGCCAATAAGCAAGTGATACGATCAGCACAAAATAAAAATTAAACGTAAACATCACGATGCCAATCCACATCAGGTAATTACCCACATAAAGGGGATGCCTCACGGCACTGTAAATACCCATGGTGTTCAGCACTTCGGCTACCTGACCGGTGGTATTGCGGCCTGAAGTGCCTTTGGGAGTTGTACCAATGGTATAGGCCCTGACTAAGAAACCAGACAAACTTACAATGATGCATAAAATGGTAAGTGCCAGTTTAAATCCCTTTGACAGAAAAGTAATGTCAGTTGTGGCCATCACGGGAATAGCCAGTAAAATAAGAACCACCGGAATCTGGCCGCGCCATTTGAACAGAAAATTACCACTTTTTTCGAAAGAGTGTAACAGTGCCATCAGCTTGAGTTTAAATTACAATTCAATAAAGCGCAAAAATACGGTTTTCCGGCAAATGCCCGTAAAATAACAAGCTGCATAAATATTTCGGCCCAAAGTGTAACAAACGGCACATTTCAGAGTCATACCTTACAAATAAACCGCTATTGGACCCGAAAGAATTCATATTGTCTGATGCTGCACTGGAACAATGTATTCAGGGCAATGAAGAAGCCCGGATGATGGTGTATAAGGCCTTATACAAACCTGTGTACAATACCTGCTTTCGCATAGTGAACGACCCGGATGATGCCATGGACCTGATGCATGATGCATTTCTTGAAGCATTTGTTAAGATGCCCCAGTTCAGAAGAACCGGTCCGCTGGCTGCCTGGATCAGGCGCATTGCCATCAACAAATCAATTGATTTCATTAAACAAAACAGGTTAAACATCCCTTTCATTTACCGCGAATTCGACGAACAGCAGGATGACAACCAGCCTTCGCACGAGATCATTGATTATAAGGTTGACGAAATCAAAAAAGCCATCTTCAGACTGAATGATGAGTACCGGATTATCCTCTCGCTGCATCTGCTGGAGGATATGAATTACAACGATATAGCCATACTGCTTGGCATTTCATACAACAATGCACGCACCCGGTTTTCGAGGGCACGCAAAAAACTCCTTGAAACACTCTCTGAATCAAGAATCTTTGAATTGTTTTCAAATTAATTGACATGTTTAACATCGAACATAAAATAAAAAAATCAGCTTCCGATTTTGACTTTGCCGAACCACCCGTGCGGCACGAAGCCATCTTCAGACATAAGCTGAGAAAACAGGCTGATCACAGCCCACTAAGGTGGATGAGGCCTTTGTTAAAACTTAAAATAGCGGCCATCCTGCTCGTTGCATTGTCGATTCCGGGTTTCTATATGTATTATTCGGGCACATCTGACGCTAAACAGGTTTCTGCATCAGAGCTTACTGAAACAAATGCCTATTACGAGCAGATTACACAACAGAAATTGGCAGAACTGGAACAGATTGCAGCAAAACATCCTTCCACAAAACAAAACACTGTGGTAGCAACCAACGAAATTAAAAAACTACGTGATGAATCAGCCAGGCTTAACCGTGAATATGTTTCATCACACAACGATCAGCGTGTTTTTAATGCACTGGTTTACAACTTTAAAAGTACAGTAAGACTGCTCGAAACCCTTATCACGCAAACCAGATATGCACAGGGTCAGGGTCAGGCTACAAAAACTTCAAAATAAACTTTAGAAATCAAAAAATAAAATATCCGATCATGAAAGCATATACCCTCATTTTAAGCCTGGTGTGTTTACCTTTATTGCTGCTGTCGCAGGAAGTAACCAAAAACACATCCGAAGAATTTGAAACAGGCAGCAATGCCTCACTCAACATCCGCACCAAATTTGCCGATGTTTACTTTACCGGAGTGTCCGGAACCAAAGTCAAAATAGAAGTAACCCTGCGGGTAAACTGTAAAGACAGCCGCAAAGCCAAATCTGTTCTCGACAGGATGTATGTAAAATGCACGGCAGCCGGCAACCGCATCCAAATCACCAACAACAGCGAGAGCAGCGACAATGAATGGAATGGCAAATACACCACCGAAACTGAAATTCACATCTATGGTCCGGTGGGGAGCAGTCTTGATGCCGCCTGCAGCTATGGGAACCTGATTGTTAATCAGGCCGGCGGCGCCAACAATCTGCAGATAAAATACGGCATCCTGCAGGTGAATGACCTGGATGGTTCAGTCAATAAACTCAGGATGGATTACAGTTCCAATTCCGTCATCAGCAACATCAGCAAAACCACCTGCGCTGTGGCCTATTCAACCGTTGAACTGAACACAGCCTCGGAAGTTGATCTTTCATCAAAATACTCGGTTGTAAACATTCACAAAGTAGGCAAACTCAAGTTGCAGTCGGTGGGCGATAAAATTGACATTACCGAAGCCGGGAGTATTCAGGGAAGCAGCCAGCTCTCAACCATCGAGACTACCGGTCTGGCCAAAAGCTTTATTATTGATGCGGAATACGGAAGCATCAGCATCAACGCTATCAATACGGCTTTTACTTCTATCCAGATCGATTCAAAATTCTCAGGATTGACGCTGGGCTTTGAAAAAGGAAGTAATTTTACATTTGATACACAAAGCGAATATGGATCCATCACCCTACCCAAAAAGAATATTGCAGTCACGAGCGATATTGAAACCCAAAACACCCGCAGCATGAAAGGGAGTGTGGGCACCAACGGCAAATCATTGCTCAAAATCAGGTCAACTTACGGAAATACAGATATAAAAATTAACAATTAACCTCATTAAAATTTATTATGAAAACAAGTAAAATCACATTGTTGCTGATGGGCGGGCTTACGGGCTTACTCATGCTCAGCCAGAGCCTCATGGCACAGGATATTAAAACAGAAATCAGAAAAACGGGTTCCTTTACGGCCATTTCAAACCATTGCTCAGCCGACATCTTACTCAGTCATGGCCCCGAAACCCTGGTAAAAGTGGAAGCCGACGCCAAAGCCATTGATAAGATTGAAACAACCGTTGAGAATGGTGAACTCAGGATTGACATCAGAGGAACGATCATGAACGCCAAAGTGCTCAGGGTGTTTGTAACCTCCCCTTCCATTACAAAAATCAGCCTGAACGGATCGGGTGACCTGGAAGGAATGAACCTGATTAAAGCTGCTGACCTTGAAGTATCAATCAATGGTTCGGGTGATGTGGATGTGGATCTGGATGCCACCAATTTTGAAGGACGCATCAATGGTTCAGGCGATATGAAGGTTGAAGGAATCAGGGGCAGTTTTAAACTTGATGTAAATGGCTCGGGCGATTTTTCAGGAAAAGACCTGCAGCTTGCATCCACTGACATTACCAACCATGGATCTGGCGACATTAAGCTAACCGGCTCTTCAGTCATCACCACTATCAAATCAAATTCATCGGGTGATATCAACACTTCCGGACTTAAATCAGACAAAGTGAGCGCCGAATGCCACGGATCGGCTGACATATACGTATTTGCAGCCACTTCACTCGACGTCCGCAGCAATTCGTCGGGCGACATTTACTACAAAGGCGATCCCAAAACAAAGACTGTAAGCCTGAAAGGTTCAGGCGAACTTCATCAGATGGATAACAAATAAACATTACAATCATGAAAAGAACGATTACTGACAAATTACTTCCGCTGACCATCATACTATGCCTTGTAGCCATGTTCAGTCAGGCATGCATTTATACAGGCCACGGAATCAAAGGCAATGGCAAGTTGATCTGGCAGACCCGCAATGTGGGCGATTTCAGCAAGCTCTCGATAGGCAGTGCCTTTAAGGTTTATATAAAACAGGGCAGCGCCACCGAGCTTAAGATTGAAGCAGAAGAGAACCTGATGGCACACATCAGCACCAAAGTCAGCGGTGGCACGCTCGAAATCTCGAGTGATGGCATTTCGGCCACCAAAAGCATGACCATCTACCTCACCTACGTAAATGTTGACGATATCAGGCTGTCGGGTGCCGTGTGCATGGAATCGGCAAGTGCTTTGAACTTCGAAAATATTGCATTTGATTTTTCGGGGGCCTCCGAAGCCGACCTCGACCTCACAGCAAAAGAAATGACCGGTGACGTTTCAGGGGCATCGCATGTAAAGCTGGCCGGAAAAGTGCAGAAGGTTCATTTTAATATTTCGGGTGCTGCAGATTTTGAAGGCATGAAACTGGATGTTGCCACTTTTGAGCTTGAAGCCAGCGGTGCGGCCAAGGCAGAGGTGAGTGCCACCGATGAGCTGAATATTTCGGCTTCAGGAGCTGCCAGTGTAAGGTATTCGGGCAATGCCAGGGTAACACAGGACAGCAGCGGGGCGGCGAGTATCAGCAAACGGGATTAATGAGTTAATGTGCTGGTGTGCTGGTGTGCTAATGAAAGAACCTGATGAATGTGAGGATATGCAGATATGAGGATGTGAGGATGGAAGAACCTACTGAATGTGGGGATATGCAAATATGAGAATGTGCAAATGAAGAACCTTCGCGATACAAATCTCCAATTTGATAAGGGGGGACAGCCTGCTAATGTAAATTGTGCTTAGCAGGTGTCCCCCTTTCTTAAAGGGGGATAAAGGGGGATTTCAGTAAAATCTGTTTATTTTAGTACAATCCCCAATCGGTATAGGAGATTCTGCCTGCTAATGTAGATTGTGCTTAGCAGGTGTCCCCCTTACTTAAAGGGGGATAAAGGGGGATTTCAGTAAAATCATTTTTTTGGGCAAGGTTTTGGCTCGGTCTCGAACATTTACCAGCACTATTATGCGTATATTTGTGGCTATGAATAGGTATCTCTTGATAGTTGCTGTTATTTGTAGCCTGTGCTTTACACTAACTTCCAGAAGTGTGTGCCAAAACACAACCTATTTCAATTTAAAAACCGACCTTTCACTTAAGCACTATGCTGACTATTGCTATTCGGTTGTTGAGGATGGAAATGTTTATACAACATATAGTAATACGGATGATGGAGCTCAATATTTCAGTATTCTATTGTGTGGTCTAAACTCTTCAGGAAGCCAACAATGGTTAAAAGAATGGGGCAGCGATTACCCTGATAAGTATGCTGCCCAACATGGAGGGCTGATAAAATACAATGACTCACTATGGTTCAGCATTTATACTGCTTCATTCTACACAGGTACCTCTTACAATTATCATGTCTATTTGCAATGTCATAATTCTGATTTAGACACTCTTTGGACCAAAGGATTCAAAGAAGATACCTCATTGGTAGCCACTACGTTGATTAGAACGCTGGATGGCGGCCTTGCCATTGGCAGTTTTCGTCAAGATTTTTTGGGGTTTCACATTCGCAAGCTTTCAAGTGCGTTTGAAACCGAATGGGTGAAAACTGTTTCATTTTTTGATGGAAATAAATACGGTACTTACAACCTTACCCAAACCAGCGACAGTGGATTTGCCATTGCAGGCACACGCTTCGATACATTTGTAGATGGAGATCCCATTGTTGCAAAAATAAGCTCAACAGGCAACCTGGAATGGTGGCTGAATTTTGGTGGCCAATATGAAGACTTTGGGGCATTGGTTTGCACCACTAACGATGGTTCGTTAATAGTTGGTAACACATTGAATTTATACGAAATAGATTCATACTTATGGGGCCGCATCAATATCTCGAAAATGGATAATTTGGGCAATGTAGAATGGAACAGATTGTATGGAAACCTGGGAATAAGCAACAACATTAACAGTATTATTGGTCTTGCAGATGGGGGCATACTTGCATGTGGCGATGTGTCACATGATCATTTTACTCAACTTGGCTGGATGCTTCGCCTGAACGAAGAGGGAGACAGTGTATGGTACCGCGAATACCTGTATTTAACACAACCCGATGAGTTGCATTATTTGTTTTCGGCAATCCCATGCAGCGATAATGGGTTTCTGGCTTGTGGAAGCATATTCAACTCCTTTACCAATCCCGAAACCGATGCATGGTTGCTCAAAGTTGATAGCCTGGGCTGTGTGGCCGAAGGAGATTGTTGGGTTGGTATGACAAAGGATATCGTTGACCAAAAGATAAACTCAGGTAACTCATCCATTTTATGTACTCCAAACCCAGCCCTAAATACAGTAAATATTAAGTGGACTGCTGAGGCCAATGCACTGGAAGTTTATACCTTACAAGGAGTATGCATCCATAGCCAACAGTTGGAAAGATTATCGCAATTCCGTTTAAACACCCTAAATTGGCTTCAGGGTGTATATATTGTTAAAATACGCACAGCCGCTGGAGACACAAACGTTGGCAAATTCATCAAACTTTGACTATTCCCTCATCCTGGTCTAAAATCCTGATTTAAATTTTTTAGTACCGCAAACAAAATTCAGGACGATTCAATGTGCTGGTGTGCTAATGTGAAAATGCATGCCCTGAGCTTGTCGAAGGGTGCTAATGAAAGAACCAAAGAAATGTGCTAATAAAGAACCTACTCGTTACAAATCCCCAATCTGAATATACGTTTCGGCACAGATGACCAGATTGTTTGGGTCTTCCCCATAAGCACATGAGCACATAAGCACATGATCTCATGAATTCCATGAGCACATGAGCACATTATCTAATGAATTCCATGAGCACATTCCCCCATTTTCAAATCTTCATATCCTCATATCGGCTCATTTGTCTTCATCCCCGAAATGGGGAATGGCATTTATTAGTTGATGTATGGC
>CAZKCK010000184.1:2324-7991 GCA_964550695.1 uncultured Bacteroidales bacterium | reverse complement strand
CCTTTCTGACCTGCACAAAGCAGAACTGCTCCCATTGAGGCGGCCATACCGGTACAGATTGTAGCAACATCAGGATTGATGTACTGCATGGTATCATATATGCCCAATCCGGCATACACAGAGCCACCAGGAGTGTTCAGGTAAATCTGGATATCTTTTTTTGAATCAACACTTTCGAGGAATAATAGCTGAGCCTGAATAATATTGGCTACATAATCATCAATGGGTACGCCCAGAAAGATGATACGGTCCATCATCAATCTCGAAAATACATCCATGGTAGCAATATTCAAGGTGCGTTCCTCAATAATGGTAGGGGAGATGTAATTACTTGAAATACTGATATATTTTTGCAATACCTGGCTATTGATGCCCATATGCCGGGTTGCGTATTTATTAAATTCGTCGTGTTTCATGATTTAAAAAATTAATGTTCGTGGTGATGGTCATGTTCATGATCGTGTTCATGATCATGCTCTTCATGACCATGGATGCCTTTTTTCTCGTTCATGATGGCAATAAACTCATCAATTGTAATGGTACGGGTATTTACAGTAAGTGTATTTCTGAAGAAATTTACCAGCTTGTTCTCAATAATCATGTCGTAAACGCGTTTCACTTCGTTTTCGTTTTTCATCATCGTATCAACAAAACCGTTCATCCGCTCGTCGAGTTCTTCGTGTTTACCTTTCAGGAAAGGAAAGTACTGGTTGATAAGATTTTCGGTAAATAAATACCTGACTTCTTCTTTGGTAACACTAATATTATTGTCGATCAATATTTTACCTTCGATGAGCTCCCAACGGGTGCCGTTGGCATATTTTTGCTCGTAGTTTTTATCCAGATCTTCAATTGTAACTTTTTCCTTTTCGGTCTGCAGCAGCCATTTCTTCAGGAATTCGTCAGGAAGAGGCAAAGCAGATTTTTCAATCAGGATATCAATTGCATTCTGTAGGAATATTTTATCGGCAGTAGGTTGAATCTGTGCACGTGCTTCCGCCTTGATTTTTTCCCTGAAGTCTTCTTCAGTTTCAACACCTTCCCCAAAGACTTTCTGAAAAAGTTCAACATCAAGGATAGCTGGTTTTCTGTCTTCGATACTTACAACGCTGAATTGATAATCAGAATTCAGGTGAGCAGAAGCAATATCTTCAATGCCAAGCATATGAGAAGTTGTTTTTGCATTACCCATTGCTTTTAACGGGTTAAAAACTATTACATCACCTGCTTTCAGTCCGGTAAGCCGGTTTTTCTGCTCTTCATCGGTTACAAAGTTCAGGTCAACGGAACCTTCAGTGGAATAACCTTCGGCAACAGTATTGCCATTTTCGTCAACCTGATCAAAATTACCTTTCAGCACCGAAACTTCTGAAGAGATTTCAGCATCAGTATATATCGGATACCTGGTTGTTATATCGACAATGTATTTATTCACAGTTTCTTCATCAGGATCAATGCTGTAATCATCAACCACGATCGAATTGTCGATAGCCAGTGTAACTTCGGGTGCAAGTCCAACATCAAAGCTAAGTTCAAACTGCGTATTTGTATCAAAATCAATAGTATCGTTCTTCTCGTGATTGGGCAATGGGTGTCCCAACAGATTCAGATTGTTTTCAGAAATGTATTTTTCAAGGCTTTCTGAAATTAATTTGTTGACTTCATCAAGCATAACAGATTTACCGAACATCCTTTTAACATGTCCGAACGGGATTTTACCCGGCCTGAAGCCCGGAACATTGGCCTTACGCTGATAGTCTTTTAGCGCTTTGTTTACGTTTTCGCTGTAGTCAGCCTCGCTGAAATTTATTTTAATCGTTTCGGTAAGAACACCGGTGCTTTCTCTGGTGATTTCCATTGATTTACATTTGTTATTAAAAAGGGTGCAAATATACTGATTTTCTGCTTACGGGTTTTGGTAAATATCATGCAATTTTAGCACAAATAAAAAAACCGGGAGTGACCCGGTTGCACAAACTGCTGGATTTCAGGTTGTTCTATTTTTTTATTAAAGAACTAAGCTTTTCAAGAGCTGCGTTGCTATTAAATTCCAAATCCTGATAGATTTTCCTGAAGTGGGCTTTTACAAGCACAGGGTTATTTTTCCCATCAACGTTGTTTACTCTGGCATAAAGATCATCGCGAAGCAGCAACATCTCATCAATAATCATAAGAGTTTGATCTTCTGAATCTTTCTTATTCAGATAAAGGAAATTGAGACAATCTGCAATTACTTCGTTTACAACGTAGTCGATGTCTTTCTTTGTATTACGCCTGTTTGCCATGAATAGAATTTTTTTGGTAAAAGACTTTGATTTTTTATTCCAAAAACAAGTGCGGATGAAGGGACTCGAACCCCCACGCCTCTCGGCACCAGATCCTAAGTCTGGCTCGGCTACCAATTACGACACATCCGCATTTTGGAACTGCAAAGATATGCATTTTGATGAAATTGGCATCTGCGGGTTCTACTTATTTTATATCAGTGTTTAATATCGATTGATTTTATAATTTTGATTCATGTTTAAAAAGATCCTCATTTTTCCTTTCTGGTTGATTATCAGAATTTATCAATACATAATTTCACCATTAACTCCGGCAGCATGCCGTCACTTACCCACATGTTCAGCATATGCACTAACCGCTTTGCAGCGTCATGGGCTTTTTAAAGGTGGAAAACTTGCGATTTTCAGGATTTTGAGGTGCCATCCATGGGGAACGCATGGTTTTGACCCCGTGCCCATAATTGTTGTAAAGAAAATGAAAATGGGGAAATGGCCCAAATATGATGTATTAAAAGATACTGTTCCTGAAACTGAGAATGAGTTGATTGACAACAATGAATAAAGGAGTTTTCAAAAGTATTAAATTATAAAATACTGTTAATCAGTATTTATTAGTACTCATCGTCTGGCCTTTTTTTCTTGATTTTTTTTGTTACCGGTGCGGGTTCAGTTTCTGACTTTGGTTTGGAGTGTTTCACTTCAACTTTACGGCCTTCAATCACCTTATTGTTTAATGAACTGATAGCCTCCATTGCTTCAATCAAATCCGGCATTTGTACAAACCCATAACATTTCGATTTACCTGTTCTGCTGTCAATAATTACTTTTGCCCATGCTACTTCTCCATAGGCTTTAAACATAGAATTCAAAGATTCACTATTGATATTCTGGCTAAGATGTGCAATAAATATATCCATACAGAAATATATAATACTTTGATTTATAATTATTTGAGCGTTGTAATTATCTTGTTTTGGAAACGATTCATTGTCATTTTCTGATTCGTTGTTGTTAAGATTTCATGCAAAGTTAAAAGAACAATGCTGTTGTACAAATAAATTATTTAGTTTTTTTGCAAATGGTTTATGTTTTTTGGGAAACGATGAATTAATGCCAGTATTTGACAATTAGTTGTAATTTTATATCGAAATTTTTTGTGTATGACAAAACTGAAAAATAAAACCGTATTGCTTACCGGGGGCGCCGCAGGCATTGGCTATGAAATGTGTAAAATGCTTTTGTCCAAGGGGGTAAAAAAAATCATTATTTGGGATATCAATCAGGATTTCATTTCTGACCTTCCTTCTAAATTTCAAAATGGTCATGAACGTGTACGCGGGACTTACATGGATGTGACTGACACTAACCGAATTGTTGCCGAAGCTGAAAAGCTCATCGCCTCAGGCAATTGTCCGGATATTCTGATTAATAATGCCGGCATTATTGTGGGCAAAGACTTTGCCGAACATCAGCATCTTGAGATTGATAACATGATGAATGTGAATATTATGGGTGCCATGCATGTTACGCTGGCATTCTTACCGGCAATAATCAGCAGGGGAAGCGGACATATTGTGAATGTAGCTTCTGCTGCCGGTTTAACCAGCAACCCGAAAATGTCAGTGTATGTTGCAAGTAAATGGGCAATGACAGGCTGGTCAGACTCGCTCAGAATTGAACTTGAACACCTTGGCAAAGACCTGCATGTTACAACCGTAAATCCTTACTACATCAATACCGGCATGTTCAGCGGTGTACAGTCAACGCCATTGTTGCCCATTCTGGAACCTGAATCAGTAGCTTCGAAAATTATTAAGTGTATTGAAACGAATAAGTTACGCCTAAGAATGCCATTTTTAGTAAAATTTACCCCTTTAGCAGCCGGGCTTTTACCACCACGTCTTTTTGATGTGATTGTTGGAGGATGGTTTGGCATTTACCGTTCAATGGATCATTTCACAGGCCATAAAAAATAAATTATAATGATGGTTATGAATACTATACAACAGATTTTTGAAAATCAGCGGTCTTTTTTTCTCCAAAATAAAACCCGTAATTTAAAATTCAGAAAAGAAAATCTGAAAAAACTCCGCAACTTGTTAAAATCCAATGAGAAAGAATTGGATGAAGCCATTTACAAGGATTTCGGGAAATCCTCTTTTGAAAATTATACTACAGAGTTAGCCCTGATTTATACTGAGATTAATGATACAATCTACAATCTGGATGAATGGGCAGCTACAAAACGGACGGGAACAAATCTTGCAAATTTCCCGGGCAAAAGCCGCATTATTCCGGAACCTTACGGATGTTCACTGGTTATTGGAGCATGGAATTATCCTTACCAGCTCAGCATTGCCCCTGTTGTTGCTGCGATGGGAGCAGGGAATACCGTAATACTCAAGCCAAGTGAGTTGGCAGCAAACACTTCAGCAATTTTGTGCAGATTAATTAATTCGGCATTTAGTCCTGAATACCTGCACGTTATTGAAGGTGGTGTAAAGGAAACAACCACCTTGCTCGAACAGCCTTTTGATAAAATATTTTTTACAGGCAGCCCGGCTGTGGGTAAAATTGTGATGGCTGCAGCAGCAAAGAATCTTACATCAGTAACACTCGAACTTGGAGGGAAAAGTCCGTGTATAGTAATGAAGGATGCAAACCTGGCTATGGCTGCCAAAAGGATTGCCTGGGGTAAGTTTCTGAATGCAGGGCAAACTTGCATTGCTCCTGATTATCTGCTGATTGAGACTTCGGTACGTGATAAATTTTTGAATCTGCTTGTCAAGGAAATCCAGAAGAATCTTGGTACAGAACCCAATAAAAGTGAAGCATTCGTAAAAATAATTAATGAACGCAATTTTGACCGTGTAGCGTCACTGATTCAGGCTGATAAAGTGTTTTTTGGCGGACTGACAAACCGCTCAGAGCGATATATTTCTCCCACCATCCTGAAGGATATTACATGGACCGACAAGGTGATGGAAGATGAAATTTTCGGTCCGGTTTTACCTGTTATTACTTTTGATAATCTGGATGAAACCATAGCGCAGATCAGCATGAGACCCAAACCTTTGGCCCTGTACCTGTTTACCGGAAATAAATCAATCATTCATAAGGTTCTTTCCCGGGTTTCGTTTGGCGGAGGATGTATTAATGACACCATTATGCATATTGCCAATCCCAATCTCCCATTTGGAGGCGTAAACAACAGCGGGATTGGAAGTTATCATGGCGAGGCTGGTTTCAGCGCCTTTTCGCATTACAAAAGTGTATTGTATAAAACCAATTTGTTTGAACCATTTGTAAAATACCCGCCATATTCCGGGTTTAAAAAATGGATTCTGAAAATGATGATGGAGTAGGGGGTTAATGTGCAGAT
>CAZKCK010000184.1:0-2224 GCA_964550695.1 uncultured Bacteroidales bacterium | reverse complement strand
TGCTTATGTGCTTATGGAAGAACAGACAATTATACAAAAATTCAAAGATTCAAGGATTCGGAGAAATGCGATACGTGGAACTGCCTACTGCTTACTTTTTACTCACCTTTCACCCACAAATATTGTAAATTTGAAATTGTAAATATGTGATCAATCAAAATAAATTTAAAATATATTTTGTCATTCAATACCTTTCACCATTCACCTTTTACCCTTTACCACTATTCCCTGGTGCCTTTTGCCTATTGCCTTCTTTACTACAGCCTTTTCCCTGATAGCAAGCCACATGCTGCTGCAATATCCGCTCCACGGGGTTTACGAATGGTAGCCATGATTCCATAATGGTTTAATTGCTGTCTGAAAAGTTCTGTTTCTGAATCATTTACTTGTTGATATATGCCACCGGAAGGATTATAAGGCAATAAATTGATGTGGCAATCGAGACCGGAAAGAAGTTCTGCCGTGGCTCGGGCATGATCCTCAGAATGATTAATTCCTTTCAGAAGCAGGTATTCAAAACTCAGACGTCTGCGCTTTTTAAACTCAAATGATTTCAAAACTCTGACAACTTCCTGAATCGGATTTGCATTTTCGGAAGGCATAAGTTTCAGCCGCTCAGTCGCAAAAGGAGTATGCAGGCTAATAGCCAGATTCCCGCGGGTATTATTCAGATATTGAAGCATGCCGTCAATCAGGCCAACAGTTGAAACTGTTATGTGGGCAGCAGCAAAAGCAAGTCCCCACTGGGCTGTCAGAATTTCACAGGCTTTTAGTACTTCTCCGGTATTATCGAAGGGTTCACCCATGCCCATAAAAACAATATGCGTGAGGTTGTGTTTCAATTTCAGGCTAATAACCTGATTAATAATCTCATGGGCAGTCAGGTTTCTGTTGAAGCCCTGCATCCCGGTATTGCAGAAACTACAGGCAAACCGGCAACCTGCCTGCGAAGAGATACACAAGGTATTCCTTTTACCCGAAGGCATATATACAGTTTCAATCAAATTTCCATCTGTAGTCTGAAATGCATATTTGATGGTTCCATCGGCAGAGACCTGATTGTAAACAGGTTCCGAAATAATCGCAGAATAATTTTCTTCAAGCTTTAACCTCAGCCACATGGGTAATGTATCCATCGCCCGAAAAGGAGTTCCGGGTTTTTTATACAACCAGTAAGCTAGCTTTACTGCATAACCGGCAGCGTTGGTTTCGGCCAGAACATGCTGTAAATCAGCAAGAGATTTCCCAATGAGGTTTTGAGGCACTTGATATTACCGGGTTAATTGAATTAAAAAGATTGAGGTTAAAGTTGAGATCAAAAAGCGCCTCTCAACCTGAACCTCAACCTATACATTAATTAAAGTATTCAGTACTATGGGAATCAATTTAGTATTTTCTGTCTCCGCCAAGTATTCCTCCTAAAATTCCACCTCCTATTCCACCAATTCCGGGGCTTTCGTCACGGTTCTGATAGCGTGAAGCCGAGATAATACGGTCAGCGAGGCGCGAGAAGGGGAGGCTCTGTAAATAAACAATGCCTGGACCGGTCAATTGAGCCAGAAAGAGACCTTCGCCCCCGAACAGGGCATTTTTAAATCCACCCACAAACTGAATATCGTAATCAACAGTGGGTTGCATGGCCACAAGGCAACCGGTATCAACCCGTAGGCGTTCGCCATGGCTTAAAGTACGTTTTATAATGGTGCCACCTGCATGAACAAAGGCAAGTCCGTTTCCGGTAAGGCGCTGAAGTATAAAACCTTCGCCACCGAACAGTCCGGCACCAATTTTTTTGGTAAATGCGATGTCGATATCAATTCCCTGAGCTGCACACAGGAAGCTGTCTTTCTGGCAGATGAATTCTCCGCCCAGTTCAGCCAGATTCAACGGGATAATTTTACCGGGGTAAGGTGCACCAAAAGCCACATGGCCTTTGCCAAAGCCGTTAAACATAAAGGTGGTGATAAAGAAGCCATCACCGGTAAGCATGCGTTTGAAACCGGCAAAAATTCCGCCACCGGTACCAGTCTGCATCTGGATTCCATCTTCCATGTACATCATGGCACCAACTTCGGCCCGTACTCCTTCATTTGGATCGAGCTCTATTTCAACGATTTGCATATCGTCACCAAAAATCTTATAATCAATTATGTCAGCCATAGTTTTAAATTTTTATTGAGAACAAAGCTAAAGATTTTGTTGGAAAGAGGAAGATGCTTTCTAA
>CAZKCK010000183.1:0-8092 GCA_964550695.1 uncultured Bacteroidales bacterium | reverse complement strand
TTTTGCTCCAGTTCATCCAGCACGTCATTCACCGGCCTTTGCCTGTATATCCTGCCATTGAAAGCGGTAACGGTACAAAAGTCACAATCGTACGGGCAGCCGCGGGTGGTCTGAATTGTTCTGTACCAGTACGAAGGATGGAACAGATCATGCCTTGCACGGGGTATTTTACTTAAATCGGCATATCCGGTCCCTTTATAGGTCTTCTTTAAATTTCCGGCTTCAAAATCACTGAGTAGTTCAGCCCAGACCAGTTCGGCTTCCCCGATTACAACAGCATCAACATAGTTCAGGGCTTCATCAGGCATCATCGAGGCATGAATACCACCCATCACCACAGGGATTCCCTTTTCGCGGAACATGGCTGCAATTTCATAGGCTCGTGAAGCATTTTCAGTATAAGCAGTTAAACCAACCAGATCGGCAGGCCTGAACCATGCTTTTTGAAAATTTTCATCCATAATCCTGATTTTCCAGTTATCCGGCGTACATCCGGCTACAATTCCGAGCGAGAGTGGCGGCATTTTTGATACAGGGTCCTGCGAAAAGCCGGTTCGGGTTTGATTCACAGGATTTATTAACAAAAGGCTTTTTTTTGTGATATTCGATGTCATATAATTACTTTTCTAAGAACCAGTTCTTTACTTTTCGTCCATCCTGAATATGCATATTCCGGTAATTCCAATTGCTCATATAACACCAGTATGCAGTTGAGAAGCTCCTTAGGTTAAACCATGATTTAATAAATTTCCATTTCAGATGGCCCGGCTCATATATCTGTCTGAGTGCTTCAGTAAAAGCCTGGCTGAATTCAGGATGTGACATTTTCTTAGGTTGGTACACCAGATCGCCATAATCAAACAATTGCCAGTCGGCAGGGAAATTATTACACAGCAACCGGTTTTCACCGGCAAGTTTATCAAACAGGCGGGTTCCCGGCAGTGGGGTCACAATGGTTGTCTGTATTGAATCAGCTCCCGATCTGCGAATGTAATTCGCGCGTTGCCTGATGGTTTCGGGTGTATCGCTGTCCCAGCCAAACATAAATCCGGCAATGGAAGCTATTCCATATTTGTGCAATTTGGCAAAAACCTTTTCATAAGATTCAACGCCCATTTTCATGTTAATGCGCTTATTCGACTCTTTGAGTGCTGCCGGTAATTCAGTTTCAACACCTATAAATATCATCCTGCATCCGCTTTTAGCGGCCCATTTTAATACTTCAGGGTTATCGGCCAGGTTAAGTGAGGCTTGTGAAATCCAGTCTTTTTTTATCCCGCGTTCAACAATTTTCCGAAACAACTCTATGGCTCTCTCCTGATGGGCTTTGGAGGTGCCAACAATATTATCGTCAAGAAAAAAGATATTGCGCTGTGGGATTTCCTGAAGTTCATCAAGTACCTCATCAATCGGACGCATGCGGTAATGCTTTCCGTTAAAAGCTGATACTGAGCAGAAATTGCAATCGAAAGGGCAGCCACGCGTAGTTTGTATCGAGGCAAAAACGTATCCCGGATGAAAAAGGTCACGCCGGGGTTTTACGGCATTCTTCATTTCGAGCAATTCGCCTTTGTATATTTTCTGAAGTTTTCCGGCTTCAAAATCCCGGATGACTGTGCCCCAGATGCTTTCGGCTTCACCTATCACCACACAATCAACATGTTGAATGGCTTCATCAGGCACCATTGATGCATGAATACCACCAATAACTGTAGGAATTCCCTTTTGCCGGTAAATTGCAGCAATTTCATATGCTCTGGTAGCTGTGGAACTGAATGCTGTAAGTCCTACAAAATCAGCTTTGTAATATTTGAATTCCCGAAAATTCTCATCAATAATTTTAACTTTCCAGTCAGGGGGTGTGAGGGCTGCAATAATCCCAAGGCTCAAAGGCTGGTATTTGGTATCGCGGTTGGCCAGAAACCCTTTGCGCTTGCGGTTTGCCGGATAAATCAGCAGAAGTGTCTTTTTGTTATCCATTTTAGTATTCAAAAGCAGAAGGTTTTTCAAATGCAACATTCCGGTAGTTCAGGTTGCTGTTATAAGCCCATACAGCAGTCCGTAAACTTTTTGTATTCCAAAGGGTTCTGAGGAATTTTATCCGGATATTTTTCATCGAACACATCCGCTTATAAGTTTGATGAATCCCCATGGCCAATTCTCCGGGCTGCATAAGAGCAGGTTTAAATACAACATCTGAAAAGTGAAAGTGTTGCCAGTGTTCAGGGAAATTGCTGCACAACAATCTGTTTTCGCGGGCCATTTTATTAAACAACCTTGTACCGGGCAATGGGGTCATAACGCTGGCCTGAATAACATCCACGCTGGAATTGATAATATAGTCAGTACGGTCGGTCAGTGATTGAGGCGTATCTGATTCCATACCAAAAATAAAAGCCCCGAGTACGCCAATCCCATATTTGTGTATGGTTTTAAAGGCACCTGCATAGCTATCGGTACCCAGTTTCAGATTCAGTTTTTTATTGGTATCCTTTAATTGTTCGGCTTTTTCAGCTTCAATTCCGATTAAAAGCAACCGGCATCCGCTTTTGGCTGCCAGTTTAAGTATTTCAGGTTTTTCAGCAATATTCAGACTGGTCTGGGCAAACCATTCCTTTTTCAATCCACGTCTGATCATCCCTTCAAACAAGGCAACAGCATGATCTTCGGCAGTTTTGTTATAACCAATCAGGTTGTCATCCACAAAATAAATCAGTTTCTGTGGCAGGGCTTCTAGTTCATCAAGAATGGTTTCAACATTGCGCAGCCTGTATTTATGACCATTAAATCCAGGAACGGAGCAGAAATCGCAATCCATGGGGCAGCCCCGGCTGGTTTGAACCGAAGCAAAATAATACCCCGGATGGAAAAGGTCGTGGCGTGGAACCGGACTCGCAGAAATATCAGGGATTCCTCCATTGTAAATTTTTTGTAAGCTGCCTGATTCAAAATCGCTGATTAATTTTGGCCAGGCTGACTCTGCTTCACCTATCACCACTGCATCAACAAATTGCAGGGCTTCATCAGGCATCGAAGAGGCATGGATTCCGCCCAGAACCACAGGTACACCATTTTTACGGTATTCCTGTGCAATTTCGTATGCACGGTTCACAGTGCTGGTAAAGGCGGTTATTCCTACCAGATCAGCTTTCCTGTATTTAAAATCACGGAAATTCTCGTCAATCAGTATAATTTTCCATCCGGGGGGCGTAAGTGCAGCCACAACGCCCAGACCCAGAGGGACCTGCCTTGATTCTTTCCGCAATAAAAATCCACGCCGGTACTGATTAGCCGGATTTATAAGTATTAAGGTTTTGCGCTCCAATATTTTCCTTTAGTTCAGAGCCCAAAAATAATGTTTTTATGAAAACGGCCACCTAAAACAAATTTGCAATGTAATCGATGATGGATGCACCCTTTTTAAGAATTACATATGCCATAAAAATTATCTGTTCGGCTATAAAAAGAATGATTACAGCACGAAGCCAGAAATTGATTTTAGATTTTTTAGGTTCCATTCCCTGTTTTACGGCATTCATAAAAATAGGTTTCAGGTGAAGTAAATCAAACAAATTTGTTAAACAATTGTTATATGGGCGGTTTATACCATCAATCCATAAAAGATCATTTAAAGATATAAACGTTATATCAATAATTGTTCTAAAAAATATAAACTGTTGAAAGGTAGTTTTTTACTAATTTTTTTATTCAGGAATCACTTATTTACGGGAAACTTTTCCATCTATGATAAAAAAAATACTTGTAGCCAACCGTGGTGAAATAGCTATACGTGTGATGCGTTCATGCCGCGAAATGGGCATAAAGTCGGTTGCTGTTTTTTCAGAGGCTGACCGCACAGCTTATCATGTAAGATATGCTGATGAAGCTTATTGCATCGGCCCTGCACCTTCAGCCCAGAGCTACCTTAATATTGAAAAAATTATTGAAGTGGCTAAGGAAACCGGAGTGGATGCGATTCATCCGGGATATGGCTTTCTTTCTGAAAATGCGAAGTTTGCTGAGCGCTGTGCCAAAGAGGATATCATTTTTATCGGACCGCATCCTTATGCGATCAATACGATGGGTGATAAAATTACAGCCCGCAAAACAATGATTGCAGCGGGCGTGCCGGTTGTTCCGGGAACTACTGAAAAAATAACTTCTGAAGAAGATGCCGTTAAAACTGTAAAGGAAATTGGACTTCCGGTCATGATCAAAGCATCGGCTGGTGGTGGCGGTAAGGGTATGCGCCTTGTAAAACATGAAAAGGATATTGCTTCATCGGTAAGGGCTGCAAGGTCAGAGGCCAGAACTGCTTTTGGTGATGATGCAGTGTATATTGAAAAGTATATTGAATCACCGCATCATATTGAATTTCAGATTCTGGGTGACCAGCATGGCAACATCGTTCACCTGTTTGAACGCGAATGTTCCGTACAGCGCAGACATCAGAAAGTTGTGGAAGAAACACCTTCACCCATCATGAATCCTGAGGTCCGGGAACGTATGGGGGGTTATGCCGTGGCTGCTGCTAAAGCAGTAAACTATTATGGCGCAGGTACCATAGAATTTATTATGGACGACAACCTGAATTATTATTTTCTGGAAATGAATACCCGTTTACAGGTTGAGCACCCCATTACCGAACGTGTAGTTGGCGTTGACCTTGTAAAAGAGCAAATCCGGATTGCAGAAGGCAAGCCTCTGAGTTTTAAACAGGAAGACCTGAAGCAGAATGGGCATGCCATTGAATGCCGTATTTATGCCGAGGATCCATACAATAATTTCATGCCCAACCCCGGCCGTATCCGCCATATTACTGAACCGCTGGGCCTTGGCATCCGGCATGATGGCTATGTATTTGAAGGTTATGAAATTCCGATGTATTATGACCCCATGATCTCGAAACTGATCGTGTGGGCCGGTACACGTAAAGAAGCCATTGCACGTATGCGCAGGGCCTTGCTTGCGTATAAAATCACAGGTGTAAAAACATCGATTCCTTTCCTCGAAAAAATCATGCAGTGCAAGGCATTTGTGGATGGAAAATACAATACCCACTTCATTGAAGAAAATATTGATTTCCTGTTGCAACCTGACACCTGTGAACTCGAATGTTCTGATGTAGCCATCATGACCACTTTTATTCATTACCTCGAACAACTTAAGGATGCAGAACCCACCAAACCTACCGGAACACGCGGAAACCTCTGGAAAGAATACGGACGCCGGCATAGCGTACTCAGACTCTGATAAATAACATTTAGCAGTTTTTTAAGGATATAAAAAAATTGCTGGCGTTTGGTGATTAGCTTTTGAACCACCCCATTAAAAATTCACAATTAAAAATTCATAATTTAATTCACATCCATGGACTACAAAAAATATTTATTCGCTGCGCACAGCAACGATACCTTGTATAATGCAGGCATCCTCCTGCTCCGGATAATTTTCGGATTGACCATGATTGGGCATGGTTGGGGAAAATTTGTAAACTTCACCATGTTATCGGTTAGTTTTCCCGATCCCATCGGATTGGGTAGTATGATCTCACTATCATTGGTTGTTTTTGCAGAACTTTTTGCCAGTATTTTGCTTCTGGCAGGTCTTGCATCACGCATGGCGCTTATTCCATTAATCATCAATATGCTGGTAGCCTTTTTTATTGTACATGCTGCTGACCCGTTCGCCAATAAAGAATTGGCTTTCTTGTACCTCATTGTGTATATTGCATTAATGATTACCGGTCCCGGAAAGTTTTCAGTTGATTATTATATGTCGAAGAAAAAGAATTTGTTTATAAACAATAAAAAATAAATATCCGGGGCCCTCATTATGGAAATTAAAATGAACGACAGAACGGCTGTTGTTGAACTGATAAGCAGAGAAGGTAATTTTGCCAAAATACTCGTTGATAATAAAGAATATGATATTGATATTGTAGAAGTTGAACAGGATGTGTACTCCGTTTTATTGAACGGATTGTCATTCAATGTTGAGCTTATACCCGGCGATCATTCAAAGGCATTTACCGTTAACACTTACCGGTTTTCTTACGAAGCCGAGATTATTGATGCCGAGGCCAAATATCAGAAAAACAGGCTAAAGGGAATGTCGCTCGAAAACGAAAACACCATTGTTGCTCCCATGCCCGGAAAAGTCGTGAAAGTTCTGCTGAACACCGGCGACAGGGTTGAACAGGGCGATACGGTCATTATACTCTCGGCTATGAAAATGGAGAGTGAGTTCAAAGCCAAAACCGCCGGAATTATACGTGAAATACGTGTAAAAGAAGGAGATACTGTGGATGGCAAACAGGTACTGGTTGTGATTGACAGTCAGCAATAATTCTTAAATAATAGTTTAAAGTAACCAACATAAAACCCTGTATAAAATGTCATTAGAAGAAAAATACAGTTTTTTTGAAGAGATGAACGCCAAGGCTGAACTTGGAGGGGGCCAGGACCGCATCGACAAACAGCATGCGGCCAACCGTAAAACTGCCCGCGAAAGACTTGCTGACCTGCTTGATCCTGAATCGTTTGTTGAACTCGATAAATTTATGACCCATCGTGCAACGGATTTTGAGATGGATAAGCAGAAATTCCTGGGCGATGGTGTTGTAACAGGTTATGGGAAGATTGACGGCCGGCTGGTGTATGTGTTTGCGCAGGATTTTACCGTTTTTGGCGGTTCCCTCAGCCGTGCCAATGCCGACAAGATTGTGAAGGTGATGGATCTGGCCATGAAAATGGGAACTCCGGTCATCGGATTGAATGATTCAGGTGGCGCGCGCATTCAGGAAGGCGTTGAAAGCCTTGGCGGCTATGCTGATATTTTCTATCGCAATGTGCTTTCATCAGGTGTTATTCCACAAATATCAGCCATTCTCGGACCTTGTGCCGGTGGTGCGGTTTATTCACCTGCCATTACCGACTTCATTCTGATGGTGAAAGACAGCAGTTATATGTTTGTAACCGGACCTGATGTGATTAAAACGGTTACACACGAAGAAGTAACCAAAGACGAACTCGGGGGAGCTGTTACACACAACAGCCGCAGCGGTGTGGCACATTTTATGGCCGAAGACGATGAGCAGGCCATGCTCATGATACGTGAACTGTTCAGCTTCCTGCCTTCCAACAATATGGAAGACCCACCCATCAAACCCTGCATGGATTCAATCGTGCGTGAGGATGAATCGCTGCAGACCGTCATCCCCGATGATCCCAACAAGCCCTATGATATGCACACCATCATATCAACTGTGGTTGACGAAAAAAACTTTTTTGAAGTGCAGCCTTATTATGCCGAGAATATCATCACCGGGTTTGCCCGTCTTGGTGGCCGCCCGGTTGGCATTGTGGCCAATCAGCCCGCCATGCTTGCAGGTGTGCTTAATATCAGTGCCAGCGTCAAGGCAGCACGCTTTGTAAGGTTTTGCGATGCCTTCAATATCCCGCTTATCACCTTTGTGGATGTGCCGGGATTCCTGCCCGGTACCGAGCAGGAATTCGGAGGGATTATCAAGCATGGAGCAAAACTGTTGTATGCCTTTGCAGAAGCCACAGTGCCGAAAATTACCGTTATTACGCGCAAAGCCTATGGTGGTGCCTATGATGTGATGTCGAGCAAGCATATAGGAGCCGACATCAATTATGCTTATCCTACCGCTGAAATTGCCGTGATGGGGCCTGAAGGAGCCGTGAATATCATTCACAAGAACAAACTCTCCGATGAAGACCGTGCTGCTGCCGTGGCCGATTACAAAAGTACCTTTGCAAGCCCTTACAAGGCAGCCAGCCTCGGATACATTGATGAAATTATTTATCCGCGGCAAACCCGCCATAAACTCATTCAGGCGCTCGAAATGACGCAGAACAAGAGCAAGTCGGGCCCTGCCAAAAAACACGGGAACATCCCCCTGTAAGCGCAGATTAAGATTGCATAAAACAAATGTCAGAGGTGTATTTCATGAATGAAATGCGCTTCTGACATTTTTTATTTGCATGTTTTTTATTGATTCTGATTACTTTATAAACATATTCCGGCTAATTTCCCTTTGCGGTTATTTCAATAATTTCCGGTTTTC
>CAZKCK010000182.1:0-8129 GCA_964550695.1 uncultured Bacteroidales bacterium | reverse complement strand
GTCAGAGGGATTGATAGAAATCCGTCAGCCGCTGCACCAGCTTTGTGCGGTTGTGGTGTTCGTGTATCAGGTGGCGGGCATTGGCACCAATGCCTTCACAGAACAGTTCATTCCCTACACACCGCCCGATGGCATCAAGAAATTCTTCGGGTGAAGAAGCAAACATGATGTGCCTGCCATGTTCACACTCAATGCCTTCGGCACCCACAGGCGTGGTTATCACTGCCTTGCCTTCGGCCATGGCTTCTATTATTTTGATGCGTATGCCACTGCCCGAAAGCAACGGCACTACCATAATCTGCTTCGAAAGGATGAACTCACGTGCATCGGGCACTTCACCCACCACCTCCACGTCGGGCCATGATTGCTCTGTGAGCCATCCGGGCATATTGCGGCCGGCCAGATAAAGCTTGAGGCCCGGAAACGCATTGTTTACCAGCGGCCATACCTTCTCCAGAAACCATGCAATGCCTTCCTGATTGGGAATCCAGTCCATCGATCCGATATGGAACAAGGAAGGCACTGTACAAACGATATGTTCATTAACCGCATGCTCATGTGGCTCAATGCCATAAGGAATATCTGTCACGGGCAGCTTCCGGTGTACCAGTTGCCTGAAAAAGTCAGCATCGCGTGAGGTAATGGCTGCAATGCCGTCAAACTGCGGCACCATCCGGTACTCATAAGTGCGCAGGGTTGTCCAGAGATGTTTCAGGTAGGCACGTTTCAGCACATTGCCTGAGGTTTCGGCCACGCGTTTCCAGATCAGGTGTTCGATGTTGTGCGCCCTCAGCACAACCTTTGCTTTTGAATACTGCCTGATGATGCCCAGGTAGGGCGAAATGAACAGGGTTTCGAGCTGTACAATATCGTAATCACCGGTCTGCAGCAATTGTATGAGTTTGTTTCTGAATTCCTTCGAAACAAAGCGTTCAACGTGGTACGACTTTTTGCTGAACAGGTTCAGGAATGCCGGAAGCGGCTTTACGGCCAGATCGATATATACCAGTTCCATCCCGGTCTTCTGCATAAAAGCTTCGGGTACTTTGGCTAGATTTATTTTATACTTGTTGGTGTTGATGGCCAGTACCTTTACCTGGTGCCCGGCTTTGGTAAGGCCCTCAATCAGCATATTCATGGCAATGGGACCGCCTTCTTTGGCCGGGTAAGGCGATTTATTGCATAACATGAGTATCTTCATACCATCAGCGTTTAAGCAGTCTTTTTTGTTTCTTCCTTTTTAAACCATTTGGCCGGCAGGAACCCACGGAAAAGCTTATCCCAGGTTTCCATATCGAGCAGGGGCGAATCGGTTGTGGCCTTTTTGGTGAGAAACAACCCGATGGGCAACAGCACCAGAGGGGCAATCCACATGCCCTGCCATGCCGGTAAGATGCCTGCTTTTGTATATTTTTCGCCGGTAATTGAGATGATGTGGAAGATGATAAACATAAAAGCGGAAATAATCACCGGCAGACCCAGTCCTCCCTTGCGGATAATGGCACCCAGCGGCGCCCCGATGAAGAAAAACAACAGGCAGGCTACCGACAGGGTAAACTTCTGATGCCACACAATTTTGTGTTTATAAATCAAGCTTAATCGTTCTTTCCAGTCGCTTTGGGCATTGTTGATGAACTCTTTGGCGCTCCGGCTGCTCTCGATGGCAATTTCGCAGAGATGGGCCTTGTCTTTTTTGGGCATCCATCCCAGAAATTCCTTTCCGGATGCTTTTAAAGTGTCCGTCTTTTTTGTGGTATCGGCGTATGTAAGAATACTATAACGGGCATTGATGGTACGGTACATTTCGTTCTGGCGTGTAAGCATGTCTTTATTCAGTGAATCTTCGGCATACTGCAGTTGCCTGAGGTTCATCATCTGATAGTTGTTTTTAAAAAACACCTCATCCGTACGGTTCATGGCAAAGCCCTCAAGATTAAACTTCTTACGGTCCTCGGTAAATTTCACCTGCTGAAACTGCCGCCGCTGACGGTATTTTGCATTGGCAAAATCTTCGGTATAACTATGCCCGTTGTAAAGATAAAAAATCAGGGAACTCTGGTCGGGTGTGAGTTCCATTACACCGCGTTCGGCCACGGTAACCTTAACGTTCCCCATACGGTCACTGTGATCATAAATCATCACATCACGTATGGTATTGCCGTCCTTCTCCTTCTTCCCTACCCTGATTACAAAGTTTTCGATGGACGTATAAAACACGCCCTCCTGAATGTTGAGGGCAAGCTTTTGTTTACGTACATCGTACAGCAAGGCCTTAAACTTCAGATTGGCAACCGGAAGCACGATATTGGAAAAGAAAAATGCACCGATACTGATCATCACCGAAAGGATAATCAGGGGCAGCATAATACGTTTCAGGCTAATACCTGCTGACTTCATGGCTACCAGTTCATAATGCTCGCCCAGATTGCCAAACGTCATGATGGATGAAAGCAGGATGGCCAGTGGCAAAGCCATGGGCACAAAAGTGGAGGAAGCGTAAAACATTAACTGTGCAATCACGTACCATTCAAGTCCTTTGCCCACCAGATCGTCGATGTATCTCCACAGAAACTGCATCAACAAAATAAATAAGGCAATAAAAAAGGTAAAAACCAAAGGACCAAGGTACGAACGCAATACCAGCAGGTGGATTTTTTTCAAGGCTTCAGCTTTAAATACCGTGCAAAATTAAGAAAAAGGTGCAAGGTGAAAGGAAAAAGGTTAAATGAGAAATACGAAAATGAAAAAGCTTACTTTGAACTTGCCAAAGGAGTTGAAGGTTCACAAATTTCCGTATTTTTGTTGCATCAATCTAATGAATTACAATTATGACTGAAGAAAGTGAATTTTGCCTTGAAGAGGCGAAGGAAGGCATGCTGAACGCGTTGGCACATCTTGAGAAGGAATTCCAGAAGATACGTGCCGGTAAAGCCAGTCCACAGATGCTTGACAGTGTTAAAGTTGATTATTATGGTACCATGACCAGCATCGACAAGGTTTCGAACATCACCACACCCGATCCGCGTCAGATTATTGTATTGCCGTGGGAAAAGAGCATGCTGGCCCCGATTGAAAAAGCCATCAAAGTGGCCAATATTGGCTTTAACCCGCAAAACAATGGCGAAATCATCCGTATTGCTGTTCCGCCCCTCACCGAAGAACGCCGTAAAAATATGGTAAAGCAGGCCAAAACAGAAGCAGAGAACGGTAAGATTGCCATCCGCACTATCAGGCGTACTGCCATGGAAACCAGCAAAAAACTTAAAAAAGAAGGTATACCCGAAGACGAAATCGAACGCCTTGAAGAAGACATCCAGAAACAGACTGACCACTATATTACACTGATTGACAAAGCATTTGATGTTAAGGAAAAAGACATCATGACTGTGTGATGTGAAGATTTGCAAATGTGAGGATGTGAGGATGTGAAGATATGAGGATGTGGAAATGGGCTTATGGGCTTATGGGCTCATGTGCTAATTAAAGAAGATTTCTATTTGAAGAGAGATTACTTATTGCCTACTGCCTATTGCCTATTGCCTACTGCCTATTGCCTATTGCCTACTGCCTGTTGCCTATTGCCTATTGCCTACTGCCTACTGCCTACTGCCTGTTGCCTACTGCCTGTTGCCTATTGCCTGTTACCTACCTGATTAATGTGAAGATGTGAAGATATGAGGATGTGGAAATGTGAAAATATGAAAATGTGAGAATGTGGAAATGTGCTCATGTGCTGATGTGGAAATTAAAGGCAAATAAATAATCACGTCACCGTATTTACTGATAGGTGAGTTCACATAAATTGCAAAAAGTTCTGACGGGTTATACATTGGTAATCACCTCCGTATTGTTCCGCCCAGATTTTGGGTGGTTTTAGCTTTGCTTTAGTGAATTTTATTTCGAAAGCAGATAGTTGTTCTGACGTTTCTTCAATATAGTCAAGTTCCGCTCCTGAATAGGTACGCCAGAAATAGGTATTTATCTGCTTTTGCCCGTATAACAGTTTTTTTCTGCGTTCAGCTATGATAAAATTCTCCCACAGCGCTCCGGCATCATTTCTGGCTTCTAAATTATTCAGGTTATCAATCAGCGTATTGCGGATGCCATTGTCATAAAAATAAAACTTCTGCGATTTGCTGATTTCATTGCGGGGATTTCGGCTAAAAGCATTCAGACGAAAAATAATAAATGATTGTTCAAGTAAAAACAAATAGCGCTCAACTGTTTCGCGGTTTAGTTTTAAATGTGTGCATAATTCGTTTATGCTAACCTGTGAGCCGAGCTGAAAGGCCAATAATCTTAACAAATCCCTGATTTTTAAAGGGTATCTGATCTGTTCCAATTCAAGTATGTCTTTGTACAAATAGGAAGTAGTGATTTCATGAAGATAACTCTGCTTGTCTTTAAAACCCGGGGTTGTAATCACTTCCGGGTACTGTCCGTAAATAATCCGCTCCGCAAGCTGATCATTCAGTTCGAATTCGTTGTAGTGTGCTGACATTTCCTGCATCGAAACAGGTAACAATGTATATACTTTTTTTCTGCCGGTAAGTGCTTCTGAAACCTTATCGGACAGCAGGAAAGAAGAAGAACCCGTTACGAGCACTTTCAAATCGGGAATTTCGTCGTGAATAATTTTCAGATTGATCCCAATTTCGGGAATCCGTTGACCTTCATCAATAAAAAGCATCTCATACCCACTCACAAGTGACTGGAGTTGATTAAGATCCCTGCTTGAGAGGATATTGATATATTTTAACTGGTCAGCATTAATCATCAGACATTTCAGATCTGACTCCTGTATGATCTTTTTAGAGAGTGTTGTTTTCCCGGCTTGCCTTGGACCATACAAAACAATAACCTTTCTTGCTTTGAGCAAGTCATCCAGCAAAGGCGCTTCAAGTAATCGATTAATCTGCATATAAAGGCACAATTTGCACAAAAGTACGAATTTTTATGGTTAACCATAAATATTATATACTAATTTTTACGGTTAACCATAAATTTTAGATATTATTCGACATTACTACATATTAACAGTACATCCCTCAAGGCTATTTCTCAGGACAATTTACACACATATCAATGCCTTTGCGGTTGCTAAACACTTTTTTTCTGAAAGCATCTGCTGCCTGGCTTTTCCAAATGGTCCTGAAATCCGAATCCTTCAGGCTCCCCAAAGCATGATCGGCATCCTTGTCATAACAACAGGGTACCACAGTGCCATCCCATGTAATCACAGCTCCTGACCACATGCGGTAGCAACGGTTGGGCGTAGGATTTATCAGTTCAAACAATCCGTCCTTTCCACGACTATAACGTGCATAGTTTGAACCCTCCGGCACAATCCCGTTTGGATCGGTCATGTCATAAATCTGTGCTGTTTTAAGCTCAACCCGGTCAACACCAAGCTCTTTTCCAAACTTTTTTACGGCTTCCATCTGATGTATATTGTGCTTCATCACAATAAACTGTAACCTTATAAAGGGATTTAAACGGCCAAGCCGTTTGCGTGCTTCCACAAGATTGCGGATTCCCTGCACAGCTTTGGCATAACTGCCACCCCTGCGGTATTTGGCATAGGTTTCCTGATCAAGCCCGTCAAGTGACACCACAATGTCGTCAAGGCCCGCAAGGATTAACTGTTCGGAAGTTTTAGGAGTAAGGTAAATGGCATTGGTTGAAGTTGCGGTAAAAATTTTCATCTGCGCGGCAATCTGAACCATACTTGCGAAACCGCTGTGCAACAAAGGTTCGCCCTGAAAATACAAAATGAGGTAAATCAGTTCGGGTGAAAGTTGTTTGAGCCGTTCGGCATACAACTGTACATCAGCCATTCCGGTTGGTCTGGTAAACAAATGCTGGCCCGAAGGGCACTCCGGACATTGCAGGTTGCAAAGCGTAAGAGGTTCAACCGAAATACTTGCCGGAAGACCCCAATGTAAAGGTTTTCGCATCCAGACCGAGACATGGTAACTGGCTTTAAGCTTAAATAAGTTGATCAGCCTCCGGAAATGAAGTTTCAGGATAAAACGCAGGTAGTAATGAAGTTGATAGCGCATACAATCAGATATTGCGGGTAAGTTTGCGCACGATATTAAAACCGCCCAAAAACTCCTTCGAGGCAATCCGCAATATGGTATAGACCGGAATGGCCAGAATCATCCCTGTGATGCCAGCCACAGAACCTGCAATGATAATTACAAGAAAAATCTCAACAGGATGGGCTTTTACACTATTCGAATATATAAGTGGTTGAATAATAATATTATCAACGAGATTTGCCGCCAGAAAAACTGCTCCTACTTTTATGGTCATCTCTAAGATTGAGCTATACATTCCGTGCGAAAGACAATCGATAATGGTTAGTGTTATGCCCGTAAATGAACCAATGAGTGGCCCCAGATAAGGGATGATAATCATGATGCCTGCAAAAAAACCGATAAGCAGGGCATTTTTAATTCCCAAAATACTTAAGCCGATGCTTAGCAAAGTTGCCATAATGAGTATCTGAATGCAAAGACCAACAAAATACCTTGTCATTAAATGTTTTACCTGATGCAATACCTGAATGGTACGCGATTCATATTCATTTGGTACAAATAATAAAATGCTGTTGAGGAAAAGTTTATCATCGCGCAGAAAGAAAAAAGTCATAAACAACACTGAAAAGGTGAATGTTACGAAGGATCCCGCAATGCCAATAATGTCGGAAAACAAGTTCGAAAAAGTTGCAAGTCCTACAAGGCCGCTGGTTTTTTCGAGTAACACAGACTCAATGGTTTCGCCGGATTTAAGGAGCCCGTATTCTGAAAGCATGCCACTCAGATAGCTGAGCGGTTGCTGCAAACCGGCAGAAAGCGCATTCAGGTCAATGGCTGAAATCATACGGCCCTGCTGTACAATCATGGGTACGAATAAAAGCATAAGTACACCCGCAAATAAAATCATCAGCATAAGTACCAATGCGGCATTTAAACTATGCGGAAGTCTTCTGCTGCGGATTTTAACATTGTCAAGATAATTCACCAGTGGTTTGCCAATGAGTGACAGGATGCCGGCAGTAACAACATAAAACACGATGGATGAGAAATACCATGCCAGGGTAAAAAACAATAACAGACTGATTATTATCAGTATATTGCGGGGAACTCGGTTCATTTCTGATAAATTTTGTGGCTAAATTACAAAACAAAAACAAAACAGGCCATTGCAATGCAACAGCCTGTTAAAAGTATGATATATATCTTGAAAACTATTTCCTGAAGTCCCGGTATTCGCTGTACGATTGAAAATACACCTGCCCCTCTCAAAAAGAACAACGTCCGGCATTTAACCAGACGCTGTTAGTAGAATTGGCCTTACTTAGGCCGGGTTGATTTTCACAAACATTATTAATTCGTACACATCGTTATGGATGCAACAGATGGAACCGTACATGGGATACTTGAGGTGAGTTCTACCCAATGCTCGTCGCCTTTAACGCAGGTAGTTGTGTATTCATCCAGGTTAACGCCTTCTGCCACAACAACCACGGTTGATCCATTCTTCTTATACCATTTGTAATACGGGCTGCTTCCAGCGTTGGTTGAGATTGCTTTAAACTTCACCTGGTGGTCAGGAGCAGCGAAAGCGCGCACAGAAACCTTAACTTCAGTGGCAGGTAAACAGGTGTAAACCGCGTAAAGGACTACATTGCCAGCAGGCATATTGAAACTGTTACCGGCCTGGTAAGGTGTTCCGTTGCCGTCGGACTGGGTGTTCCATCCACCAAAGGCGTAATAGGGTTTGTTCAGGGCTGGGCTGCCTACATTGCCAAGTACGGTTACGGAGGCTCCTACAACATATGGACTGTTACCATCAACAGGGACATTCCCTGTGCCGCCATTGGCGTCGTAGGTAATTGTGTAGGTATCGGCTGTCCAGATGGCATACAGGACCACGTTGTTATCGGGCATGCTGAAGCTGTTGCCGGACTGGTAGGTGGTGCCGCCACCGTTGGCCATGGTGTTCCACCCGCCAAAGGTGTGATAGAGTTTTGTCAAAGCGGGAGCTCCAATATTCCCCAGCACGGTAACGGTTGCCCCGACTACGTAAGGACTATTGGCATCGCTGGGTTCTGTGCCCGT
>CAZKCK010000181.1:0-8205 GCA_964550695.1 uncultured Bacteroidales bacterium | reverse complement strand
CACAATCCTTCAGGGCTTCCGGATGTTACGCTTATCGATTACATTGAAGAGCCATACATCGCTGCCAACATTATTACAAAAGTAGAATATGTTGGTGCAATAATGAAACTCTGTATTGATAAACGCGGAACAGTAAAGAATCAGACCTACCTGACCACCAACCGGCTTGAACTTTTTGTTGACCTGCCTTTGGGAGAAATCGTTTTTGACTTTTACGATAAACTCAAGTCCATATCAAAAGGTTATGCCTCATTTGATTACCATATCAGCGGTTACCGTGAAGCAACGCTCGTAAAACTGGATATTTTGCTTAATGGTGATCCGGTGGACGCACTTTCGACCCTCATACACCGCGACAATGCCTATTCTTTCGGACGCAGGATGTGCGAAAAACTCAAGGAACTTATCCCAAGGCAGCAGTTTGACATTGCCATTCAGGCGGCTGTCGGGGCAAAAATCATCGCGCGCGAAACCATTAAAGCTGTAAGAAAAGACGTTACCGCCAAATGTTATGGAGGTGATATTTCACGTAAACGCAAACTGCTCGAAAAGCAGAAGAAGGGGAAAAAACGTATGCGGCAGATCGGCAATGTTGAAGTTCCGCAGTCCGCCTTTCTGGCAGTACTCAAACTCGACTAAAATACAAGCAGTTATATCTTCTTTGAGCCGTTCACCCGAACGGCTTTTTTGTTGAAACCGGTGCCAATATTATAATTTATTTTACCTTCGGGCATTGCAAAAAACTTTGCGCCTATGAATACTTTTCTAAATATGGTTTTGCGCACCGGTCTTGCTTACGGTCTGCATGACCGTGAGGCCTTCATCCAGAAATTCAGCGAGTTACTTAAAGATAAAGTGAATAATGAAGAAGACCTTGAACGCTGGGGAGAAACCATCCTGAATGAAATGGAAAATTTTAAAAGCCAGCTCACACTGGAACAGCTTTTTTCGGGTGCCACCAAAAGTGGTAATAAAGACTTAACCGAAAAAATTTCCGAGCTTACCAATGCTGTGAACAACTTAACGGAAACCCTTCAAAAACAGCAGAAATCATGAGATTACTCAGAATACGGATCATTATATTACAACTGATCAGGGCAAAGCAGATTCTTGGTGTTGTACTCAAGCATGCCTTCAAAGAATGGTTTTCGAGAAGCATTTTTAAGCGCCGGTACAGGAAAGGTACTGAAGATGAACCCCAACGCAGGCAGGTTCACACAACACAGGAAAGACTCAGAATCACCATCGAAGAACTGGGCCCTACCTATATCAAATTCGGGCAGATACTGGCTGACAGGCCTGATATGGTATCCGAACGTTTCAGAAAAGAATTAAAAAAACTCCAATCCAAGGCATTACCGCTCTCTGATTCAACAGCTATTGAACTTATTGAAAAAGAACTTGGCTGCCCGATTCCGGACGTTTTTAAAGAATTCGATTACAAATGCCTTGCTTCCGCTTCGATTGGTCAGGTTTACAAAGGGGTTTTACACTCTGGCGATGAAGTAATTGTGAAAATCCAGCGACCGCACATTGAAAACAAGATCAAGCTTGACCTTTATATCATGCGGTATCTGGCAAGGAAAGCCGTTGAAAAATACCCTGAATTTGCAGCAATCAATATCGTTGGACTTGTGGACGAATTCGGACAGAGCATTTTGAAGGAACTCGATTATTATAATGAAGCTTCCAATATCAGCCGGTTCAATGAGATGTTCAGGAGCAACCCGAATGTTTACATTCCCAAAGTCTACATGGATTATTCAACAAAGAAGTTGCTGGTGATGGAATTCATACACGGCATCACGCCTGACCGGCTTGATCTGATGGATGAACCCGGATTTGACCGCGAGACCATTGCCCGCAACGGTGCAGAGGCTGTGCTTCAGATGATATTCAATCATGGCTTTTTTCATGCAGATCCGCATCCGGGGAATATCTTTATCATGCCCGGCAATATCATTGCTTTTGTTGATTATGGCATGGCCGGGGTGCTGAGGCAGCGTGATATGAACTTTCTGGCAAACTTTACACTCGGATTCGCCCGCGGCAATTCCAAAACCATTGCCAAATCGCTTGTTACCCTGGCTGATGTGAAATTTTTTAGCCGGATTGAAGACCTTGAATTTGAAATTGAAGAGATTATCCGTAGCACAAGTCATCTGCCCTTCGACAAAATCGACTTTTCAGCGATTATGCAAAAATGTGTAAATGTGATCATTAAATATGAATTGAAAATACCATCCAGTATTTACATGTTGCTCAAAGCATTGGCTACGATACAAAAATTTGCCAGTGATATATACCCTGACCTTACCCTTGGACCCGTGATTCTTCCTTATGCAAAAAAAATCATCCTGAATAAATATGATCCCCGAAATATTGCATCGCAGGTTTACGACAGTTTGACTGATTATATAACACTGATTAAAGAATTTCCGGGAGAAATGAGCGAGATATTATACAAACTAAAAGAAGGCAAAATCAGACATGAAATTTCACTGCGTGATGACCCGACGGTAAATAAAGCATTACAGCAGTTTAGTCAGCGAATATCACTCGTTATTTTGCTTACCGGTATGTTCATTGGTTCAATTATACTGATTGTATGGGGCGGAACTGAAGGACCTTTGTTAAAAATTGCCTATTCAACTTCCGGCTTTATTGCAGTATATACCATGATAAAACTATTCTTTAAGGTTAGAATTTAATTACATAATCAAAAAATAAACAGAATCCCTGTAACTTTTACTATAATGTATCCGTCATGTTTGTAATATTGCCCATAACCAATTTTGGCTCATGACAATAAAGGAATTCAATAGTTGTGTTGACCAGCATGCTGATGGCGTGTACCGTTTTATCCTTAAAAATATAAAGGATGAAGATAAGGCACACGACGTTGTGCAGGACGTATTTACCAAAATGTGGGAGAAAGTTGCAGATATAAATTATTTAAAATCAAAGTCATATCTGTTTTCTGCCGCATATCATACCATGATTGACACGATCAGGCGCGATAAAAAACAGGTTCAAATGGAAGATTATCATCTGAATGGGTCTTATGAACAAAAGCATTACACAGGCGCAAAACAGATTATTCAGGATGCACTTGAAAGGCTGCCTGATTCACAACGCACTGTGGTAATGTTACGCGATTACGAAGGGTATTCATACCAGGAAATCGGTGAAATTACCGGTTTGAATGAAGCCCAGGTGAAAGTTTATATCTACCGTGCGAGGCTTACATTGAAAAACTATCTTGTTAAACCTGAGAATGTTATTTAGTTAATTAACTTTTTGAGTTAAAATTAATAAACCGGCCGGAAACCGGAAAAATGAAAAACCAGACCATGATTACACGGGAAAACTATGAAGCATATTTTTTAGACTATTCAGAAGGGAACCTGAAATCCGCTGAATTGTCTGAATTATTTGCCTTTCTGGCTGATAACCCCGATTTAAATGAAGAGCTTTTGCAATTTGAATGCATTCAGCTAGTACCTGATGATTGCAATTATCAGCATAAAGCCACACTGAAACATAAAGAAATTGAAGGCACTGTATTGATTCACGAACATAATTTCAACGATTACTTTATCGCTTACCATGAAGGGGATCTGGATGCTTCAGGTAATGCTGAAGTAGAGCTCTTTTTAAAGAAAAACAGTTTTCTGGAACGTGATTTCAAAGCATTTGCAGCCGCCAGATTACAGCCGGAAAAAATTTCCTATCCACAAAAAGCCAGCCTTAAAAAAGGTGGAAAGAGCGTAGTATTCTACCGGGCCGCAGCATGGGTTTCTGTAGCAGCAACCGTAGCCGCAGTATATTTCATCAGTTTACCAACACAGATTCAACCAGTTCCGGAGTTGAAAACGATGACTGTAGTTGATACAAATATCTCATTAAAAATTTCTGCACCTGAATCTCCTGAAAACCAAATAGCCGAATACAAACCATTACTAACAGCACCTATTGAGGAGAAATCAATTACACCACCTGCACGAAATGCAGAGATAATTGCCTTTATGCCTGTACTGCAGGCCAAACAATTGAACTTTCAAATGATAAATTCCGGGATCATTCAGTATAATACTACTGGAAATGAACTGTTTGATGATATTATGTTACGCTATGATATTGCCGAAGCAGATAATCAACATAAACCCGGCTTTATGGCCAGGTCAATTCAGGTAATCGGAAACCTGCTTCATAAAAAAGAGAACTTTACTGAATCATCTGAAAAGAATCCAATAACCCTTTGGGATATTGCAAATTATGGAGTAAAAGGCCTGAATGAAATAACCTCTTCAAATATCGAATTGAAGCACAGCCGCAATGAAGAGGGTAAAATTGATGCCTTTTCATTCGGCAACGACAACTTCAGGGTTGCCAGATGCGCACCTGAACAGTAGATTTGATGCAACAATTTTCAATTATTTTCTGGCTTCCTGTAACATTTTCAAAAACATGTCCGTCACACAGTCAATGAAACAAACCAGTAATACTTTTAAATTATGAAAACTTTACATTTTTATCTGGCTTTTATGCTCATCGCACTCATGGGCATCAGCCAAGCCACTCTGGCAACAAATGACAAAACCCCGGAAGATGTAACCATTCAAACCCGCACATTGCCTGCATTTACAGGGTTGAAAGTGGGTGGCGCCTTTAATGTAACAATTACTCAAGGCGAACCTCAGGAAGTTAAAGTTGAGACCGATGCCGATCTTCAGGAAAAAATCCAGACTGAAGTTAACGACGGCATATTATCAATTTCTTCAAAAGGTATCAGAAACCCCAAAAAACTCAACATTTTCATCACAGTACCACATCTTACAATGATTGATGCCAGCGGTGCTTCCACAATTAAAACTGAAGGCATTTTAAAAGAAGATGAATTGACGCTTGAAGCTAGTGGTGCTTCAAATGTAAGCCTGTCAGTGGATTATCAAAAACTAAACTCTGAAATTTCAGGAGCTTCAGACGTGAAGCTTAACGGTAGGGTTATTTCGCACAATAGCGAGGTAAGCGGTGCCGGGAGCCTGAAATCATATGATCTTGAATGTGACACGTTGAATATTGAAGTCAGCGGTGCCGGTGATGCCCGTGTTGACGTAAAAAAGATGGCTTATACCGATATTAGCGGTGCAGGAAGTCTGAAATACAAAACAACACCTCCGAACCTGATATCAAAAGGAAAAGATGAATTAATCATTCATACCAATGAAGAAGGCAAACAAATGGTGAATGTTGGTGGTGATACCGTTGAAGTGAATCTTGGTTCAATCAAAGTAAAAGCCAATGAACACGACGGTTCAAGCCTGGTAGTTGTTGGGAAAAACAGGATATCTGTTGATGATGAAGGCAATGTAAAAATAAGAAGGGATAATCATAAAAAAGAATTTGAAGGCCACTGGGGCGGTTTTGATCTGAGCTACAATGGATTCCTGAACAAGGACTTCAATATGGACCTGCCTTCGTATCTTGATCTGGAAGCCAAATCCATAGGCGTTCATCTGAATATTTATGAACAAAACATCCAGTTATCCGGCAATGGCAACTTCGGTCTGATTACAGGTATCGGATTTGAATGGAACAACTACAGGTTCAGTGGCCCGATGACCATGGTAAATGATCTTGAAGACAATACCACCAAATTTTATGAACTCCATAACATCAGTATTGAAAAGACCAAACTTGTGACCAGCTACCTTACAGTCCCTGTGCTTTTTGAACTTCAGAGTAACGGTGACAGGAAAATAAATGATATACATTTTTCAGCAGGTGTTTTGTTGGGATTACGGCTTGGCTCACACACAAAAATTGTATATCAGGAGCAAAATAAAGAGTATGAGATTGTTGATCCTGTTTCAGGTAGTCTGATTGGCACCGGCATATCTCCAAAAGACGATACCGATAAAGAATACGGAAGTTTCAATATGTATCCTTTTAAAGCCGATGCCATGGTAAGGGTTGGCTGGGGTTACATCAACCTCTTTGCAAAATATAGTCTGGGTACCCTGTTTAAAACCAACCGCGGACCTGAAGTATACCCGTTTGCTGTAGGTATTACGCTGGTTAACTGGTAAAACACTTCTATACAGTTATATTATAACGGCTGCTGTGAAATACATGGCAGCCGTTTTTGTTTTCGAACCATTAGTAACGTACTTTTGCACAAAACAAGCCATTCCGATGAACGCATTAGACCAGTTAAAGCAATTCACACGTATTGTGGCAGATACCGGTGATTTTGAATCAATTGTACAATATAAACCCATTGATGCCACCACCAATCCTTCACTTATTTTTCAGGCTGCCGGCAATCCCAAATATTCACGGCTGATTGCAAAAGCAGTAGATGCAGCAAAAGAAAAATCAACTGACAGAGAGCAAATTCTTGAAGATTGCCTTGATATGCTTGCAGTTAATTTCGGTGCTGAAATTCTGAAAATTGTACCCGGCCGTGTTTCGACTGAAGTTGATGCAAGGTTATCGTTCGATACTGAAGCCACTGTGAATAAAGCACGTAAGCTCATCAGTCTGTACAATGCGCTTGGATTTTCAAATGATCGCATTCTTATAAAAATTGCAGCTACCTGGGAAGGGATTCAAGCAGCAGAAATACTTGAAAAAGAAGGTATTCACACCAACCTCACCCTTCTGTTTTCAAAGGTTCAGGCTATTGCTTGTGCGCATGCAGGCGTAAAACTGATCTCTCCGTTTGTTGGTCGCATCCTTGACTGGCATTTGGTGAATCAGAAGCTGGAAAAAATTGCACCTGAACATGATCCCGGAGTGCTTTCTGTTGGAGAAATCTTCAACTATTATAAAAAGTTTGGCCACAAAACTGAAATTATGGGGGCAAGTTTCAGAAATACAGGTGAAATATTGGAACTGGCTGGTTGTGATTTACTCACCATTGCCCCTGCCCTGCTTGCTGAGCTCGGAAACAGCAATGAGGTTGTTAAGCGTAAGCTGACGCTTGAAAATGCTGCGAAATCTTCTATGGAAGAGATACATCCTGACGAAAAGCTATTCAGGTGGTTACTCAACGAAGATGCAATGGCTACCGAAAAGCTGGCCGAAGGAATCAGAAAATTTACGGCAGATTTACTGAAACTCGAAAAGCTCATTATTACGGGGTTTTTGTAGACTTTTTTCAAAAAAAGCGGAAATTACTGATTCTTTGAGGTTGGTGCGTTTGCAAACGGAGGGAATTTTGTATTTTAGCAGCCCAAAAGAATATCATCCTCGATAATTTAAATTCAATATACATATATGTCAGGTCATAGTAAGTGGTCAACCATCAAACGCAAAAAAGGAGCGCTTGATTCAAAGAGATCAAAGATCTTTTCAAAAATCATCAAAGAAATTACAATTGCCGTTAAAGAAAGCGGACCCGATCCGGATGGCAACCCGCGATTGAGGCTTGCAATTTCGAACGCCAAAGGTGCCAGTATGCCCAAAGATAATATCCAACGGGCTATCAACAAGGGTTCTGATAAAGATGGAGCCAATTTTATTGAGCCAACCTATGAAGGTTATGTGCATGGCGTAGCACTCTTTCTGGAGTGTACAACCGATAACCTGCAGCGCACTGTGGCCAATGTAAGGTCAATTTTCAATAAATACGGCGGCAATCTGGGTACCAATGGTTCTCTGGCTCATGTATTTGAACGCAAAGGGGTATTTAACATTCCGCTGAGCAATATCAGCAGTATGGACGATTTTGAAATGGAAGTGATTGATGCCGGAGCCGAAGACATTGAAGTGGATACCGAGAATGAAATGGTAAATGTTACCACTGCGCTTGAAGATTTCGGACAGATGATTAAAAAACTTGAAGCTTTAAAGATAGAACCTGAAAAAGCCCAGCTCGAAAGATTGCCTGTAACTACCATGCCGGTTGATGTTGAAACTGCCAAAAAAGTGCTGAAAGCCATCGAAATCTTTGAAGAAGACGATGATGTTCAGAACCTTTACCACAACATGGAAATGACTGACGAGATCATGGAAGCCATGGAATAAACTTCTCTGGATCCAATATAATTACAAAAAAAGAGGCTGCTTCATGATGTGGGGCAGCCTTTTTAGTTTTTCTCAAATTGAAGATGTATTCTGAAAATCAATTTTCGTCGGATTACCGGTCCATCCCGTTATCAAACTCAAACTTCGCTTCTTTAACCTTTTTGCCATTCG
>CAZKCK010000180.1:0-8323 GCA_964550695.1 uncultured Bacteroidales bacterium | reverse complement strand
CAATCAAAAGGCTTTTTAATGGCAGCAGCACTCAAATTTACCACATTAAATTTAAAAATATCAGCATTTGTAAACGTATTGCCCGACCGGGGATGAGAAACCAGGGAGGCAGCCTGAAGATCAATATCCAGGGCTTCAGAAAGTTGTAAATCATCCACCATCCAGTACCATGCATAAATTCCTCTCCAATAAAACCTCAGATATACAGTCTTCTGAAAAGCTGCAGTAGCGGTAATATTCAATTCCACATTCATTGGATTCGGACAATCGCCTTCTGAGTTTATTTCATACCGTACTTCGTATTCTTTCCAGTCAATCCCGTTTTGAGAAACACCCACATACAAACCTCCGTCTTTCCGCACTTTACCCCAGTCATTCCACTTAAAATTCTGCTTAAATGTTAATACCACTGAACTCTTGTTAGAACAATCTATTGCAGATGTCTGGAAGTAACCATCCGGCCAGATACCTGATTTTTCCCAACGACGATAGCGTTTATCAACCTTAACTCCCGGGGCAAACTGCATATGAAAACCTCCGCTACCCGATGCTATGGGTGGTGCCTGCTGATCATAACCATATGAACCGGGGAATGGCTGGTTGGTACATTCCCAAACAATACTGCTATCATTTAATGCCTTATTTGTCCAACCTTCAGGAAACTTACCTTCCGTAAAATCCTGTTTCCAGAATACCTTATCAGTTAGTGGCTTATTACTTTGGGCCAACATTGCAAAAGGAATCAGGCAAAAGGAGGCAATTTGTAACACTTTATTCATAATATTATAAATCAATAAATTAGACAACTTATGATTGATATTAATTTTGAAATACTGTTTAAGAATATACCACAAATGTAAACTTTGGCAGGCATTTATACAACATGACGCCATTAATGGTGGTAAGTCTCATAGATTGACCCAATTAAATTATAAAAATTTGCCAATAATATTTGCATTCAGCTAATTCCGGTTGTAACTTTATGCGTGTGAATTTTGGGTTTATAACTTAAATCATGAAATTCCATTGATTAAAATAATTAATCAGTACGCATCATATCACTTACCAAAAACACTTAATATTATTCTGCTATGAAAACTTTCATCTCAACGCTGGTTTTTGTTATGCTTTCTATGGGCATTTATGCTCAGACTCCCGAATCTATAAACTATCAGGCAGTTGCACGGGATGCAACTGGCAGCATCCTGTCAAATCAGAACGTATCATTCAGAATCAGCATCTTGCAGGGCAGTATTTCCGGGACCATTGTTTATCAGGAAATCCATACCAAAACAACCAATGAGTTCGGACTGGTGACACTTGCCATTGGTTCAGGAACAGTTTTATCTGGTAATTTCTCCACAATCAATTGGGGAGCATCATCTTTCTGGCTAAAAACGGAATTAGACCCTGCGGGAGGAAGCAATTACCAAATGATGGGAACTTCTCAGTTTTTATCAGTACCATATGCTTTATATGCAAAAACTTCGGGTTCATCCGGTGGGAGCTCCTCCGTTTCAGATGCTGATCTTGACACGAAGATACAAACTGAAAAGGCACCTGATGAAGACATAATCCGCTTTGATATCGGCGGAACAGAAAGATTGGTATTGTTGCAAAACCGGTTGGAACTACTGGGTGGGAATGGAAATATTTTCATTGGCAAAGATGCTGGTGTTTATAACGCAACGGGATACAACAACACGGCTACCGGTTATTATTCACTTAGCTCAAATACAACGGGATACAACAACGCAGCATTTGGCTGGAATGCCCTTACATATAATACCGGAGGAACTGATAATGCAGCCATGGGATATTTTTCGCTATTTATGAATGGCAATGGATATAACAATGCTGCCTTTGGATCACAATCGCTTTACAATAATACGTCAGGATGGCAAAATACGGCTATTGGATTCAAAACCCTGAGCGGCAATATTTCAGGAAGGTCAAATACTGCAATTGGTGCAGAGTCAATGGTTGGCAACCTCATTGGTATCTGTAATACAGCAACCGGAGCCGGAGCACTTAGCAATTGTATTGGTTCCAACAATACTGCGCTGGGATTTGGAGCCGGAAGTCAGAATCAGGGGAACAACAATCTCTTTCTCGGCTATCTTGCAGGGTATTTTGAATATGGCTCCGACAAGCTTTACATTGATAACTCAGAAACCTCCACACCACTTATATGGGGTGATTTCGGTCAGGATGTGGTGAATATCAATGGTAAACTTGGAATTGGGACCAACTATCCTCAGAATAAACTACATATTGTTTCCACCGTTGATCCGTTAAAACTGGAAGGTCTGCAAACCTCAGCAAGCACTAATTATCTGGTTGTTGGCACTGATGGTACAGTCTATAAACGATCAGTTTCTGACGTGTCAGCATGGAGTCTCACCGGCAACAGCGGTACAAACCCGGAAATACATTTTATAGGGACAAACGATCAAAAACCCCTGAATTTCAGAGCTTGTAATGCACCGGCAGGAACCATCGATCCAAATAAATCCAATGCGGCTTTTGGTTCACAGGCACTAAGGTTAAATATTTCCGGAACAGGTAATTCTGCTTTTGGAGGGTTCTCGTTGTATTCAAATACTACGGGAATCAATAATGTAGCTTTTGGTCTGAGCGCACTATTAAATAACTCAGAAGGTAATTTTAATACAGCTATTGGCACCGGGGCATTGCAAACTAATACTTCCGGAAGCTACAACACTGCAGTAGGAATTGGTACACTCTGGAATAATACTGATGGTTATTACAATACAGCCGTAGGTCTATCTTCACTTGAAAATCTTACATCGGGAAATTCTAATACTGCTGTCGGAAAAATGGCGTTACGCAACAATCTAACAGGTAATCAGAATGTTGCTTTTGGAACTTTTGCCGGTTACTATGAAACAGAAAATGATCGTTTGTACATCGATAACCGGACTCGGGCAAACCTTCAGGATGGTCGCGAAAAATCGCTGATTTACGGGGTTTTTGACAACAATCCCGCAAACCAGAAACTTACATTTAATGCCAATGTTGGCATAGGCACAACTCTTCCGACCAATAAACTACACATTGTGGCTACTGCCGACCCTTTAAAGCTTGAAGGTTTGCAGACCTCAACCAGTTCAGATTATCTGGTGGTTGAAAACGATGGCATAATCAGAAAGCATACCGGCAGCGGAGGATCAGGATGGTCTCTGAATGGTAATAGCGGAACAAATCCATTGACTGATTATATTGGAACCAGCGATAGCACTTCACTTTTAATCAAAGTAAATAATTCTGTCTCAGGCTGGATTGATCTCATTCAGGAAAACACTTCATTTGGATACATGAACCTGAATTCCAATATTGAAGGTAGTCAAAATACAGCAGTAGGAAATAACGCTTTGTTCACGAACGATAATGGAGTGCAAAACACAGCTGCAGGTATGAAAGCACTTTATTCAAATCTTACCGGGAGTTCTAACACAGCGATCGGATATTATTCGCTTTTTACGAATACATATGGAAGTCTTAATTCTGCAGTGGGACAAAACTCGCTTGCTTTAAACGTAACAGGTAGCCATAATTCATCTTTCGGAAGTTACTCACTCGCAAATAATACATTCGGACAACAAAATACTGCTTTGGGTGAATATGCACTTTACGCAAATTCAATTGGTAATAATAATGTTGCTATAGGTTATTACGCAGGGTATTACGAAACAGGCAGCAATCGTTTGTACATCGACAACCAATCCAGGGGCAGCCTGCAAAACGGGCTTGATAAATCATTGATTTATGGAATTTTTGATGCCAACCCTGCTAACCAGCAATTAACAATCAACGGAAAGGTGGGTATAGGAGCCAGCAACCCGGCCACTTCGGCAGCCCTTGAAATCCGTTCCGGCAATAAGGGATTTTTACCCCCGAGAATGAATACATCTGAAATAGCATATATTGCAAATCCGGCAAACGGGTTAACTGTGTATAATACCACTGACGAACATCTGTATGTGTACACATCATCCACAAATCAATGGAAGAGAGTAGCCTATGATGCCTCCTCCATCACACCTTTTGTGTGCGGAACTGCATTCCCGGATAGCCGTGACGGACAACTCTATCAAACCGTTCAGATTGGAACGCAATGCTGGATGGCACAAAATCTTAATGTTGGAAATTTGATTAATGGAGCAACGAATCAGACCGATAATGGTCAGATAGATAAGTATTGCCCCTACAACGATGCAGGCCAATGCTCAACTTTTGGAGGTTTATACCAATGGAATGAAATGATGCAATATGATTATTCGCCGGGAACAAAAGGGATATGCCCACAGGGATGGCATTTACCAACGAATGCAGAATTCACAACGCTGTCTGATTATTTGGGAGGGTCCAGCATTGCCGGAGGTAAAATGAAAGAAGCGGGTACAGTCCATTGGTATGCGCCAAACACCGGTGCAACAAATACCAGCGGGTTCACGGGTCTCCCGGCCGGCCTTCGCGGACTGGATGGATATTTCAGTTCAGAATATAATAATGGTTTTTGGTGGACATCATCCTGGGTCAGTTCAACATCAGACTCCTATATCAGAAAACTTAGTTTCAATACCGCCGGTGTAATCACTACCGAATACGATCGTTCCTATGGTTTTTCTGTTCGGTGCATACGTGACTAATATGGTATATTTTTAAATATATGTATCTACGTTATGAATTGTTGATCAGATCAATGCGGGCATTTTATCTTGAATACCTTCGGAATTGAAGAGATCTGAATTATGCGCAGGAAAAACCGGCCAATCGTTTTCCGGTAAATGCAATTGATAAATTTTTGATAAAACCATATGATACCACTGAATTTGTTTCATACGTAAAAAACTGATTACCTGCTGGTTATTAATAACCATACAATCAGACAAATCATTTTTTGGCTAAGAATTCCGGAATTTATTGGAATAGATTATCCGTTCACAAATTTCTCGAAGCGCCACTCGCACAGTTGTTTAAACCTGTTCATGATATGAGCCGTTGCCCTGTTATGGATAGCTTCCCAGGTTTTGTTGATGATATTCAGTTTTGTTAGTGTTTTGTTGCCATAAAAATTAAACCCAACCATCATAAATAGCTGTGTCATTTCTTTTTCACCACGTTCAGGAATAGATGAACGAACATACATTGAAAAAACCCCGATGGGATAACCTCCGCTGCATTTGTACAAAAGATACCTGGCATTATCAAAATCAAACGGGGCCGGTGTATATTGTATGTTAATCGCATTCATATTGAACAGGTGAAAAGGCAATAAACCCGTTAAACCCTTTTTTGGTGAGAATGGATCTTTGGGCCATCCAAAAAGGTTTACTTTAATATTGTTGAGTTGACCATCCTTTAAAGTAAGCTTTGCAATATGATTTGGCCAGCAGCTTGAATCTCCGTTCCACTTCAGCAATTCCTCAAATACAAATGTTGCAGGGACTTCAATGCCAATGCGGTGAATATTCAACACCCGGTACATGTCAACACCAATTCCTGTACGCTGCAGGATGCTTTTGGAGTACAATTCCCTTTCTTCTTCTGATCGAAACTTTATTCCGGTGGCAATTTTGGGTTTATCCAAAAGGAAAAACCGTATATCCGAAAATAATCCCGTACTCTTTAAAGGCGGATGCTTCGTCATGTTTTGAACTGATTACTATACAACAAACTTAGAACTTTTTTCAATACAACACTGAAAGCGTATCCGAAGAAGAATTTATGATTGTACAAACAGCATGACATGAATTGCCGCCAGGCGAATCCAAAACTACTTTACGAGTAATAATTCCGGAAAATTAAATATTCACTAAACTTGCGATTACCGGCGGTAGTTTTGTATATATTCGTTCAACTCATCAATGGTTGATTCAAAAGTAAAAGCATCATTCACTTTGTAATAATTACCCAGATCGAGCGTGTAACCATAGGCATATTTGGCAAATGCAAGGCGTGAATCCTCAAACGAAAACATAAGCATGATTTCCCTTACCTGAGAGCTGAGCAGGCAGTTTGTGCTGATAATCTGTTTGGCAATGGTAAGTTTGCTGTCTTCAAAATCCTTTGAACCTATACTGCGTTTAGCCTGCTCAAAATCAGGAGGCGACATGGGCCACTGGCAACCGTATGGGCCATTGTAACCGGGCATAACATATGTTTCATGTTCAACGAGAATGGGGTCGCTGTAAGTGCCTGTGCCAGCCGATGTCTGCGAATAGCCCAGCGATGATGTTGTGGTGGTGGTAGTAGTGGTGGTGGATGATGATTGTACGCCCATATTGCCCAGATTAAAGTTTACATTTACATTGGCACCCACATCAGGGTCGTTGATACTGATACCCATACCGGCAGCATTATTGCCATTGGAAGTTGTAGTAGTGGTTGTAGTTGTGCTCACAGTTTCAGGCGCTTCCGAATATACAATAACCCGTTGGGCCTGGATTTGAGGAGGTGCCTGTGCTATCGGCACTTCATTCTGGTATCTGACAATATATTCGCCTTTTTTATTTTGACGGATTGCATAAGTAATTTCTGCTCCCTGATTAATATACATTGTTTTATCAACTTCGCCAAGTTTCTGATCTTCAAACACAATCTTCAGTTTATAGCTGGGTGCGGGGAGTCCGGTAATTTTAACATTCGTCTCAGGACTTGAATTTTGCAGCAATCCATTCAGGATCACCTGAAAGCGTTCGCCTTGTTCGGTAAAGAAAATAAGGTTGGTAAATTGGGCATTTACCATGCCGGTAAATGTTAAAGCGAGTAAAAACAGTAAAATACGTTTCATAAAATCGGTGATTTGGTTATTGTTAAAATGAACTTAATTGTTTCGCTTGTAAATGAGTTGCGAATATAGCACAAATCGGGATTTTACAAAAATTGTTCCAATTACTCCAACGATTCCTGACGAAATCAGGCCACTTTTAAGGATGAATAACACAGGAACCCGATTCCTGTTTCTGAACAAACCAGTCATTACTGTTAATTCATTAAACATCAGCGTGATCGCTCCGGATTTTATAGTCGGTGTCAATAGGGATAAAACCACAAGACCTTCCGGGAATAAAATCACGGAAGGTCTTGGCAACAAATTCAATAAAATCAAACGATTTGCTGGTTAGCTTTGCTGAAACACCCATGCAAAAACCTGTGAGAACTCTTCATAGGTTGTCGGAGTCGAGTTCGCTTCGGTTCGCTGATGCGCATTCAGCAGGGTGCCATCGTTAATGGCTTTGGCAAGGTCGACCATCAACCGGGCAGCATCTTCGCCGCAAAATCCTGATGCCACCATCCCTTTTTTTGCGTCCTCATAAGGGAACTGCATGTATTGGAGTTCAGGCTTCCCGATTGCCTTCCCGGCAATGGCAGTAACCTCCGTATAGCTGATGTCGCGGGGACCCAGCACATATTCTATGGTATTGCCTATGAAATGAAGGTCCAGCAAACGTTTTGCAGCAACTGCACCGATGTCCCTGGTAGCTACCATCGGGAACTTCTGACCGGCACTTACAGGGGTACCGGCAATGCCCATTTGCTTAATGGTTCCGATCAGGCCCAGGGTGTTTTCCATAAAGTAGGTGGGACGCAGGTTCAGCACATTTACCTCCTTCAGCCCAAGAAACAGCTCTTCCATGTAGCCGAGCCCGTCCACGATTCCGGCACCCTTGCGAAGGTGAGCACCTACACTGCTGAGCAATACAACGTTGGGAACATTGTTGGCTTTCACCGCTTCAAAATAGTTGTCGGCAATCTGTTTTTGCTCTTTGAGTACATCGGTTGCAAACATGTCGGGCATTACAAGGCAGAATACCGCATCGGCACCTTTAAAAGCCTTCGTAAGAAATTCCCTGTCGTAGGAGTCGCCGGCCATTGCAATAGCTCCCATGTCGGCCAGCTCTTTTAATTTTCCGGCATTGCGGGCAATGACGGTCACGTTCTGTCCTGTTGCAAGCAATTCAGTTGCAACGATTTTTCCAACTTTTCCGGTGGCTCCGGTGATTACGTACTTTTTCATATTGATGTGAATTTGTAGATAATAAATATTTGTATATACAATTAATAAATAAAAAAAATTATTTTGATGCCAGTTTAATTGCAGATTGGAATACATTTCCGGTCAGCAGACGTGCATTTTCCTCCCCGAGAACACCGGTAAACCTCAAATAGAGCTTATACCAGGCTGCTTTTATAGCATCGTTCATTTCAACGGAAGCCGGGGTCGGATAAATCATCGTGATCCTGCCTTCGCTGTGTTTTTTAACCAGTCCGCGGCTTTCGAGCTTGTCAACAAGCC
>CAZKCK010000179.1:0-8414 GCA_964550695.1 uncultured Bacteroidales bacterium | reverse complement strand
CGGTGTTTTGCTGAATTATCACGACATAACGGAACGCAAACGGGCTGAAGAAGAATTATTAATGGCCAAAAACGAAGCCGAGCAAGCCAATCATGCCAAAAGTGAATTCCTTTCACGTATGAGCCATGAGTTACGTACACCTATGAATTCAATTCTGGGTTTTGCGCAATTGCTTGAAATGGGTGAACTGAGTGCCATGCAGAAAAAGGGCGTCAACCATATAATGAACAGTGGAAAACACCTGCTCAAATTAATCAATGAAGTGCTCGATATTTCGAGTATTGAGGCAGGCAGGATCTCCTTCGTTCCTGAACCTGTTAACATCAAAGGATTGATTGCCGAGATCATTGATTCAATGCAATACCTTGCCGGTTTGCGGCAGATAACCATGGAGCTCGTTTCAGCGGAGGAAGGTCAGCTTTTTGTGGTATCTGACCGCCAGCGACTTAAACAGGTTCTGCTGAATTTGCTCAACAATGCCATCAAATACAATATCATAGGAGGCACGGTATTTATTAAGGCAGAATTGATGCCTGAAAGTAGTTCCGGCTTTTTTGTACGGATTTCAGTTGCCGATACAGGTATGGGAATTGCAAAATCCGACATTCAGAAATTGTTTGTTCCTTTTGAAAGGATTGGAGCCGAAAAAACCGAAACCGAAGGTTCAGGTCTGGGATTGGCTGTGGTTAAGAAGATTATGGATGCTATTGGTGGAAGTATAAATGTTGAAAGCGAACCGGGTGAAGGCAGTACATTCTGGATTGAAATTCCCTATAGTCATAATTATCTTGAAATTTCGAAAAAAAGTGCTGATACGGTGAGTGATAAATTACAAGATTCAAATAAAACAGGAACAATTCTTTACATCGAAGACAATGAATCAAATGTAGAGCTTGTTGACCAGATTCTTACATCCCAGCGCTCAAACATTCGGCTTATATCCAACAAGTATGGCAGGAATACCGTTAAGCTGGCGCTTAGCCATAAGCCTAATCTGATCTTTCTGGATCTTGATTTGCCTGACATTCACGGCATTGATGTTTTGATGCAAATTCTTTCCAATAAAAAAACACGTGATATACCGGTAGTTGTTATAAGTGCAGATGCCATGCCTCAGCAAATAGCCAGGCTGATGAAGGCCGGGGCCAGGGGTTATCTGACTAAACCGCTCGACATTGCATCGTTTTTTAAAGTGGTGGATGAGTTCACAGGCAATAAGTAAAGTATAAGCAGCATCGAAAATTATATCAGTTAATAAGTCCGTTATGAAAAGAAAGCATCAACCCGAAGCCGGAAACCTTCGCCAGCAGGCAGAGTATCTGCTCAGCACCTATCCTGACATGGCACATATTGCCGATGCTACTGATGCCGACATCCTGAAGCTAATTCACGAGTTGCAGGTGCATCAGATTGAACTTGAATTGCAAAATGATGAACTTATCAGGGCGAAGGAACAAGCTGACCTTGAAACGGAAAAATTCACCGCACTTTACGATTTTGCTCCCTCGGGCTATTTTGCAATTTCAAGTCAAGGAATAATTCTTGAGCTAAACCTTACCGGAGCCCGAATGCTGGGGAAAAACCGCTCTCAAATTAAAAACCACAGAATCGGTATTTTTATTTCAGATGAAACAAAACCGGAATTTAATCGCTTTTTGGAGAAGGTGTTTACAACCAAAACCAATGAAACCTGCGAAGTAACTCTGGTAACAAATGACAATTTGCCGGTATATGTTCAGTTTTCGGGAATTGCTGCCGGCCAGGGTGAACAGTGTTTTTTAACCATGACCGACGTAACCCGCATTAAAACAGAACAGGAAAGCCTGCATCAGAGTGAAGAAAAATATTCCAAAGCCTTTCATACATCGCCTTATGCAATGATTCTTTCAAGAGTAGTTGACGGGAAAATTATTGAAGTTAATGAAGCATTTACAGCAATATCGGGATACAGCCGCGAAGAAGCCATGAATGATTCAGCGATAAGGTTGAACCTTTGGACGAATGCAGAGGATAGAAACCGGATGCTTCAATTGCTGATGGAAAGCAATGAAATTACCGGTAAAGAATTTCAGTTTAATATCAAATCGGGAGAAACCCGTAGCGGGTTGTTTTCGGCTCAGATTATACAGATTAAGAATGAAAAATGCATATTATCAAGCATTGACGACATCACGCAACGGAAACACGTTGAGAAAGCACTGAAAGAGAGCGAAGCACTTTATCGTACCATTCTCCACTCTTCGCCCGATGATATCACCATTGCAAATCTGGAAGGCCGTATCCTGATGGTTTCACACGAAGCATGCAGTATGTTTGGCTATAGCCGGATTGAAGAAATTGTTGGCCGCCATATTAACGAATTTATTGCACCTGACAAACAGGATGAGGCAATGAAAATTGTGGCCATGATGTTTCACGGAGGACAGACCAAAGCTATTGAGTCGCAGGGCATCCGCAGCGATGGAAGTATTTTTGATATTGAAGTAAATGCCGAGTTTATCAGGGATACAGAAGGCAATCCCACCGGGCTGATCTTTATTGTGCGTGATCTGACAGAACGAAAGCAGGCTGAGAAGGCTATGCAGGAAAGTGAGAAGAAATTCAGAAACATCTTCGAAACCATGCAGGATACTTACTACGAGGCATCTCCTGATGGAACCCTGCTTGAAGTCAGTCCCTCCATCATTACTTTATCAAAAGGACAATACACACGCGAAGAAATGCTCGGGAAATCATTTGTGGGGATTTATGCCGATCCTGATGCCCGTAATTCCTTTTTTACTGCATTATCCAAACAAGGAAGCGTAACGGATTATGAACTGATGCTGCAGAACAAAGACGGTTCGGTGATACCTTGTGCTGTTTCATCGCGTCTTTTATTTGATGCTGAAGGTAAGTTTGTAAAAATTTCCGGAACCATCCGCGATGTAAGCGAACGTAAGAGGGCGGGGGAAGCCCTGCGCGAAAGTGAAGAAAAATACCGTCTGTTGTTTTACAACAACCCACAACCCATGTGGATTTATGACGTTGAAACCCTTGATTTTCTTGAAGTAAATCAGGCTGCAATAACGCATTATGGTTATACGAGAGAAGAGTTTTTAAGTATGACTTTAAAGGATATTCGTCCTGCAGAAGACATCCCAGCATTGGTGAAAGATGTTGAACTATCCAAAAACAACCAGAATTCTCAGGCTGTTTGGACACATTTCAAAAAAAACAAAGAATTAATTCTTATTGAAATTACGGCACAATCACTGATTTTTAATGGCAAGAGTGCACGGCATGCTTTAATTACCGACGTCACTGAACGTAAGCAGGCTGAGGAAGCTTTGCGCGTCAGCAGCCAGAAATGGGAAGCCATTGTAGCCGCTTCTCCCGATGGAATAGGTATGGTTTCATTAGATGGCAAACTGCAACTGGTGTCGGATAAATTGGCCATGATGTACGGTTATACCAGCCTGGAAAAGGATGATTTTATGGGCAAGTCAGTCTTCGATTTTATTGATCCTTCCAATCATAAAATGTTGATTGAAAATGTTCAAAACCTGCGTTCAGGCATGATTCAAAATAAGATGACAGAATATCTGGCCATCAAAAAAGATCAAAGCAGGTTTTATGCGGAACTCAATTCAACCGTTTTGTATGATTCAGAAGGGAAGCCTGCAAATATTCTGTATGTCCAGCGCGACATTACCGACCGTAAAAAAGCCGAAGAAGAATTACGTAAGTTTAAAACAATTACCGATCAGGCAAATTATGGAGCAGCCATTGCTTCACAGGATGGGACATTGGTTTATGTAAACAAATCAATGGCGGATATGCATGGTTGGGATAAGGAGGAGCTTATTGGCAAGAGCATCATGACTTTTCATAGTGATGAGCATCTTCCAAATATTGGTAAATTGTTGGAAAGACTTATAAACGAAGGCGGGTTTGCTGCAGAGGAAGTGTGGCATGTAAAGAAAGATGGCATGCCTTTTCCAACCCTCATGAATACTTCCGTTATTTATGACAATCAAAATGTTCCACAGTATACTTCGGCAACGGTAACAGATATCACCGATCGTTTTGCATCAGAAAAAGCGCTGAAGCAAAGCGAAGAAAATCTGAATTATGCCCAGGAGATCGCCGGAATGGGAAGCTGGGAATTTAATCTAATCACAGGTAAATACACCTGGTCAAAAAATAATTACCTGTTAGCCGGAATGCAACCCTTTGAAAAAGAAGTTACCATCGACTTTTTTTTCAATATGGTACATCCTGATGATGTTTTTCTTGTTAACGAAAAAGTTGATGAAGTACAAAGGAATAAAAAGGCTGTAACGTTCGAATTCCGGATGGTTCGCCCAGATGGTCAGGTAATATGGCTGCAAAACAATATTGTTCCGTTAATTGATGGAGATCAGGTGGTTGCGATAAGTGGGGTTATTTTTGATGTTACAGAAAAAAGGATTATCGAAGAAAAAATACAACAGCAAAATGAGCGGTTAAATGCCATTATTCAGGCCAATCCAGATATGATTTTTGTTATTGACGAAAAAGGCACTTACCATGAAGTTTATGCCTCATCACCGGATCAATTGTTAAGTTCAGTGGAAAATATTATTGGCAGTAATATCAGTAATATTTTTGGGATTGAAGAAGCACAAAGGCATCTGTATCAAATTGATAAATGCATTCTTGAAAAAAAGTTAATCACTTTTGAATATGATTTTGTGGTGAATAACCGAACAGAGTTTTTTGAGGCACGTTTGGTGCCATTTGCTTCCAGCCAGGTATTGGCGCTCATCAGAAATATCACCGATAAGAAGAAAATTGAAAATGAAATACGTGAGCTGAATTCAAATCTTGAACAAAAAATACAGCAAAGAACTGCAGAATTGGCTGCAACCAATGCTAATTTGACAATCGAGGTTGAAGCCCGAAAAGTGATTGAGCAGGCACTCGACCATGAAAAGAACCGGCTCGACGACATTATCAAGGGCACCAATGCCGGTACCTGGGTGTGGAATGTACAGACCGACGAAACTATTTTTAATGATAGCTGGGCCAAAATTATAGGTTATACTTTGGCTGAAATCTCACCTGTAAGTATTGAAACCTGGCGGAATTTTTCTCATCCTCAGGATTTAAAAAAGTCAGACGAACTGCTTGAAAATCATTTTACAGGCGGGTCTGACTATTATTCATGCGAATCGAGGATGAAGCATAAAAATGGCGAATGGGTATGGGTTTTGGACCGTGGAAAAGTTCATGAATGGGATGAGTTTGGCAAGCCGGTCCTGATGTCAGGTACACATTTGGATATCACTGAACGCAAGAAGGCAGAAGAAGCGCTTCTTTGGAATAAAACGCTTTTGGAACTGATGTCAAACTCATCGCCATTGGGGTTTTTGGTGGTTGATAACCGTACAGATGATATTTTGTATTTTAATCACCGTTTCTGTCAAATCTGGGAAATCGAGCAAATAGAGGATCAAATGTTTAGAGGTGAACTCAAAAATAACGATATTATTCCTTATTGCCTGCCTGTGCTGGCTGATATCCCGGCATTTGCCGAATCATGTAAGCCGCTCCAGAGTGAAGGAAACCGCATTGTTTTGGAAGATGAGATTCCATTTACCGATCACCGGACTGTTCGTCGTTTTTCTACCCAGATCAGATGCGAAAATGACGAGTATTATGGCAGGTTTTATATTTTTGAAGACATCACCGGGCGGAAACAAGCCGAAAAGGCCCTCAAGACCAGCGAAGAGCTGCTGAACGAGATGACCGGACACGTTCCGGGTGTTGTTTATCAGTTTTATGCAAGACCAAATGGTGATTTGGGATTTTATTTTGTAAGTGAAATGTCCAATCAAATACTTGGGATAAATCCTGATATTGATGGATTTCTGGAGCGTATTATTGATTTAATTCTTCCCGAATACAAACTGGGTTTTGGAGAATCAATTCTAAAGTCGGTCAGAGAAGCATCAGAATGGAAGTTTGAAGGGAAAATGCAAAAGCCTACAGGTGAAATAATTTGGTTTGCAGGTAATTCCACCCCTTCGCATGCAAATGGTGAATTGATTTTTAATGGCATCGTAACAGATATTAGTCAACGTAAACAAGATGAGGAAACCCTATTAAAAGCCAAAAGTGAAGCGGAAAAAGCAAATCAGGCCAAGAGTGAATTTCTATCGCGCATGAGCCACGAGTTGCGCACACCCATGAACTCTATTCTGGGTTTTGCACAACTGATGGATATGGGCGAACTGAATACCCGTCAAAAGAAGGGCGTTAACTATATTCTGAGCTCCGGTAGGTATTTGCTCAAACTGATTGACGAGGTCCTCGACATTTCACGCATTGAAGCCGGAAAGCTTGAGCTTGCTATTGAACCTGTAAATCTGGTGCAGATTATCAATGAAATAACTGATAGCATTCAGCCACAAATTATTGAACGACAATTAACGCTCGAATTCGAAAATCAGCCTGCTGACCAATTTTATGCTGAAGCCGACAATCAACGGTTGAAACAGGTGCTGCTGAATTTGATGAGCAATGCCATCAAATACAACCCGATTGGCGGACTGGTGCGGATAAAAACCAGAAAGATGCCAATAAACGAAGCCGGTATCACGCCGCTGCGTATTTCGATAACCAATACCGGTGAGGCCATTTCTGCTGAAAACATTCAGAAATTATTTGAGCCCTTCGAACGTATTGGAGCCGAAAAAACAGAAACCACAGGCAGCGGCCTTGGCCTCACTGTGGTGAAGAAACTGATGGATGCCATGCATGGAGCTATTGGCGTGGAAAGTATTCCGGGTGTTGGAAATACTTTTTGGATTGAACTGCCATCGGTAGCATTTCACTTAAACCATCAAGCCAAAACCAACGGCATTGTTAATTATCCAAGTGATTTAGCCGGTGCAAATAAAGAATCAGGGATTCAATCTGAAAATGAACACACCGTGGGTAATCCCGAACTTGAAAAACCCCTGTCCATCTTATACATAGAAGATAATATTCCCGGTATTGAACTGGTAGAAGGAATTATGGGTACATACCGGCCAAAAATCAAGTTAATTACAAATATGTATGGTGAAAATGCAGTGAAACTGGCAATTGATTACAAGCCTGCTTTAATCTTGCTCGATCTCGATTTGCCCGGCATACATGGCAGCGAAGTGTTGGATAACCTGAAGGCAGATGTGCAAACAAGTGCTATTCCGGTTGTAATAGTCAGTGCCGATGCCATGCCCGATAAAGTTGAAAAACTTTCACTAGGTGGTGCCAGTGATTATTTGACCAAACCCATCGATATCGTGGCTTTTTTGAAGGTGGTAGATGAATGGACAGATAAGAGCAAATGAAAAACACTTCAAAGGTATGGATGCTGATCATACAGATGTTTCAAAGCATTTGATGGTTCTGATTGCGATTACATGTATGTTTATTTTCAACAATTATTTGACAAAAGAAACTGAAAATGCCTACCAACAATAATTCCGGACAGTACGTCGCCAACATCATTATAGTTGACGATATAACTGCAAATCTTAAATTGCTTGACGACATGTTAAAACCTGAAGGATACAGAACGCGTCCGGTTCCGGGCGGAAAACTGGCCTTGCAGGCAGTTGAAAAGGAGAAACCCGACCTGATCCTGCTCGACATTATGATGCCGGGGATGGATGGTTTTGAAGTTTGCCGCAGCTTAAAGGAAAACCCCGGTTTAAAAGATATACCGGTTATTTTCATCAGCGCTTTTGGCGAAAAGGTTGATATCGTAAAGGCCTTGACCTTGGGCGGAGTAGATTATATTTCCAAACCTTTTCAGGCTGAAGAAGTCAAGGCACGGGTAAGGATGCATATAAAACTTCACAGGCAAAGCAAAGAACTAAAAATTTTCTCGCAAGCTGTAGAACAAAGTCCGGTCAATATTATTATTACCGATCTGAAAGGAACCATTGAATATGCAAATCCAAAAGCATGTGAACTTACCGGGTACACATTTGCTGAGTTGGTTGGTCAGAATCCGCGGATGCTGAAATCAGGAGAAATGACATTCAGTGAATATGAACAACTCTGGAAAACCATCAGGTCGGGCAATGTATGGAAAGGGGTTTTTCATAATAAAAGAAAAAACGGTGAGCTTTTCTGGGAATCGGCAGCAATTTGCCCTGTTATCAGTGAAACTGGTATAATAACTCATTATCTTGCAGTAAAAGAAGATATTACAGAACGGAGAATTGCCGAAAAGAAAATCAATGATCTCAATGCAAACCTTGAGATAAAAGTAAAAGAAAGAACCCTGGAACTTAGTGAAGCCAACAAACGCCTCGAAATGAATATACTGGAGATTAAAAGAGCTGAAGAAGAAATCATCAGATCAAGAGACGAAGCCATGAAGGCAAATCTCGCAA
>CAZKCK010000178.1:0-8496 GCA_964550695.1 uncultured Bacteroidales bacterium | reverse complement strand
GTTTTTTCGGCAACTTCCGATGCGGTTTTTTGAGCAGCTTCCGGATTTATATCCAGGATTACTGTTTTCATACCAAGCATTCCGAGGCCGGTGGCAATGGCTGTACCTATTACACCTGCACCGCCTGTGATTACTACGGTTTTATCCTTTAAATCTTCAAATCCCGGTTTAATCATTTTTTTTAGTCATTCGTTTGTAAAAATTCTTTAAAGTGTAAAAGGCCTTCTTTTTGTTGCCGGTTTCTGAAATCAGCCCTTTACGGTTCCAACCATCCTGAATTACCGGTAATACACGTCGGGGTGAACGAAAATCAACCAGAATCCAGGGTGTTATACCCCTTAACTGCGGGATATTGCTTACCATTTTCAGGTTTTCCTCAAAAAAATACTGCTGATACTCTTCGCTCCATCGGGTCAGGCTATCGCCATGCAATCCTCCGAGGGCATCGGCACCCAGTTCAGAAATGATCACCGGTTTATTCAAATCAATCAGCCATTGTATTTTGTGGCATTTATCAGGTAGGCCGTCATACCATCCAATGTATTCGTTAAAACTCACAATATCAACATATTCAGCAAAAGGGTCGGTTATTGTCCGCACCATTTCATTTTCTTTTGTGGCATGTTGTTCAAGCGCAGCACTTATCAGACGGGTATTATCCATAAACCGGGCAGTATCTGACAATTTATGCAGGAAATTTATTCTGTCTTCATTTACCGGTGTTTCATTAGCCATCGACCAAATGATAACAGAAGCACGGTTTTTGTCTCTTGAAATAACCTCCTTAAGTTGATTGGAGGCAGTGGCAAAAGTTTCTGGATTGGTCCATTGTATTGTCCAGTACACAGGATTTTCCTCCCATACAAATATCCCCATTTCATCGGCAAGTCTAATGATATTCTCATTGTGCGGATAATGTGCAAGTCGTACGAAATTACAGCCCAGTTCCTTTGCCCAGTTCAGCAACATCTGGGCATCTTCGCGTGAATAAGCCCGGCCGCCCCTTATTGCGTTTTCTTCATGCATACATATTCCTTTCAGGAAGACTGATTTTCCGTTGATCAGAATGTCAGTACCGCGGGTTTCGATGGTTCTGAACCCAATCTTATCAGCAATATGGTCAGTGGTAGTCTGTATTTCAACATCATATAAAAACGGGTCATCAGGTGACCATAGTCTGATACCGGAAGCTGTGATATCCACTATTGCCATTCCTTTGGCATCGGTTACCATGGTTGTTTTGATTTTAAGCGCAGGGATACTGAGATTAATTTCTTTGCCTGCAATATTGCTTCCATCCAGCGTGATATAGCCCTTAATGTGTTTAGCTGATGTTTTTTCCAGTTGGATAAAATAATCTCTGATAAAGGTCTCCGGAGTTTCAACCAACTGAACATCACGGGTTAAACCGCCATAATTCCACCAATCGGTATTGAGTGTGGGCACTTCATCAGCTTTGCGCTTGTTGTCGATTTTTACAATCAGAAAGTTGTCTTTTTCTTTAACAATGTTGGTAATCTCAAAGTTAAAAGGGGTGAATCCGCCTTTATGCATCCCAAGTTTTTTGCCATTCAGGTAAACATCAGCCCTGTAATTGGCGGCTCCGAAATGTACAAACAACCTGTTCCCCGGTGTATTAACTTTATAATCAAATGATTTTTTATACCAGATGGTGCCTTCATAATAAAACAGATTCTCTTTCTGCGTATTCCAATCTCTGGGTACAAGCAGGGTAGGGGATTTATCAAAATCGTATTCAATACGTTCCGTCTTGTCTTTAGGTTTGGTATTGGTGAAAAATGCCCTGTCCTGAGGTTTGGGATTCTGATCGTATGGAATGGAACGATAATCATAATAACCCATTTCATACGGGTCAACTATATAATGCCACTTACCGTTCAGAGATTCAACCTCACGGTTATAAACATTCTGGATCAGTTGAGACTGACTCCTTGCTGTGAATGTGAGGCAGACAAGAAGTATCAGGATGGCAAAGGATGGTCTATTCATCTGGCGGTTTTTATACATACAGTTTGTCCATTTTTATCAAATGTCTGACGCATAATCTGATATGTTTATTATACTCTGAATTTCTTGATATTTGGCGGGATATTCAAAAAAAAAGAGCCATCCGTTTTTTGCGGACAGCTCTCGCTAAACATCAGTTTTTAATAAATTTCCGGGTCAATGACTTATGAGGGCCATTTATTTTAATAATGTAGATACCTTTTTGTAAATTATTGATATCTAAAGTGACAATAGGTTGATTGGTTTCTTTAGCAAGGATGATCCTTCCGGTTAAATCGATAATTGTCAAATTTCTGTAACTGTTATGAGGTAATTCAACATTCAGGAGATCGCTTGCCGGATTGGGATAAATACTGAAATTGGTTTCCTGGCTATTTTCAGGTATGGCCAGTCCGCTGACTTTTTTGCCTTTTAATGAAAGGTCGTCAATCCATATGCGCGTTAATCCTTCAGCTGTTAAGGTTGGTGTGAATACGATTTGGGTGCTGTCGGTTTCGCCAATAAAGTAACTGAATTTCTGCCATTCACCGGTCATATCAGACGATGCAATATTGCCCAGTATGATGTTTACGCCTCCAAGAACTTTCTTTTCAACCAACAGATTTTCAACGCCATCAGGTTGATCAACGGCTAAATAGAATGTTAAAGTATCAACTTTTATATATTTGGCAGTAATCAGGAAACCGATTTTATCAGGTTGTCCGCGCATAAATTTCATTGCTGCCGGACCGGGAAATTTGTCGTGATTTCCCATAGGGATAGTAGTTGAAGTATAGGTATACCCGCCGCTCCAGCCGGGTAAAGGCATCACTCCATCACCAGTGGTAGTAAATCCAACCTTGAAAATATAATCAGAAACTGTAAAAACAATTTTATAGGATTTAACTACAGTTCCATCCTGTGAAGTTACCTGCACGGTACCTGTTCTGTCGGCTTCATAGCCCCTGAGGTTGGTGGGGTTGGTTATTGAAAGGGTGGCAGCCGGATTGTTGGCAACTCCGGCCATGGTAATCTGTTCTACATAATAGGGCACTTCAACATTGTAAGTAAGATTGGAAGCCGTAAATCCTTCCACGGTTAAACTATTGTACGACAGATCATTTAAAGTAGCATCATTGGGAGCAACCGCCAGCTTTGTAACACTTACATCATCAATATAGCAGAGTCCCAATACATTGGTGCCATTTACAGAAGCAGCTCTAAAGCGTATATATAATTCGGTGGCAGGATCGTTTACTGACAGATTAACCAATTGAAAAATGGAATCATTTTCCATATTGCATGGATCTTTTCCAATTTCGGTCCAGATAACTTTATCATATGATTTTTCGATAAACAGATGAAAATCGCTGGCGGTAGCTGTATCACGGACTTTTACATAAAATTGAAGAATATCAGCCGTATTCAGGGATTTAATCATTAAAAAGGATTCATTCGGTTTTAGTTTGACGGAATAGGTTCCGGGATAAAGGCCGTTGTTGTGTGTAGTTGACCATGTAACATTCGTGGTAAGCCATCCGGTTGGTTGTGTGTTCAATTCAAAACCTTCCTGAAAATGAAAGGTCTGTGCTTTGACGATAGATGGTGTAAAAAATGCAAGGAGAATTGCAGTAAGAAGGAGTAGATGTTTTTTCATAATTAAATGATTATAAATGATGTATTATTATTTATCTGATTTTTAAGGTTTGTTTTGATAAATTTCGAATAAATCAAAGGCCAGAATATTGACGATATAAAAGTATAACACTTGGCGATATGCCGGGTTTCTTTGCAGTTCATTTAGGTTTCTTATGTGTCCAATAGCCACAGTTGCTGGTTATAATTGAAAAATCCCGGATTTCCCCGGGATTTTTCGCAACTTTAAATTTACTAACCAAAAAAATGAAACCGGAAGAATCAATTTACCAATACTTTTCTGCTCAAAATACCGGATGAAGTTCTTATAATGAATACATATAGTCCTTTGGGCCAGGTTGATGTGTTGATATTAATTTTGCCTGAAAGGGAATTATTTATGCTTATTTCAGTACCTGCTGAATTATATATGTTTAAAGATTTGATTTCAGAAGCTGATTCAATGCAAATATGGTCATTGGCCGGAATTGGGAATATTTTCAACATATCAGAATCAACATGCTGTATGCCTACATTTGAAAGGAAAGTTGCAACAAGAATATGGTTTGCAGAGACATTTGAAAGGGTAATCTGAGGATCAGTCCCGAGAATATTTCCGTTTTCGGTCCAGTCAATAAAGATAAAGTTCGGATTTGCAGTTGCTGTAAGCGTAATGCTTCCACCCAATGTAACATTACCGGCACCGGTGATGGATCCACCTTCAGGCGGGTTAGACGATGCAGTAACAGTAAACGTATTAACACTTTCAATAAAATTTCCTGTAATATTGTGGTCAGTGGTTACATTCAGGAGTACAAGTACCGGATCCGTTCCCAGAATATTTCCGTTCTCAGTCCAGTTTTCAAAAATGTAGCCTGTATTCGGGTACGCATTAATTGTAAAATCAGAGCCATAACTTATTGTAGTTGAAGGAGTAACAGTTCCTCCATTTGTAGGGTTGGCCGAAGTGGTGATTGAAAGCGTCTGTAACATGAAATGTGCTACCACGCTATGATTCGCAGTTATATTTGTCAGTACTAAAACCGGGTTGGTACCCAATGGATTCCCGTTTTCTGACCATTCGATAAAGTTATAACCGGTATTTGAAGAGGCTGTAAGCGTTGCGGTTGATCCGTAGGTTACGGTTCCGGTTCCTGTAATTGAACCTCCTTCAACGGGATCAGCAACAGCGGAAATCTGGAGTACCTGAACAAAATTGGCTACCAGCAATCTGCTGACTGAAACCGGAAATGTATAGACCGGATTTGAACTTACTACTGTAGAACCTTCAGTCCAGTTAACAAAATTGTAACCTGAAGCAGGCGTAGCTGTGACTGTGGCCGAAAAACCCTGTCCATACAATCCGCCTCCTGTGACTGTTCCTCCGGCTGCTGGTGTGGCTGTTAAATCAATCGTGAAAAAAGCGTAGGCGTGGTGAACCGTATAAGTTTTAGTTGTGGTACCGTTTTCGGCGGTTACAACAACTGTAGAAGTACCCGGAATTGAACTGGTAGTTGTAATTGCCGTTGTTGCTGCCCAGTCTGTTGGCGTAGCCTCAACCAAAACAGAAGTTTGACCTGCTGGAACTGTATCATAATAAGTTGTTATATCAGGATTAAAGCCACTTACAGTTACTCCATCCACTTTCAAATCGCCCAGTGTTGCAATATTACTCACATTCAGAACCTGCTGCCAGGTTTTTGAAACCCTCACGCCATCAACAATAACCGTAGGTGCCTGTCCGGTTGTGCCTTGCCTGAGCAGAACGGAACCTATTCCAACATCTGATGCTGAAATATCAGTAGCAATTACAGATGGGGCAGGTTGTGGATTTCCGATGACCGGGTTAATAAACAAATATGCACTGTCATTGGTTGTGCCTTCATTTATTTTGTATTTAACCACAAGCAAATAAGTGGTATTCAGGCTATAGATTGCGGACGAATAATTAGGTACGGCAGGTGCGGTGATTGCACCTTTTGATAAACCGAACGACACATTGTTGGATGCGTCAACTTTGGCATAAACGCGCCCCCTGTAGTTGAGATTGGTTGGTGAAGTGGGCGATTCCTTGAATGAAATAAATGCATCACCTGTAGCTCCGGAAGTAACTTTGGCAAGGCAAGCCATAAATATAGTACTGCCTGAAAGTGTCTGCTTTACAAATCCCCGGAAAACATCCTGCCCGGTTGTCCCGATTGCGGCCCCGTTTCCTATTCCTGAGCATGGATAGTTTGTATATGACAAACCTTCATTTGAAACCAGAATAGCATTTGTTGTATTTGTTTGCTGGGTTAACCAGTTGTGCCAGATGATTGAATCGCCGGCCGGGTAATTAAAATTATCGAACATCAGGACCTGCCCGCTTGTGTAATGAATGACTCCGGTTACAAAGAAGAGCACGATTAATAATTTGCGAAAAAATTTGATATTCATTTTTTGGGGATTTATTTCAGATTAATTATAATTTCATTTTTTTTACCAAATTGAATTGTGGTACTGCTACAAGTATATGATTAGTAAAAGCATAGCTACAATCATAATTAAAAGTACCGATTGCCAGATCATAAGTCTACGTACTTTGGTTCGCATAATTTAGGAGATTTTTTACATGGCTAAATTAACATTGCGAAGCAGTAAAGGGGGTTTCTTTACCGTTCAAATAGGTTTCTTATAAACTCATTGTTAGGCGTGGGTCCGGTACTCACTGGGTGTTTTCCCAAACTGTTTCTTAAAGGCAGTGCTGAAGTGTTTGGAGTTGGTAAAACCGCATAAATATGCAATTTCAGAAACCGGTAAATCCGATTCAATCAACATACGCGCAGCTTTCCGGAGTTTAACAATACGTACAAAATCCTGGATGGAGTTTCCTGTGATTGCTTTGAGCTTTCTGTAAAGAACCGATCTGCTCATGGCCACTTCACGGCTTAGTTTTGTTACATCCAATGTATCCATTTCAGAATCGTCTTCAATAATTTTAATAATTTTTACGAGAAACTGTTCGTCGAGTTTGTTGCTGACTACTTCAGCCGGAATAAATTCAGGTTGTCCGGCAAATTTGTTTCTGAGTAATTTTCTGTTATTGATAAGATTATCAACCGTAACCTTAAGTAATTCAGGATTATAAGGCTTTGAAATATAAGCATCGGCTCCTGTTTTTATCACAATAATCTGGTTTTCATCACCACTTTTAGCCGTAAGCAGAATCACCGGAATATGCGAAGTCTTAATATCTTCTTTGATAGCCTGACAAAACTCAATGCCATCCATTCCGGGCATCATTATATCTGAAATGATGATATCCGGAAGAAATTGTCTTGCTTTTTCAAGTCCTTGCATGCCATTTTCCGCTGTATATACACTAAAGAACTGATTGAATTTTTCGGCAATAACTTTGCAAACTTCTGGATTGTCATCAACCACAAGTAACTGTGATTCTTTGGTGCCGGGAATTGTCTGATTTGTTGTTACATGTTGTGAATCAGTAATTTCACCTGCCAGACCCTCATAATCCATCTTAAGTTGAAATCCTGATTCTTCTTTTATTTCATCGTCATGCAAATGATTTTTCCCTACCGGAAATTTAACTGTAAATGAGGAGCCTTTTCCTAATTCGCTTGATGCAGTAATTTCACCATGATGCAATTCCACAAGCCTCTTTGAATAAGCCAGTCCAATGCCTGAACTATCAATTTTGCGATCAGTTCCGGCTTTTTTGATGCCATGGTAAAACCTGTCAAAAACCAGTGCTATATCTTCATGGGCTATCCCGATGCCAGTATCCCGAACAGTGATTTCGATGTAACTTTTCATGCCATGGCCACCATTGTTCCCTGATATTTCAATAACTTTTGCAAGCAAAACAACCGTACCGCCCTCATCCGTATATTTAAATGCATTTGAAAGCAAATTGAAAATAATTTTTTCCATTTTTTCGGCATCCATCCAAATTTCAGGTACTTCACCCTGAATTGACAGTTCAAAATCGATGCTCTTTTTTTTGGCCAGATCTTCAAAGCTCTCCTTGATCCCCTCAAGCAACATAATGATATTGCCTTTTGCCGCTCTTAGTTTCATGAGCCCGCTCTCTGCCTTTCTGAATTCAAGTAACTGATTGATCAGGAATAAAAGACGTTTGGCATTTTTCTCGATGTTGTCCAGCGTCTCCTTTTTCATTTCCAATCCTGAATTTTTAAGATTATCGAGATGGCCTAAAATAAGCGTAAGCGGAGTTTTGAACTCATGTGAAATGTTGGTAAAAAAACCGAGTTTCAACTGATTTAATTCTTCAATATGCTCTTTCTCAATTCTTTCAAGAAGCAGTTGCTGCTTGACATTGACCCAAAGGGTGTTAATTCTTATAAATAAAAATAACAAACCCATAATGATACTGGCATAAATGGTATATGCCCACCAGGTTTTCCACCAGGGAGGTAAAATCTTTATTTCAATCGAAGTAGGCTCATTGCTGTAAATCCCGTCATTGTTTACAGCCCTTACCATAAAGGTATAATTCCCGGGCCTTAAATTTGAATAAATTGCTGAGCGTACGTCCCTGAAATCTGTCCAGGTTTCGTCAATACCCTTCATAAAGAAAGAATATTTGTACTTGCCGATATTTACAAATCCCAAAGCAGAAAAATGAATTTCAAAATTCGATTGTTCATTATTCAGGATCAACTTTTTAAGAAGAAATATCTGTTTTTCCAAAGGGCTGTTATTCTGACCCACTTCCACCAGTTTGTTGGATATAAACAAATCGGTCAGATAAACTTTTGGTGGGTAATGGTTGATAACCAGATAACCGGGGAAAAAGGCATTAAATCCGTTGCTGCCTCCAAAATAAATTTTGCC